>DBLW01000154.1 GCA_002298075.1 Bacteroidales bacterium UBA714 | reverse complement strand
TCTGCGCCAGCAAATGGTGGGGCGACCCGGACATGCCTGAAAACATGCAATATCCGACAGTACCGGTTACGGAAGACGGGGAAACATACGATTATCCCTTGACTTTCATATGCCAGATAAACTGCGAGGACATAGCTCCCTTCGACCCTGAAGGAAAGCTACCTCACGAGGGCATGCTGTATTTCTTCGCTGCCCTGGACGAGTGGCTCGGATATGAGAACGCCACCGGAAACGGCCCGGGGGAATGGAAGAAAGGGGAGTTTGTGGTAAAATATGCAAAATCCATCAATTTTGAGACATTCCAGAGCTGCATGCTTGTTGACGATGAAGACCAGCCGCTTACTGACCATGAACTTGAAATCACATTTTCCGCCTGCGCAGATAAGGAAGACGGGCTTAAACTGCTCGGGCTTCCGTCATGCGTCCGGACTTGCGAAAACTATCCCGACATGCTTAATCTTCTGCAGCTCTGCTCTGACCCGGATGCCGGCCTGCGGTTTCAGGACCGCGGAATGCTCAATCTGCTGATGAAGGAGTCCGACCTGCAATTCGGCAACTGGAAAAAGACCAAAGCATTCTTGTGCTCACACTGACAAATTACGGCCGCATACATAGAATTTCCCCCGGAGAAAGTCTTACAGCACTCTCCGGGGGAAATTTCAATATGAGCGGGCAATTCCACCGTCACCGCATCTTGTGATATTTTCCGAATGCAAAGCAAAGCATGAAAGTCACATTGGTATTCCAACTATCAATAGGAATAAACTGAGGAGCGACATTCATAATAGGAAGAAAAGAATCAGCACCGACGCAAAGCGTAAATCCCGGAACATGAAGATTAATCGCAGCTCCTGCAGACTGACCGAAATCAGATATAGCATAATTGCCTGTGAGACTGAGCCATTTCAGCGGCGCAATATTAAGGGATACGCGTCCTTCAGTCCATGAAAACGCTCCGTCAAAACGGCGGGTTCCCAAAAGCCCTACTGACATTTTCTCGTAAAAAGGCATCCTGGCCTCCAAGCCCAAATGCATGGTCATCGCAAGGGCCTCCGAAGATTTGACACCTGCCTGCACACGCTCGAAATTGAAAGCCTGCAGCAGTTCTTCTCCCATTGTCCCGAACTGCTCTCCCAAAGTAGGAGCGCCTTCTTCTCCGATATTGCTGCCGAAACCGTTAAATTCCCATGCAGTATCCGGAGTGACGGCTCTTGCAGTATTGTTCCACGACATGAAACCAAGGTCCAACACTGATGCGGAAAGGGTGAAATACCTGCAAAAGTCCCATGAGACTCCCAAATCCAAGGCTCCTCCGAAACTTAAAATGCCGTTCATTATCTTGTTTGCGGCATCAGGAGCTTCAAACATAGACATATCCGGTTCGAACGAGATCAGATTGTCCTGCGAGGCATTCTCTGAAGTTCCAGCCTCAGCCATAGTCTTGAATGCAAGCATCCCGGAAGTCGTCATGCTTCCGTTTGCCTTTAAGGCCCAGCGGTCCTGCGACATCTCAAGGCTCATCCTCTGCATTGCAATCCTCGCATTAGCTATGCCGACAAGAAATTTGATGCGGGCCCCGGCATAAAGATTTCTGCCTATGCTTCTCGAATAACCGTATGCAAACTCGAGTCTCGAATCCAGGCGCGCACCTACATTGCTGATGTCATATTGAGTCTGCCCTGTTGATGCTCCGTTCTTGGCAAACGCAAAAAGATCTTTCGGAAGATTCACTCCGGCATCGGCACGTAGAGAAACGTCTATAGTATGGTAGCTCTTGCCAGTACGGAAACCGGTTGACAATATGCCCAGGTCGACATTGACTCCGAGGCGGTTCATATCCTTAAGTCCGGAAAGGAAATCGTCAGCCGGGACAGAAGGGTGCAGGAAAGTGGCAAGAGAACCGTTTTCCAATGGATAAACCACATCGGACATGGCAATGGAGCTTTCCAAGCCGACCCCGATCCGTCCTATGGCAGGAAGGGCTATATAACCGCGCTCTCCCTGGAATGCCGGGTTGAACTTATAGCGGTATGTATACCCGTCAAGGAAATATCCGCTCCTGAGGTTCTGTTGTGCATACGCGCTCGCGGAGGCTGCGAGGACCGCCATAATACCAAGTATTATATGTATTTTTTTCATTATGCTGTCAGTTTATATAGTTGCAAGTAAAAAACGGATGTCCGGGACCAGTCATCTGCCCGGCTGCATTTTATTCGTCTTCATCACCTCCAAGGTCCAATGTTATGCCTTCCGGAACTCTCAGAACCAGGTTCTTCATTTCTATGCCCTGGGCTTCATTCAGCGGGATTCCAGCGAGAGACGGCCCGCCCGAGATTGTCGACATACGCAGCCTGAGCCCGTCAAATGCGACATCGGCTCCTTCTGCTGACAGATTGAGAATAAGTTTTGATTCCGAAGGATTATCGAGGGAACCGGCTATAATCTTTCCTTCGAGAAGCACATCTATTCCGGATATGACATTAGCGCCAGCATCTATCGCCTCGGCCTGGAGAGAGAACTCCAGTGGAACACTGCTCACGGCATCGAGGGTAAGCTGCGCTTTTGTCAGGCCGAAATCAGACAGGTCAATGCCCAATCCGGTCATATCCTGAACGAAGGACATCTCCACATCCTTGCCGAACGCAAGGGGAGAGGCGAGAGAATAGTCCGCACTTATTTTATATGGCATTCCGAAACCAATCTCCGCATAAGTATCGTCAACAGAAACAGTCATGCCATAAATTCCTACCTGCTGCGGGATAATTCTCAGAAGATTATCGAAATCTGCCGTCCTTACATCAGCATAGCCCTGCGGTGCTCCTGTACCTGACTGTGAAAACGAAAATGCGCTCCTGGCAGTCTGCCCGAGTGCAGGAGCACTAAAATGCACAGGTCCGAGGGCAACAGAAGCCAGCGTACCGGAAGTGCCGCTTGTCCTTATTCCAGCCCTCATATTGCCTCCGAGCGGGAAAGTGTTTTCCACAGCCATATCAAGCCTCAGGCCCTGAAGGTCAAGCACAAGATTTTCACCGTTCAAGAACTCAGGCAGGTCTCCGACCATGACAGGGGAGACCGGAATCCCGGTTTCTTTAGCCAATTTAGCTACGGCCATGACAAACCTTGCCGGATTAAGTTTCAACTTACCGGTAATATCCGGAAAAGCATCTGTCTGAATATTATCTACACGCACGCTGCCTGAAAGCAGTATATCAGCCGTCATCTTGAAATGTCCAGGAGCGAGCAGGCCCTCGCCGTCAGGAACAGCCTCAAAATCAATAGCTTCTACCGGAAATATGAAATCTACGGAATTCGCGATAGGGAAGTCACGTGTGGTTGTGAAAACATTGGGGCCGGTCTTGCTGATTCCCTCCTGAAGCCATGGAGCTATCACCAGAAATTCCGGGAAACGGATTTCAGCCCCAGAAGGAAGCGTTATCAGCCCTTGGCCAGGTGCAGTCTGCAATGACAGTTGAATGCTTGAAACCACCTCGCAACGCTTCAGACCCGTTACCTCTTCAGGAAGGTCATGCGATTCCATGTTACAATTGAAGTGTATTGTCCCGAAATCGAATGTACCGGAGATTCTTCCTGCGTCCGCGGCTTTCGTGAGTTCCGGAACAATCTGGACATTCTTGGTAAATCCCCCATACTCAAAAGAAGGAACCTTTATTTCTGTATCCATCTGTCCCTGGACAAAAGTAAGGTAATAGTCACCGTCAGCAGAAGTACCGACAAGCGTCTCGTCTGTTCCGAGTAAAATGTCCTTCAGATACAATTTCTTCACATTCCCCACAGGCAAAGCCGCATCCTTTAGAAAATTAACTGTCATGTCAAACGGCTTGTCAATGTCATATTCGCTGTCGACACACGAAAAAGCGGCAAAAGGCAATGCACATAAAATAACCGGCGCATATAATCTGTGCCTTAATTCTATTTTCTTCATGATAAGTTTGGAATTTCCTGGTAATGTTTCATTTTGAATGTTGATTAGGAGGCCATGGGCGGTTATATATCAAGTCTGCTGAAACGCAGGCGTATATGACTATGCACGAAGTTTAAGCCCTGCTAATATAGTATCCGGCCTGAACGAGAATACCGATGCCATCTCGCCTGACATGCAGAACCCGCACTGTGTGCATTTATCCGTACCGTAGCCGACGCAATAGCCACGCTTGCCGTCCGGATAGACAAAGTCAGTCACCCAGCAGCTGCGCTTAAAAGAATTGGTCTTCATCAATTTGAGTCCGGATACAGAATTCATTATAGGATAGCCTTTCTTCTTGTAGCCGATGACCATATCTATGATTCCGGCCCTTGTTTCCATATCCAGGGCAAGATATTCAGTGCCCTCGAACGGAGTATGGAAATTAA
>DBLW01000131.1 GCA_002298075.1 Bacteroidales bacterium UBA714 | reverse complement strand
TCATTCTGCAATATCCACCACGCGAATTTTAGCATATTTAAGTATCAGAATCTTCTCTCCATGCCCGTCAAAGGCTATTTTTGCCTTCAAGTCAGCGGCATTTCCAGTTATCTCGACAATCTTGCCGAACCCGAAACGGTTATGCTCAATCCTCTGTCCGGCACGAAGCTGCAGAATCGGAGTCGGCTCAAAATCAGCATCCGCAACTCTCGCAGGCACAGGCCTCGGACTCACATTGGCAGGACGTCCCTTTGGCACCGGAGCATCCGCACGGGAAGCCGGAGCACCGGATACAGGACGGGCCGGCTGCTTCTTGACAAACTCAGGACGCGAAGACATCCCATATGCATATCCAGGCTTCTTGGAATAAGCCTGACGCCCCCACCCCTCTGAAGAATGGTGCCTTTCTTCCTCGGAAGCCATGTCAACAGTCAAAGGATTCGCAATATACTGCTGGTCGACCTCACGCACAAAACGGCTCGGAGAATTGGACTCATGCTTCCCGTTGCGGGTACGGGTCTGCGCAAATGAAAATGCAACCGCTTTCTTGGCCCTTGTCATAGCCACATAGAACAGCCTGCGCTCCTCCTCAATATCACTTTCAGATGCCATGAAACCTCCGGACGGGAATATATTCTCTTCCATTCCCACTACATAGACATAAGGGAACTCAAGTCCTTTTGATGAATGTACCGTCATCATAGTGACCTTATTGGAACCGTTCTCATCATCCTCCACATCAACGGCGCTCAGCAAGGACACATTCTCAAGATAATCGTCCAATGTCACAACAGGAAGATCCGCAGCAGAAAGCTCAGTCCCCTCCCCTACAAGCCCCTCAGCCTGCATATCCTCGAAAAGTTCATTCTGCCTTTCTTCTATATAGTTCTTTACGCTGTTGAGAAGTTCCTCCACATTCGCTGTGCGAGACTGGCCCTCTATGCTCGTGTCGCTCTTGTAAAAAGCAAGAAGTCCGGAATGCATGGCAAGAGCCGTTGCCACAGTATAAGCATCCTCCTTCGGGACTCTAATGCACAAGCCGTTCATCAGCTCGCAGAAATCACGTATCTTCTTGATTGCCGGAGTCTTGAGTCCATAGGATTCCAAGTCATCCGCAAATGCGGCCTTGAACAAAGACGTCTCATGGGAAAGCGCCGCAGCTGCAAGGGCAGACAGTGAGGTGTCACCAATTCCGCGTGCAGGCTTGTTGACTATCCTCTTGAAGGACTCGTCATCATTAGGATTGGCGGCCAACTTTATGTAAGCCATCATATCCTTGACCTCAGCCCTGTCAAAGAACGAGTTTCCCGAATATATCACATATGGTATATTCCTTTTGCGAAGGGCCTCCTCAAGCGCACGGGACTGTGCATTCGTCCTGTACAGGATTGCAAAATCCTGATACTGCGCTGAGTCGGAGTGAATACGCGAAACAATGGAAGAAGCCACAAGAAAAGCTTCCTCCTGCTCGGTGTATGCCTGTATAAGCCGGATTTTCTCACCGGTTTCACCCATAGAGTAGCACTCTTTCGGAATACGTGCGGTATTCTTGGCAATCAATGAGTTGGCCGCATCCACTATGACTTTTGTAGAGCGGTAGTTCTGCTCAAGACGGAAGATGTTATGCCCCGGATAATCCTTCTTGAAATTCAGTATATTCTCAATCTTCGCCCCGCGGAACGCATAAATGGACTGCGAATCATCCCCCACGACGCACAGATTCCCGTGCGCCTGGCTCAGTTTCTTGAGTATTATGTACTGGGCGAAGTTCGTGTCCTGATACTCATCCACCATGATGTAGTCAAAACGTCCTGATATGGACTCCAAAGCCTCATGGTTGTCACGCAGCAGAATGTTCATGTTCAGAAGGATGTCATCAAAATCCATCACTCCCGCCTGCCTGCATTTTGCCGCATACAGCTCATAGATGTCACATATCCTCGGCTTCTTTGCGGATGCGTCGTTCTGCAATGCGACTGCATTTCTCCTGTAAGCCGAAGGTGTCACAAGATTGTTCTTGGCCATGGATATGCGCGACAGCACATCTTTCGGCTTATATACTTTTTCATCCAGCTGAAGTTCCTTCAGGCATGTCTTTATCGCGCTCACCGAATCCCCTGTATCGTATATTGTAAATCCGGAAGGATATCCCAGAGACTCGGCAAATTCACGCAAAAATCTTATGAACACGGAATGGAAGGTTCCCATATAGAGTCTCCTCGCACTTCGCTCCCCCACCATCAGGGCAATCCTCTCCTTCATTTCAGAAGCAGCCTTCTTGGTAAACGTCAGGGCAAGAATCCTTGACGGGTCACACCCTGCCGCAAGGATATATGCAATCCTGCTCGTAAGCACCCTGGTCTTTCCAGACCCCGCACCTGCCACAATCAGCACCGGTCCGTCCACACAACTGACAGCCTGCTTCTGCACACTGTTCAGCCCCTCTAATATAGCAAGACATTTATTTTCCATAACGGGCGCAAAAATAGGAAAAAAAACCTTATCTTCGCGGGCGATTTTTGAATAAAAACTCAAAACGGTTTATATAATGTCAAACAACATCTATTTGAAAAAGGGACTGGACATTCCGATTTCCGGAGTAGCCGCCCAGACAACCAAGAAGGTGATCGTTCCTGACGTTGTGGCCGTCAAACCTACCGACTTCAGAGGCCTCGTTCCGAAGCTTCTCGTCAGGGAGGGAGACAAGGTCCTCGCAGGTACCCCGGTCTTGGCAGACAAGATGTCTCAGAAGATTCTCTTCGCGTCTCCGGTCAGCGGAACAGTGGCAGAGGTCGTAAGAGGCGAAAAGAGAAAGTTGCTTGAGGTACGCATCAAAGCCGATGCAGAACAGGAACATGTTGACTTCGGCGTCAGGAAGCCGTCCGACATGACTGCAGACCAGATTAAGGAAGCCCTTCTTGAATCAGGTCTTTGGCCAGCCATCGTGCAGAGACCTTACGGCATCATCGCAGACCCTCAGGCAAAGCCTAAGGCAATCTTCGTATCAGCATTCTCAACTGCACCTCTGGCAGCAGATCCGGAGTTCACTCTCAGGGAAGAGTTCGCGAACATCCAGACTGCAATCAACGCCCTCGGAAAACTTACTGACGGAGGTGTACATTTCTCGCTCAATGCGGCAAATTACTCAGGCACCCCGTTCCACAAGATTGAGAACGTCATCCTCCACACTTTCAGCGGCAGCCATCCTGCCGGCAATGTCGGAGTACAGATCAGCAACATCAGCCCTATACGCAAAGGTGAGACCGTATGGACAGTGTCCCTGCTCATGCTCGCGGCAATCGGACGTCTCTTCAACACAGGAAAATACGACCTCAGGAGAAAAATAGCCGTGACAGGCCCTAAAGCGGTAAGCCCTGCCTACGTGGACGGTTATCCAGGCATATCAATGGCTGACATAAAGGAGTTCTACAGCCAGTCAGAAGAGCTCAGGTTCATCAGCGGTGACGTTCTCACCGGAACCAACATCGGGAAAGACGGTTTCCTCGGCTTCTTCGACAATCAGGTGACAATCCTCAAGGAGGGAAATGAATACGAGATGCTCGGATGGGCAAAGCCTATGAGGTTCAGCCAGTTCAGTTCATCACGCACATATTTCTCATGGCTCACTCCGAAGAAGAAATATGACATGGACACGAATCTTCACGGCGGCCCGAGGGCATTTGTCCTGAATGATGTGTACAGCAAGGTTCTTCCTATGCAGCTGTATCCGGTACATCTGCTCAAGGCATGCCTCGCACAGGATATCGACAACATGGAAAAATTCGGAATCTACGAGGTTCTCGAGGAGGATCTCGCACTTTGCGAATATGTGTGTCCTTCAAAGATTGACATCCAGCAGATCATCACTGACGGCATTTCACTCATGCTGAAAGAAATGTGCTAAAGACTTTGAATTATGAACGGATTAAGAAAATTAACAGATAAAATCAAGCCGTCTTTCGAAAAGGGCGGCAAGTTCGGATTCCTCCATTCGACATTCGATGCCTTTGAGACATTCCTTTTCGTTCCGGACACAGTGACCCGCAGAGGCTCACACGTAAGGGACTGCGTCGATTTGAAGAGAGTCATGATTATGGTTGTGCTCGCTCTTGTTCCGGCTATGCTTTTCGGCATCTGGAATGTGGGCTTCCAGCACAAGCTCGCCTTCGGTCTCAATGACTGGGGCTTCTGGAACATCGTGTGGTACGGAATCGTGAAGGTTATACCTCTCTACCTTGTATCATACATCGTTGGTCTGGGAATCGAGTTCGTTTCCGCACAGATCAAGGGACATGAAGTCAATGAGGGATACCTCGTGTCAGGTATGCTCATTCCGCTTATAGTACCTGTTGACGTTCCTCTCTGGATGCTTGCGATTGCCGTGGCCTTTGCAGTGCTCATCGGAAAGGAAGTGTTCGGAGGCACAGGAATGAACATCTGGAACCCTGCACTCATCGCACGTGCGTTCCTTTTCTTCTCATACCCGAGCAAAATGTCAGGCGACACCATCTGGACCGGCGGCATGACCCGCTACATGGCAGAAGGAACGGCATATGCTTCAGGCAACGGACTTATTGACGGCGTATCCGGAGCTACTCCGCTCGCCCATCCGACCTCAGAGGGTCTCATGGCTGCAGGAACAGACTTCATGGACATGTTCATCGGAACTATTCCAGGCTCAGTCGGTGAAACTTCAGCCATAGCAATCCTCATAGGTGCGGCAATCCTCATCTGGACAGGCGTGGCAAGCTGGAAAATCATGTTTTCATCAGTTATCGGAGGACTCGCCATCGGATATCTCGGATATGCTGTCGGCTCAACAGACCTTCCGGGCTACTATCAGCTCGTAATGGGCGGTTTCCTTTTCGGAACCGTATTCATGGCAACCGACCCTGTGACATCTGCTCAGACCGAGTGCGGAAAATGGATATACGGCTTCCTCGTAGGTGCCCTTGCTGTCACTGTACGTCTCTGGAACCCAGGATATCCTGAAGGAATGATGCTCGCCATCCTCCTGATGAACACATTCGCACCTCTGATTGACCATTATGTCATCGAGTTCTCAATCAAGAGAAGGGCTAAGAAAGTTAAAATCGCTTAATATATAATATAGGTATGAATACAAACAGTAATACATATACGGTCATATATTCGACTGTCCTCGTTGTGGTGGTCGCTGCGGTTTTGGCATTTGCAGCCATGGCCCTCAAGCCTATGCAGGACGAGAACGTCAAGAAAGAGACCATAACCCAGGTACTCACTGCCGCTGCCCAGTCTGATGCGGACGTGACAATTTCCGAGGACACCAATGTCATGGAAATGTACGTTGAAAAAATCACTGATGCTTTCTATGTTGACGGAAACGGAAACAGGAAAGGCCAGATGAACATGGGCAAGGAGGACCTGAACAAGATTCAGGTAGCAACCACAGCTGATCTCAAGAACCAGAATGACATCATCAAGAAGATTGAGGCCGGACAGGCTGACCTTCTTTCATCTCTTGAACTTCCTGTATATGTCCTTGACATCAACGGTAAGGAAATCACTGTGATTCCTTGCTACGGTGCAGGTCTTTGGGGTCCTATCTGGGGTTATCTTGCAGTAACAGAAGACGGAAAGACAATTGCCGGCGCTGTGTTTGACCACAAGAGCGAGACTCCGGGCCTCGGAGCAAAAATCACAGAAGACTTTTTCCAGGGACAGTTCCCGGGAAAGAAATTCGGTGAAGGAGAAGAGAGATTCGCAGTTGTGAAAGGCGGCGCAAAAGGTGCAGAGAACGGTGTTGACGCAATCAGCGGAGCCACAATTACTTCACAGGCACTCGGCAAAACCATAAACACCTGGTCAAAATACTATGAACCATACCTCAGCAAAGCTGCTGCCGCAAAGCAGGCCGCTGCTGAAATGGCCGCTGCGCAGGAAGCTGCAGAAGAAGCCGAGGCTGAGGAAACTGAAAACGTGGAGGAATAGCATATATGAAAGACTTTGATTTTAAAGAAACGTTTTTGAACCCGATATTCAAGGGCAATCCTATATCTGTCCTCGTACTCGGCATCTGTTCCTCACTTGCAGTGACAGTACAGCTCAAGGGAGCATGCGTAATGGCACTTTCAGTGACCATCGTCACTGCGCTCTCAAGCCTTGTGGCTTCACTTCTGAGGAATACAATACCTAACCGTATCCGCATCATTGTCCAGCTCGTGGTTGTAGCCCTTATGGTTATCCTCGTGGACCAGGTGCTCAAGGCATACGTATATAGTGTCAGCAAGACACTGTCCGTATATATCGGCCTTATCATCACCAACTGTATCGTGATGGGCCGCATCGAGGCATTTGCCCTCGGAAACAAGCCTTTCGCATCATTCATGGACGGTCTCGGAAACGGAATCGGCTATGGACTGATCCTCGTGATCGTGGCGTTCTTCCGTGAACTTCTCGGAAGCGGAACGCTCTTCGGATTCCGCATTATTCCGGAGTCATTCTACGATCTCGGATATATGAACAACGGTCTCATGATTCTTCCTCCTATGGCCCTTATCCTGCTCGGCTGCATAATCTGGGCACAGAGGTCCATACAGAAGGAACTTCAGGAGAAATAACAACTAACTCGAACAAGAAATGGCAGATTATATTAGCTTATTCGTAAAGTCAATTTTTGTTGACAATATGATATTCGCCTACTTCCTGGGCATGTGCTCATATCTGGCGGTATCAAAGAATGTGAAGACAGCCAACGGTTTGGGTGTTGCGGTTGTTTTCGTGCTTCTCGTAACTCTCCCTATCAACTACCTTCTCAATGAGTTCCTCCTCAAGCCGGGCGCACTCGCATGGCTTGGAGAACAGTACGCGACCATAGACCTGAGCTTCCTCAGTTTCATCGTCTTTATCGCAGTCATTGCGGCAATCGTACAGATTGTGGAAATGGTAGTGGAGAAATTCGCACCTGCGCTCTATTCACAGCTCGGAATCTTCCTTCCGCTCATCGCCGTGAACTGCGCAATCCTCGGCGGCTCGCTGTTCATGCAGGAAAAGGCATTCGTGAATGTCGGAGAAGCTGCGACATATGCTCTCGGCTCAGGAATCGGCTGGTGGCTTGCAATCATCGCACTCGCCGCAATCAGGGAGAAGATGGCATACTCGCATGTTCCGGCTCCGCTCAAGGGCCTCGGCATCACTTTCATCACCGTTGGTCTCATGGGTATCGCATTCATGACATTCATGGGTATTCAGCTTTAATTTGGAGGATTTAGACTATGCAGATGACAATACTTTTTTCTGTGATCATTTTCGTGATCCTCACACTCATCCTGGTGGCCCTCCTCCTTTTCATCAAGGCAAGGCTGACACCGTCAGGAAAAGTAAAGATTAATATAAACGACGGAAGCAAGATCATTGAGGTCACCCCTGGCGGCAACCTTCTTTCCACTCTTGCCGAGCAGAAGATATTCCTTCCTTCTGCATGCGGAGGAAAAGGTGCCTGCGGACAGTGCAAATGCCGCGTAACCGAAGGCGGAGGAGAGATTCTCCCTACCGAGGTAGGCTTCTTCAGCCGCAAGCAGATTGCAGCTAACTGGCGTCTTGGATGTCAGGTGAAAGTCAAGGAAGACCTTGCAATCGAGGTTCCGGCTTCAGCTCTCAGCGTAAGGAAATGGGAATGCGAGGTCGTATCAAACCACAATGTGGCTACTTTCATCAAGGAGTTTGTCGTAAAGCTTCCTGAAGGTGAGCACCTGAATTTCCAGTCAGGAGGATACATACAGATTGACGTTCCGGCAGTAACTGTTGACTACAAGGACATTGATGTGGACGAGCAGTACCGCGAAGACTGGGAGAAGATGGGCGTATTCAATCTCAAGATGGTGAACCCGACTCCTACAGTACGTGCATACTCAATGGCCTGCTACCCTGCAGAGGGTGACATCATCAAGCTGAATGTACGTATCGCCACCCCTCCTTTCGACAGGGCTGCCGGCAAGTGGGTAGACGTAAATCCTGGAGTATGTTCTTCATACATCTACTCCCTCAAGCCTGGCGACAAGATAACCATATCCGGCCCTTACGGAGAATTCTTCCTTCCGAAGAACCTTCCTGCGGACCAGGAGCTCATTTTCGTCGGCGGAGGCGCAGGTATGGCTCCTATGAGAAGCCACATCATGCACTTGTTCAAGACAGAGAAGACTTCAAGGAAAGTCAACTTCTTCTACGGAGCACGCAGTCTCAAGGAAGCGTTCTACCTTGAGGATTACAACGAGATTCAGGAGGAGTTCCCTAACTTCAAGTTCCACCTTGCGCTTGACAGGCCGGATCCTGCTGCAGATGAGGCAGGGGTTCCATATGTTGCAGGCTTTGTGCACAATGTAATGTATGAGACTTACCTCAAGCAGCATGAGAATCCTGAGGATGCCCTCTATCTCATGTGCGGACCTCCTATGATGGTTGCTTCTGTAGTCAAGTTGCTTGACAGTCTCGGAGTACCTCCAGAGAATATCCTGTACGACAACTTCGGAGCATAAGTTACAATAACAAGAAAAGCGGCTGGCTAAATGATTTTAGCCAGCCGCTTTTGCTTTGAGGCATTTCCTGACACAATCAGCGCAGAAGGTCAGTCAACATATCTGAGAATAATTTTCCTTATATTGTCGGACACTGTCTTGCCGGCATCTGTCGCAGCCTCAAGGGTTTCCGCTATATTCTTATACTTCATCAATTCTATCGCATTCTTCTCCTGAGTGAAAATATAACCGATATATTCCTCATATGCATCATCCGCAGCATGCTCCAGTTCAGTAATGCGGTCGCATCCGAGCGAAATCTGAGAAAAATTATGCCTCAAGTCTCCAAGCATCGAGGCAATTGATTTTATCGTGTCTGCCTCAGCACGTATATATTGCGCAAGATCGCGCAGTTGCGGGTCGATGCGCTGCGGCATATACAGGAGTATTGACTTGGCTGAATCATTGATATGGTCGAGCAGTTCGTCAATGTTCAGGGCTATCGTCTGCAGGTCTGCGCGGCGTATGGAAGTGATGACCTTTTCATAAAGCTGCTCATAAAATTCAGTCAGTAAGGCATCTCCCTGCACCTCGCATGCCTTCACCTCTTTCTCAAGCACTTTCCACTCCGAGCTGTCCATCGTATCCGTCATCCGGCAAAGCGCATCAGCAGCCTGTTGAAGATATGTCGCCTGCTGGACGAACGAAGGGGCATACTGATGCCTATGCCCGGTAAATTTTCTGAATAAATTGCCAATTTTCATAATGTCACAAAAAATTTTGCACACTGATTGTTTTAGGGTCTTCAAATATAAAGCATTATTTGCTTACATCATAACAAACAGAAGCTGTAACCGGCATTTTTTTCCATCTATTCTATAATGCAGCATTTCTGCAAAAGCAATCATATCCGGCATCTTTTGAAATGGCAAGGCGGTCTGCCACTCCCTCGCGATATAAAATTTATTTTATAAATGTAAAAAAAAGAAATTTATGATGAATCTTTTTTAAAATCGCACATATCCATCTTGCTCCTGCCATACATTTGCAATCAAAAAAATGAAACGCGCAGTTATGACAATGCTACTCCTATACTCCATCACAGCACCGGCAGCCGGACAGGAAGCCGGAAGATTCCTTGTCAGCACAGACTTGGCGAAAGCGATATGCGGAACGGCAAGCCTTCATTTCGGCTACGGATTCGCGAGCAACTGGTCAGCTGGCGCAGAAGTATCCCTGGACCTTACACAAATGAAAGGTTCAAGGCCGGATGAAGAAGACATACATGATTCAGAATTTGCCTCGGCCAATACAGAAATGACTCGCGGAGACTTCCATGCCTTGGGCATCTCAGTGCGATATTGGCCGGCCGGAAGATTCAGAAAGTGGTTTGCCGCAATAGGCATACGGAACGGCAATGTCACCGGACCGGACATGACTGCGGAAGCAGGATATGCATTCAAGATATGGAAAGAATCCTGCATCACTGTTTCTTACATGACAAGTGTCCGTGAATGCATTCGCAAGGAAAGACCTTACGCATCCGGTATTTCAGTCAGCATAAGCTATAATTTTTAGGAATGAAATATATCATACAAACAGACCGGGAGTTCTACACACATTTTAACTCTCTTGCCGGACTAGTCCGGTATCTAAACCTGCCCGTTCTGGGCTACTACGCCTTGCTGGTAATCCTCCCGGTACTGCTGCCCGGGTGCGCCAAGCCCGGGCCGAGACAGGATGTGCCCTTCACCGGAACAGGAACAGACAGTGTTCCGGTGAAGGTTACAATCCTCAAGTCCGACAAGGATGCCATCAGCGACATGGATATCTTCGTCTTCAATGACGATGCTTTGCAAAGGCTCGACTGCTACCAGAGATTTGGCGGCACTGATGAGGGCATACTTGAAATCGCATCAAGAAGCGGAGACAAAAAGATAACTGTCTGCGCAAACTCGCAACGCGACAGAGACCAATGGAAAGGCATAAACTCACGTGAATCACTTTCATATGTCATGGCAGAACTTGAAAAAGAGCATCAGGAACATCCTCTGATGACAGCAGAGACCAGAGTCAGAGCAGGAAACGACGGTTCGGCTTCAGCCCCGCTATGTATGGAAAGGCTTGCAAGTGAAATTGTATTAAGAAGCATCAGTTGTGATTTTTCAGGCAAGCCGTATGCAGCAGAAACACTGAAAGACGTGAAAGTGTATCTGACCAATGTCAACGCGTCATGCAAGATAATGGCTGGAGGAGACATTGCCCCGGAACGCATAATAAATTCAGGATGCTTGTGCCACGATGATTTGGAGAAATTTTCAGAGCCCGGGATAATAGCCCAAGTAATAGGCAGACCAATAGGCAAAGAGACTTTCAGAGCAGACATCACACTGCTGTGCTACCCCAATTGCGGCACTCAGGAAAGTCCGGGTTCTCCTTTCACAAGACTTGTCATTGAGGGAAAAGCAGGCGATTCCACATGGTACTGGCCAATTGACATAAATCGCAACTCCGTACATCAGGAAGGCAACGGACGCGGGATAGAGCGAAACTGCAGATACGTCTATGATTTGAAAATCCGGAGAAAAGGTTCGTCAGACCCCGACATTCCGGTAAGTGCAGAAGATTTGGAAATCAACTTAGAAATCAAGGAATGGAATACAAAAGAAGAATACGGAGTGCGCTTCTGACATGTGCTGCATTAATTACTGCCGGCTGCTCCTCCGAACTGAATGATGAGCATATGAGATATGATGGGGAAACTGTCGAGGTACATATCTCATACATGACCGGAAGCCTTGACACCAAGGCAATCAATCCAGACGAGGAGCGCATAACGGATGTAAGCCTCATCATATTTGACGAAAATGGAGACGCTGAGGAATCCCTGTGGCTGGGCAACGGTGCCGGAGGATGCAAAGTAAACCTTGTGAAAGGGAGGAGATATACATTCTGTGCTTGCGCCAATTTCGGATATAGGGTCAATGTCTCACATATCAGTGAACTTTCAGAGATACGCTATCATCTGGCCTATCCGGATGAATACAGGGAGGGAATCCCGATGTATGCGCAAGAAAAGGACATATTTATAGAGAGCGGAATGACACTCAGCCTTCAGCTCATACGCCTTATGTCCAAGATAAACATAAGAATGGACAGGAGCAGACTATCAGAAAACGTCAAGATGGACGTGAGATCAGTAAAGGTCGGCAATTGTCCCAAATCAGTAAGAGTATTCGGGAAAAGCAAGGTCATGGACAGAGATGACTGCTTTGCGGCAGGGTTCAGCCGCAATGACATGGAAACCCAAGAGCTGAACACTAACGGTCCAGGGGGCATAGGTATCAGCAAAGAAGTTTCACTTTACATGCTTGAAAACATGCAGGGGGATTTTCCGGAAGAAATCACAGACAGCAAGGACAAGGTTTTCTCGGAAGATGACCACATGAGAGACATATGCTCATACATTGAGATGGAGTTTGACTATATGTCAGAAGAGTACAAGACTGACGGTAAGAGGCTGATATACAGGTTCTATCTTGGAGACGGAACTTCCAACCTTGACGTGGAACGGAATTGCCTGTACACTATAACAGTATGCCCGGAAGATGACGGGCTCCACGATGGCGGATGGAGAGTTGACAAAAGCGGGCTTTCACCTGCAATACCTCCAAGTTTCCGTGCATATCCGTCAAGCTATATAAGAGGCGACATAGGAGACCGGATACATATCTGGTGCGAGTTCACGCCGGCATACGCTCCTTTCAATGCCGGTACAGAATACATGGAGGATGACAAGGCCAAGGGCATCTACAGCTATACCCTTGATGAAGACGGGCATGGTGCGACACTGGAACTCACCGGTCCGGGAAGAGGTCTGATATACATGGAAGCAGGCCCTCCCGTCAACGAAAGCGCACTATTCATAATAGAAGTCAACCTGCCGCCAGCAGATGACTCATAAATTAAAGAAGAGCATGTATAAGCGGCATTACAAGTATCTGGCGGTATATGAACCGTTGCATCCTTGCATGTCCTCAGGCGTACCTTCATATACGATGTCTCCTCCGCCGTCACCGGCTTCCGGACCAAGGTCTATAACCCAGTCGGCTGACCTTATGACATCAGGATTATGCTCGACGACAACTATTGAATGCCCTTTTGAAAGAAGAGCGTCAAAAGATCTGAGCAATTTCTCAACATCATAGAAATGAAGGCCCGTGGTAGGTTCATCAAAAATGAAAAGCACTTTCTGCGGCTTTGATTTGGAAGATGTATCCGTCATCGAAAGGAACCACGCTAGCTTTATCCTCTGGCTCTCGCCTCCGGAAAGCGTGCTGCTGCTTTGGCCGAGCTTAATATAAGACAAACCGACATCCATCAAAGGCTGGAGCCTTTCAGCAATCCTTTTTGCCACTGGTTCCTCCTGTTCCTTGAAAAATGCTATGGCCTCCTCGACGCTCATGTTAAGTATATCGTCTATATTCATGCCCTTGTACCTTACCTCAAGGATATCAGGCTTGAATCTTTTGCCTCCGCATGCCTCACATACCATTGAGACGTCCGCCATAAACTGCATGCCTATTTTCACAAAGCCTTCTCCCTGACACTCAGGGCAACGTCCACCATCCATGTTGAAAGAGAAGTGTGACGGAGTGTAGCCATTGATTTTTGCATATTGCTGATCTGACAAAAGCTTTCGGATATCATCATATATCTTCAGATAAGTCACAGCATTTGACCTCGAGCTCTTACCGATAGGGTTCTGGTCAACATACTCAACCTGGGAGATTTTGTCAAGATTGCCTGAAAGGCCACGGAAAGTGCCGGGAGCCGAGCCGGTATGATTAAGATGGCGATAAACAGCAGGATACAAAATATCGCCGACAAGGGATGATTTCCCGCTTCCGCTGACTCCTGTAACGACAGTCAGGACTCCAAGAGGAAACTTGACGGTGATATCCTTGAGATTATGCTCCATCGCACCTTCAACAGTTATTGAAGATGTCCATTTGCGCTTCTTACGGACATATCTTGCCCTTTTGCCTTCAAGATACTGAAGTGTGAGAGACCTTTCGCTGCCGCTGCCGGACACATTCTCCCCTATCTTTCCCTCGAAAACAATTTCCCCGCCATTCACTCCGGCCTTCGGACCTATGTCTATCAGAATGTCAGCTGCCTTCATTATTTCCTCGTCATGCTCAACCACAACTACAGTGTTGCCTATGTCCCGAAGCCTTTTCAGAACAGCAATCA
This sequence comes from Bacteroidales bacterium UBA714, assembly GCA_002298075.1. GTDB lineage: Bacteria > Bacteroidota > Bacteroidia > Bacteroidales > UBA932 > Cryptobacteroides. The sequence goes on along the minus strand of DBLW01000131.1, from coordinate 3,030 downwards.
GGCGTTCCGTATCACGTGGATGAAGACCGATGCTCGGCTCATCAAGAATATACAACGAGCCCACCAAGGAACTTCCAAGGGCAGTAACAAGATTAATCCTCTGGCTTTCACCTCCCGAGAGAGTATTCGAAGTCCTGTTCAATGTCAGATATCCCAAACCGACCTCATCAATATATTTCAGGCGAGAGACTATTTCCTCCACGGCTTTCGAGACTATGGAGTGCTCGTGCGAAGTCAATTCCAAATGTCCGAAAAAATCAAGCAGCTGGGCCACATTCATGCTCAGCAGCTCATGTATGTTCTTGCCTCCGACCTTGACATACAAAGCCTCCGGACGAAGACGGCTTCCTCCGCAGTTATGGCACACCGTTTTTCCGGAATACCGGCTCAGCATGTATTTGTACTGTATCTTGTAGCGGTTAGATTCGACCCACCTGAAAAATTCGTCAAGTCCCACCACGGATTCCTCTTCGGTCGCACCCTGATGACCTTTCCATATAATATCACGCACTTTCTGGCTCAGGTTGCAGTAAGGTTCGAAAATAGGGATGCCGTATCTCTCCGAATTACGCACAAGCTGATCTCTGAACCAGCCCATCTTGTCTCCCCGCCAGCATGCAATAGCTCCGTCATATATTGTCTTGCTCTTGTCCGGTATCACAAGATCCTCACTTATGCCTATTATCTGCCCGAGTCCTCCGCATACGGGACATGCCCCCAAAGGGCTATTGAAACTGAACATATATTCGTCCGGACGGCTGAACTCCATTCCGTCCGCTTCGAACCTGTTCACAAACTTGCCCCTCACCTCTTCCAGTCTTGCATCGTCAGCCCGCACAGACTCCTTGAGGACATACATTGTACCGTTTCCTTTGCTGAATGCGGTATCTACAGACGCATGAAGCCTGGTATTAAGGTCATCCCATTCAGTCTGAGGCAAGTCAGTCCCGTCCTCCATTACAGGCAGCCCGTCTTTAATGCGAGGTATCCGAAGTCTGTCAACCAGCAGAAATGCATCCTCAGGATAGTCCCCGTCCTGCGCATGCTTCATCACATCCTCGATTCTCACAGCCTTGTCTGTAAACAAACGGGAATATCCCTCCTCTTTCAGCGCCAGCATAAGCTCCACCTTATCGTCACGGCCACTCCACTGCAAATCCGCAAGAATATAGGCTGTCGAAGCTTCCCCTTCCAGGACATACGACATAACATCATTTATAGTATTGCATTTCACCTCCTTACCCGAAATTGGAGAGAATGTCCTTCCTATGCGCGCGAATATTATTCTAAGATAATCATATATCTCCGTGCTGGTAGCAATGGTTGAGCGCGGATTCCTCGTATTGACCTTCTGCTCTATGGCTATCGCTGGCGGTATTCCCTCGATAAGCTCGACATCAGGCTTGGACATTCTTCCAAGAAACTGGCGGGCATAAGAAGAGAGACTCTCCGCAAAACGTCTCTGCCCCTCTGCAAAAAGAGTATCGAACGCCAACGAGGACTTTCCTGAACCGGATATTCCTGTTATGACAACGAATTTACCGCGAGGAATCTCAACAGTCACATCCTTAAGATTATTCACCCTCGCCTTCCTTACTATAATATTTCCTTCTTCTTTCATTCCTTTACCCAATGTGTGTTTAGTACACCATGCAGACAACAGCCTTGCCATATTATATAATATACGAAAATGCCGAAAGCAGAAACAAAGTTCACTTTGATTATGCCGAAACCACACCGTACATATGCAAATATAGCCAAAGTCGAGAGCAGAGGGAAAATTTATTTTCACTCTGCCGAGACGCAAGCGTATATATGTCCGCAGGACAAATATAGCCAAAGTCGAGAGCAGGGACAAAACTTATTTTCACTCTGCCGAGACACAAGCGTATATATGTCCGCAGGACAAATATAGCCAAAGTTGAGAGCAGAGACAAAATTTATTTTCACTCTGCCGAGACCGGGCGTATATATGAGCGTCAGCCCAAATATAAGTAAATTTACCTCATACTTGATATGGAGATGGCCTGGATATTGATATTTCACGTCCCGCATAACATTCAAAATGTAATTGCACAACGAACGGACAAACAAATAAATAAAACAAGAAAAAAATGTTACCTACACGAAAATTGAACAGTCAAAGCTGGCTTCCGGATTTCTTCAATGATTTCTTCGAGAACGGCGCACTTGACAAATCCGGCAGTTCAGTTCCGGCCATAAATGTAATAGAAGAAGATCGAGGCTACAAACTTGAGCTTGCCGCTCCCGGAACTACGAAGGAAGATTTCAAAGTCCACATCAACAGGGACGGGAATCTTGAGATTGAAATGGAAAAAAAGAAAGAGGAAGAAGAAAAGAAAGAGGGCCACTATCTCCGCAAAGAGTTTTCCTACTCCAAATTCCATCAGACTCTCATACTGCCTGAGAACGCCGACAAAGAAAAAATTGAAGCAAAGGTAAGCGACGGAGTTCTGAAAGTCATGATTCCGAAAGCACATGAGACTGAAAAAGACGAAAAAAAGCGCGCAATTGAGGTGAAATAGCGATTGCGCCCTGAATACATTGATTTTCATTGTTTTTCAGATTCCGAACTTCACCAGACGGCGGACCAGGACAGGCCCGCCGTCATTTTTTTTGCAAAAAATCATCAAAAAAGTTCGAAAAAATTTGGAGGTTCGGATTTTTTGCGTACCTTTGCATCCGCGTTCAAGAAAAACGCATAAAGACTGAACAAAATGGTGCGGTAGTTCAGCTGGTTAGAATACCGGCCTGTCACGCCGGGGGTCGCGGGTTCGAGTCCCGTCCGCACCGCAAAAGAACAAGTTCTTTTGAAAGTCGGGAGCATAGCTCAGTTGGTTCAGAGCGTCTGCCTTACAAGCAGAGGGTCGGGGGTTCGACTCCCTCTGCTCCCACCAAAGAAACGCCTTTACAGATTGCTGTAAGGGCGTTTTTCTTTTCACTCCCCTATCACACACGAGACGCACACCGAAGGGCTGACTGAAAAAGGGGATCACCGGGAAAACCCTG
>DBLW01000078.1 GCA_002298075.1 Bacteroidales bacterium UBA714 | reverse complement strand
TCAAACGGGAATATTGAATAGATGCGGCTGCGGGTCACGTCTCCTGCCGGCAATTCGGTACGCAGGCCTCCGTTGTTGCATATTGCCATGTCCGGAACCGCTCCGAAAGTGTCCCGGCATATCTCTGTCATGGCGTCTGCAGCCCAGTTTCCGAGAAGTCCTTGCGGGCTGCCTTTCCTGAGAGTAGAAGGGCATTGGCCGAGCACTTCTCCCATAGTCTTTTCGAGCTCCGAAGAGTAGCCTTTGAGCATGGCCGCAAAATCCGGGTCTATGCGTGAGTCAAGCCTTGAATCTACAGGAATCAGCCTATATGTGAAGCGTTCTTTGCCGGTTTTCTTCATGTTGATTTTCATGTATCCCAGACATACGCCACGTGAACCGGTCTGGACAATCGGGACCTGCTTTCCTGCCATATTGGTGACATATACAGCCTCGTTAAGGAAGGTATGTGAGTGGCCGCCGATGATCAAATCTATGTTTCTTGTGTTCATGGCCAGGCCTTTGTCATAGTATTTCGCATCGCTCTTTGCATTGTAGCCGAGGTGCGAAAGCGCAATAACAAGGTCGGCTCCATCATGCTTGAGGGCCGCTGCCAGCCTGTCGGCATTTTCCCACGGATTTGAATATATGACTCCTTCGCATGAAATGGGGTCCACAAGTCCATCCAGGCGCGCTCCAAATCCGATGAATCCGATCTTGAGTCCGGCGGCATCTATAATTGCAGCTTCTTTCACTTTGTCAAAGAGAGAAGTAGCCGAGAAATTATAATTGCTGCTCACCGTAACGACGTCGTTCTGCGAAAACATCCTGTCCAGTCCCGGAATCTTTTTGTCAAATTCATGGTTGCCGACAGTCCTTATGTCATATCCTATTTCTTTCTGGATTCTCATTTCAACGTCTCCGCCCAGGCAGGTGAAATAATATGTGCCCTGGACAAAATCTCCCGCATCTGCCAGTATGACAGCCTTTTCCGCTGCCCTCACGCTGTCAACGAGCACTTTTATCCTTGCGACTCCTCCTCTTCCCGCGTTATAGGTAGAAGCGGCGTCCAATGGTTCTATCTGGCTGTGCAAATCATTGGTGAACAGCATTACAAGCTCGTCAGCAGGCTTTTCCGGAGTTTCTCCTTGTTGGTTTCCGCTTGATGTTTCATGGCCTGTGAAGTTGCAGCTCTGCAATCCTGCAAGCAGCGCGAGTGCGCATATGTTCAATAGCTTTTTCATGTCTTTAGCCAATTTTGCCCGATAATCTGAGATTCAGCCGGCAAATTTATGGATTATTCGCGAATCTTTAAAATGTTGTTTTTTTTGACGTAATGGAGTAAATTTAATTGATGTGCTCTTGTTTGGCACAATGGTGATGTATTTTTGTCGCATAATGAAATTTATGGATATGGAAGTAGATATAAAGGCAAACAAAGAAAAATGCGTAGAATTGTTGCGCTCAACAGGCAGGGAAGGTGTTGAAGACTTGATTCTTGAGCTTGACAGGATGGGATTCTTTACTGCTCCGGCTTCAGCAGTCTACCATCTTAATTGTGAGGGAGGTCTTGCCCAGCATTCGTTGAACACTTTTAAAGCGGCGTTGGGCGTATGGGAGAACATGAAGAATTTTTGTCCGCATATCGCGAAGGAGGTCAGTATGGATAATATCATTATTGCATCTTTGCTCCATGACTTGTGCAAGTGTGATGTTTACAAGCGCAAGAGGGAACCAAGCCTGCGTCCTTATGATTATACAAAAGAGGCATCGCGTTATAGTTCATCATATGATGAATTTCCGATAGGGCATGGAGAAAAATCTGTGATTCTTGCTTTATGTGCGGGACTTGTTATGTGCGACTCTGAGATGGTGGCTATAAGATGGCACATGGGGCCATGGAGTGTGAATATGGAGAATAATGATGAAAAAATGTCTTTCAAAGCGGCTCAGGACAAGTTTGCCTTGGTGACAATTATTCAAGTGGCTGACACATTGGCGGCAAGGATAATAGAGAGATAGAGGTGCGCTTAATTCGTTGATTTGGATGAGTATCAAAAAACGTAGCAAGATTGAAGATTATGAGCGTCAATTGATGGGCTTCCTCGGATTCCGCAACTCAATATATGAATATGATTCTTTTGCTCCGATAAATACTTTATACAGCAAGTCTAAGGTAAGCATTGAGGAAAAGAAGCAAAAGAAAATGAACGGATTCTGGATAAGATGTTCCCGGCACTCATTTGAGCAAATCAATAATCCTTTTGAGTATGATGAAGAACTTCTTAAATTGTACTTGCCTAAAATTCACGAATATACGCTTGATCCGATTCGTGGATATGAGAAAGTTGTCTTAACCCTGTTCAGAATGGGGGTTACGGTCTTGACTCAGTCATACATTAAAGGAATCGGTGCCTTTGGGGCATCAATGTTTGTCAATGGGAAACCATGTGTCGTGGTGACAGATATGATGAAAAAGTATCATAAGCTTTGGATGACATTGTTTCATGAGCTATATCATATAATCAACGATAGGCAAATGCTTGAAAGGGCAATATACCACATCAGTTCAGAAAGTGAAATGTCATTGTTTTTCAATGAGGAACAGGCCGATTTGTTCGCCTGCAGGATGCTCGTACCTTATGAAGTGTCAAGACATTTGGCTAAAGTTATCGTTTCACCATACAGAATTAAGAGGTTGTCAGAAGAATTGGCGGTTCATCCTTCGGTTGTGTATGGGGTCTATCTTGAGAACTCTCCAAAAGAGCAGAAAAATAAGGAGTTCTCCAAGTATGCAGGGCATCTTATCGGTTCTGAGGTTGCGACAAAACAAATAATGTTTTCACCAATACAAACTGGCAATCTGAGAGATGCAATAGATGATATAAAAGAAAAGTTGTACAATATAAGAATAGCATAAAATAGGAAACGCGGAGAAATTGCAGAATCTTATTTCAACTGTTGATGAGATTGTAGATGCAACTCTTTTCCTGGCCATGACAAAAGTTGGCATGAAGGTCAATTTTGCATTGAGCCAACGCCATTTTATACCTAACTGGTCCCATTTATCAGGAAACGGTTTAAAAAACGCGCCGAATTTTTACGGAATGCTTCAAAAAAGCAATTCGGTTTAAGATTTGCCCGATATTTAAACCGTTTTGCCATGTATCTTTTGCCGTTGTATCATTTGCCGTTGTATCATTTTCCCATTGTATCATCTGCCATTGTATCATCTGCCATTGTATCTTTTCCCATTTTCCATCGCGTCTTGCTGGACGTGTTATAAAAGTACTATGCTGTTCGTGGCGCGTAATGGGCTTGCTATCAGTGTTTTCATGGGAATGCAGTTCCCCAGGATAGGGGAGTCGTATTGCAGCAATGTGTCAATAATCATGGCGCTCCATTCCATTGCAAAAAGCAAATTCCTCCTTGCGCATCGGGAAAAACTGGAGATGCGGAGCTTAAAGAATCGGAGGCTACCCTGCAAATGAAACCTTATGTATTGTAAGTTTAGGAATGGCCGGTTTCATGCTAAAACCTTTTAAAAATATGCTTTTTATGTTGCAATATTATGAAGAATCATTAATTTTGTATTAGGAACGCTTGAAATTTGTCAGGCATCGTGTGTCTGAATGAAAGCAGGCTGTTCCCAACTATTAACAACTTTATTAATTTTATTTATGGTAAAAACAATGAAATCTTCATTGTTCAAATGCTGTCTCGCCATATTGGCTCTGGCAGCGTTGAATGTGCTGGTGCCAGTCGCTTATGCGCAGTCCCCTGTATCGGGGGGGGGTATCAGCGGTATAGTATCTGACGACCAGGGACCGCTTGTCGGCGCCGCGGTCATGGTCAAGGGAAGCACGGGCGGAGTATCCACCGGTCTGGACGGTGAATATGCCCTTTCCGGAGTTAAGAAAGGAGACATCATAGTCTTCTCTCTCCTGGGTTATAATGATGTTGAGATTGTCTATGACGGACAGCCGACTCTTAATGCCACCCTTGAGGTCTCTTCCGAATTTCTGGATGAAGTCGTGGTCACGGCTCTCGGTATCAAGAGATCAGAAAAAGCACTGACATATAACGTGCAGCAGGTCAGCGGTGAGGAACTGCAGACTGTCAAGAGCACCAACTTCATGAATGCTCTTGCCGGAAAGGCTGCCGGCGTGCAGATCAACAACAGTTCTTCCGGTCCCGGAGGAGCAGTGAAGGTCGTGATGCGCGGTGCCAAGTCCATTACCCAGAACAACAACGCCCTCTATGTGATTGATGGTGTTCCTATGTACAACCCTGCAACCAAGGGAGGTGACGGAGCCATGACAGACCAGCCTGGTTCACAGGCGTCAGCTGACATCAACCCTGACGACATCGAGAGCATTTCCCTTCTTACCGGCCCTTCAGCTGCGGCTCTTTACGGTTATGAAGGTGCGAACGGAGTCGTGCTCATCACAACTAAAAAAGGAAAGGCAGGAAAGACATCGCTGACATACAGCAACAACACCATGTTCAGCGACCCGCTGATGATGCCTCGCTTCCAGAACAAGTATGCGAGCTCTCCGACAGACAAGAATATGTGGAGCCAGCCAAATGCCTACGCGTACAATCCTGAGAACTTCTTCAACACCGGAAGCACAGTGACGAACACTCTGTCGCTTTCTACGGGAACGGAAAAGAACCAGGCTTACATTTCAGTTGCAGCCACTAATGCTGCGGGCATCCTTCCGAACAACGATTACAACCGTTACAACTTCAACTTCCGCAACACTACATCATTCCTCAATGACAAGTTCCTCCTTGACGTGAGCGCGAACTATATCTTGCAGAATGACAAGAACATGGTGTCTTCCGGAACGTACTACAACCCTCTCACTGCCCTCTACCTTTTCCCGAGGGGCGAGGACTTCGCTGACATCGAGGTTTACGAAAGATGGGACCCGTCTCTTGAGCGCAATGACCAGTATTGGCCAAAGACCATAAGCGACGGCATCAATCTGGCCGACAACAACCCGTATTGGACGATGTACCGCATGAACCGCGAGAATGTCAAGCGCAGGTACAAGCTCTCCGCAAGCCTTCAGTACAAGATCACGGACTGGCTCAACATCCAGGGCCGTGCAAGTATCGACAACTCGGACAACAAGTACACCAAGAAGATGCATGCTGGAACAAATGCCATTCTTGCAGGTCCTAAGGGACGCTATCTCGAGAGGGTGAACTTCGACCGTCAGACATATGCGGATGCTATTGCCAATGTAAATAAGACTTGGGGAGGATTCAGTCTTATCGCCAATGTCGGAGGCTCAATCAAGGACACGAGAGTGGAGATGAGCGAGACTGAAGGTGATTTGAGGGACGTTACCAACTTCTTCTCTGTCGAGAACATAGTCGGAAGCGGTTACTATAAGGTGGACAGGGATGGTATGAGACGTCAGACACAGTCTGTCTTCGCCAATGTCGAGCTCGGATGGAAGAGCTACCTCTTCCTCAACGGAACAGTTCGTGCGGACTGGGATTCGGCCCTTGCATTCTCTTCTTACGGCAAAAAGCCTTTTGTCTATCCTTCAGTCGGAGTCTCCGCTCTTTTCCATGAGATGTTCACCATGCCGAAGTGGTTCAGCTTCCTCAAGGCACGTTTCTCATACACGTCAGTGGGTAACTCCTACGACCCTCACATGACAAAGGTTAGGTATGAGTATGACCCTCAGAACAATTATTTCAAGGTGAGAGATCTCTATCCGAACTTTGATCTCAAGCCTGAGCTCACCCAGTCATATGAGGCCGGTCTCAACCTGAAGTTCATCGACAATACCCTCAGCCTGGATTTGACTTATTATCATTCCAATACCATGAACCAGACTTTTGAGGCTCCGCTTTCCGGAGGCTCAGGATACAGGGCTGTCCCTGTGCAGGCCGGAAATATCCAGAACTCAGGTATCGAGGCTGCCCTTGGATATGATAACAAATGGGGCAAATTCGCGTGGTCATCAAATCTGACTGCTTCCATGAACAGGAACAAGATTGTAAGCCTTGTGGACGGAGTCAGGAATCCTGTGGATGGCGAGCTCATTTCTCTTCCTGCTGTTGAAAAAGCCAACCTTGGAGGCCCTACAGTGCGTTTGGTTAAGGACGGTACAATGGGTGACATTTATGTAAACAGGGACTGGAAACGTGACCGTTACGGAATGATTGAAGTGATTGATGGTGTGCCTTCTATGGAAAACACTGAGTACAGGAAAGTAGGCTCTCTGCTTCCAAAGGCCAATCTCGGATGGCGCAACTCTCTTTCATGGGACGGCATACGCCTGAACTTCCTCTTCACTGCCCGTATCGGCGGCAATGTGGTTTCACAGACTCAGGCATATATGGACTACCACGGAGTATCTGAGCGCAGTGCGCAGCTCAGGGAACTGGGAGGTGTACAGATGAACGGAACCATGGTGTCTGCATATGACTACCTTAAGGTAATCGGTGCAAGCGGCGGAGAGGCTGACTACTATGTCTATGACGCTACTAACGTCCGCCTGCAGGAACTCAGCCTCGAGTACACCATCAACAGGAAATATCTGAAGAATGTCTGCGACATCACTGTAGGTCTTGTCGCCAACAACCTTTGGATGATATACTGCAAGGCTCCTTTTGATCCTGAGCTTGTATCTTCTGCCTCATCCACTTTCTATACGGGTGTGGACCTTTTCATGACACCAAGTCTGAGAAGCTTCGGTTTCAATGTAAAACTCAACTTCTAAAACAGGAACGAAATGATAAACAAGATTACAATAAAAAACATTCTTGCTGTTGTGGCGGCAGGTTCGCTCATTGCTGTGTCCTGTACCAAGAACTTCGAGAATATAAATATTCATCCTACTGACCTTGATCCGGACAACATGAGCTCCGTGGAGAAGGTAGGAACACTTTTGCCTGCGATGATTTATCTGCTTCAGCCGCAGCAGGAGAACAATTCGCAGATGACAGACCAGCTGGTTTACGGGCAGCTCGGAGGATACTATTCGGCTCCGAACATGTTCAACAACCACGGAGGAAACGGACATCAGGTTGCCAACTGGAACCCGCAGGAGACAATGTACCGCGGCCCTTATATCGACTTCATGTCACCGTTCTATTCCAACTATTTCAGAGTAGTGGAGGAGACAGGGGGAGAAGGAGCCGTTTATGTGGTCTCCAATGTGCTCAAAGTTGCTATTATGCATAGGGTAGCTGACACTTATGGCCCGATTCCTTATTCAAAGGTCGGCTCAGGTGCCTTTGAGGTGGAATATGACGCCCTTGATGAGCTTTATCCGAAACTTCTCGAGGATATCTCTTCTGTCATCGCCTCGCTTGAGAGTTATGGCAATACGCCTTCTCCGGCCCTTGCAGAGTATGACATAATGTTCAAGGGTGATTTCTCAAAATGGCTTAAGTATGCTAACTCGCTGAAGTTCCGCATTGCCATGAGGATCAGCTCAATGAATGAGGACCTGGCCAAGACTGCGATGCAGGAGGCAATGCTCAGCGGAATGTTGCTGGACAATGCGGACAATCCTACATTGCCGACGAATGACAACCCTGTCTATAAGGCGGCGGTGTCTTGGGGTGACCTCTGCATCAATGCTTCCATCACAACATATATGAACGGTTACAATGACCCTCGTCTTGCAAAATACTTTACCCGTACGACCGGAGGTGCGTACAACGGCTTGAGGATTGGCTATATGCCGGGGCAGATTGGCGGTGCGAGTGCAAGATATTCAAAGCCTGGTGCTGTTCAGGATACTCCTATGCCTGTGTTCTATGCAGCTGAGTCATGGTTCCTGATGGCGGAGGCCGCGCTCAAGAACTATATCGCGGGAGATGCCGAGACATATTATAACAAGGCCATCGAGACTTCCATGGGACAGTGGGGCGTTGCAGCAGGAAACTATATGTCACATCCGGGAGGCTCATTCGCTTATACTGATAGTTACAATACGTCCAACAATTACACTCTCACTTCCGTTCCGGGTGTGGCATGGAGCAGCGAGAGCACGCAGGAGGGGCACCTCAAGCAGATTCTCACCCAGAAGTATATTGCCAATTATCCTTTCGGTCTTGAGTCTTGGAGCGATTTCCGCCGCACTGGCTATCCTGAACTCATCCCGACTTGCAGCCTTGCAGGTTCTGAGGGCGTGACCCTGGAGCGTGGAATGCGCCGTCTGAAATATCCTGACCAGGAGTATTCCCAGAATCCGGTGAACTGCGAGAGCGCCGTAGCAAAATATTTCGGCGGCCAGGACTGGTTCTCAAAGGATCTTGACTGGGCAAAAAAGAACTAATAAATAAACATTTTGAAAATCATGATTTATAAAATAGCAAAAATCATTGGCATTTCTTGTGCTTTTTGTGCGGTGGCTGCTTGTAGCGATTGGCTGGAGCCTAAGCCTGTAAAAGGTTATGACCAGGATTATGACAGCAGTGCCATCTCGCCGGAGAATGAGGAATATTTCAAGTCTTTGCGCGAATGGAAGCAGATTCCTGACCTGCCGCAGACTTTCGTGTGGTTTGACAGCTGGAGCGGCGCGTCCAATACAGGTTCAGAGAGCCTCAGGGCTCTTCCTGATTCTGTGACAATAGCCTCAAACTGGGGCCTGCACGGAGCGGACACTTCAAAGTTTGACTTGTCTCCTGCAAGAAAGTACGACATGGAAGTCATGCAGAAAATAAAGGGAACCAAGGTGGTGGTGACGTTCTTCTCAAGATTTCCGGGAGAAGGACTGCCGAAGAGCAGATTCCCTCACTGGTATGATGAGAACGGCAATTATATCTATTTGGGCAAATCATCGTATGAGGTGAATACAAACGATGAAGAATTGGCAAGGCCGGCCATCAGGCGGTATGTGGAAGATCTCTACAATGCTTGTATTGAGGCAGGTTATGACGGATACGATTGGGATTACGAGCCTGCCCTTGGAATGGACGCTCCAGGTGGAAGGGAATACACGCCATTCTACTACAACCGTGTACAGCAGAGGATATTTGTGGAAGAACTTTCGTATTGGTTCGGGCGTGAAGCTATGAATCCTAACCGTGACCGTGGAGGCCGTCCTATGCCTGAGAAGCAGCTTTTGCTCATCATTGACGGTGACATAGGCTGGAATTATGGTATGGGAGATGATTGGCTGCACTACTGTTTTGACTACTTTATTCTTCAGGCCTATGGAGGAGGCGGATTGCAGAACAGGGTCAGCAATGTCATCACCGACTGCGGACCGTCAATTGCCAATGGCTTGATGACTGCGGAGGATGCGGTTAAAAGGACTATTCTCACTGAGAATTTTGAGTCTTATGCGTCATCCGGCGGCGGATTCCTGGATATGTCAAATTTCATCTACCGCGGTACATATGGCGGAGGGGCTCTTGACCAGCAGATCGGAGGATGCGGCCTCTACCGTGTAGGATTCGACTATGTAGGAGGCAAGTGGAGATTCCTCGACCAGGGAATAACGAACATGTATCGCATCTGGCGTGAAAGGCGACAGGCCGAGTAACCACCGGAATGAATTAATATGAATATTTTTATGACAATGAAACGTATAGCATTTATTGCTGCGGCAGCTGCCGCAATGCTTCTTGCTGGCTGTGAGAATGCTGAATATAGTCCGAAAGGCAATATTATCTATTTTGATGCGGCAGCCGGTGGCGAAAAGTCCCAGATGGTGACTCTTGAAGGTGCTTCTGTCGATTTGCCCATGCTTGTGAGGCTTGCACAGAAGGCCGAGCAGGATGTGGAGGTGCAGATTGTTTTTGACCCTGCCCAAATTGACGAGTTCAATAGCCTGAACGGCACTGATTATCTTCCGGTTCCGGAAAGTGCGCTTCCGTCTGAAGGGAAGATTACCATCCCTAAAGGCGAGGTGGGCGTGACATACAACCTTCACGTATCTTCGTTTGAATCAGATGGCGCAACTTATGCGGTACCTGTACGTATTGCATCTTCTTCAGCTTCTGACATTCCGGTTTCCTCTGTACAGAGCAAATTCGTGTATGTGTTGACGATTCCGCTTTCTGTAACCGTGCCTACTATGAGGCCTTCAAGTTCATCTCCTATTCTTGCTGAACCGACTTCTGAGTGGGGGATTGAAGTGGAGGACTGGACTATCGAGACCTGGGTTAAGATGGACGGATTCCGCAAAAACAACCAGGCCCTCTTCACTTCAGGAAACTCTGACAAGGGGTGCGAGATCTATGTCAGGTTTGGAGATGCCAACCGTCCTTTCAACTACCTTCAGGCCAAGATTATGGGAAATAATGACATTTCTACAGATAGGGACTGGGAGGCGGACAGGTGGTATCATGTTGCCATCGTGTGCACGAAAGCCGATTCGAAGGTTGCAATCTACCGTGACGGCGTCAAGATTAAGGAGGCCGGCGTGACCTATCCTTCTGACGGAAAGTGCAAGATTGACCAGTTCCAGATGATTTCCAGCGGAAACATGTGGTTCGTGAACAATTGCTCAATGGGTCAGGTGAAGCTGTGGAAGGTGGCGAGGACCCCTAAGGAAATCACTGACAACATGTATTTCTCTGTGAATCCTCAGAACCCGAACCTCATCGGATATTGGCCTTTGGATAAGAACATAAACGTGGATGAAGGAGGAGTGCCGAATGAGTCCGAGGTAATATTCGAGGACATAACAGGAAACGGCCATAACGCGGTATGTCCATGGGGAATGGTAAACTCCTGGACCGATAATGTGAATTTCAAGAACTGACGCCAGTTCGTGAATGCTTTTTAAACTGGCCCGGCCTGAAGTCTGATGACTTTAGGGCCGGGCTTTTTTGCAATCCGGAATGTCCGGGCACAATGTAAGACCTTATTCTTTAACTTGACAGGATTGCTTTGGCATAAGCTGCTGTCATCTTGATTGTGAGGGATATATTTGATTATATTGCAGTATTGTCTTTCTTTGGAAAAGATTTGGTTTCATATGTTAATGTGAGTTCGATGAATTATAACT
>DBLW01000155.1 GCA_002298075.1 Bacteroidales bacterium UBA714 | reverse complement strand
TATATACGCTTGGTCTCGGCATAATCAAAGCAAGCGTTGCTTCTGCTCTCGACTTTTGCTATATTTGCACCCCCAAAAAACAAAGGGGACCAGAAACTGACCGGTATTAACCTACAAAAGTAAGGAAATGTTTTTAGAAATCGCAAAAAAAGCAGGCTCCATTGAAGTCATATGCGGCTCAATGTTTTCAGGAAAGACAGAGGAACTCATCAGAAGGATGAAGAGGGCACAATTCGCAAAGCAGAAAGTAGAGATATACAAGCCATGCATCGATGTCAGATATTCAGAAGATGAAGTGGTATCACATGACTCACACAGCATTCCTTCCACACCGATTGACTCTCCGGCCAGCATGCTCCTGCTTTCCAGCGATGTGGAAGTCGTAGGCATCGACGAAGCCCAGTTCTTTGACGACACCATAGTGGAAGTCGTGCAGACACTTGCAAACAGGGGCGTAAGGGTCATTATCGCAGGACTTGACACGGACTTCATGGGCAAGCCTTTCGGTCCGATGCCGGCACTCATGTCGGTAGCCGAGGACATACAGAAAGTGCATGCGATATGCGTGAAATGCGGAAGCCCGGCCAACCATTCACACAGGCTTTCAGACAGTGAAAGTCTCGTGGTACTCGGGGAAAAGGACATATATGAACCTTTGTGCCGCCACTGCTTCAATGCCGCCATGGAGGCAGAAAAGCAATCAAGACAGTAGCGGCACTGTCAAAAATCAATAGCCCAAAGCCTTGAGCACACGTGCAAGCTGGTCCGGACATGAAGTTCCCCTCTTGCCGCACGTGATGCCTTCAAGGCGGCTTATGACCTCATTGACCGGCATGCCTTTTATGAGTGCACCTATGCCCTTGGCATTGCCTTCACATCCGCGCGTATAGGTGACGCTACGGACGATTCCGTCGCTTATGACGATGTCTATCTGCCTTGAGCATACTTTCTGGCTCGGGATTGCAGTAACATACCTTACACCGTCCACAATCTCATCTTTCACAATCTGATAATCTTCTGCCATAATTTCTTTCTGCTGGGATGGCCTGGTGGCCGTATTTTCCTGTGCCATGGCAGCAAAGCAGGAAAGCGACAGGGCCAGCGCGATTATTGTTCTTTTCATATATTATATAATGTATAATTTCATGTAATCCTGGGACATTCCCATTCAAGGGCAGCAAACATGGGGGCCTCTCAACTGATTTCCGGCCGGCAGGACAGCAGGTCAGAATAATGTAGGATGATTGTCATCAAGCTCCGACAGCACTTTTTCCATAATGGCCTCACGGAAAAGCACAGTCTTGGCAGACACGCGGAACTTGTCACAATATTGTCTTATTGCTGCCATCTCGCTGTCATTGAGATAGATTACCTGCCTGTGACGGCGGACGAGAGCCTCTTTCTGTCTCTTCAGATATTCAGGGTCAATTCCAGCCCCAGTATTTTTCTTCTTTTTTGCCACTCCTGACGACAGATTGAAAATTCAACAAAATTTCGCCAAAGTTAAGAAATTTATTTATCTTTGCGGCCGTTATGGAAAAAAGAGGCAACATATTCAATTACCTTTCGTGGCACGTTCTGCGCCACGCTGTAGTTGCCTATACATTAGTCCGACTCTAGGAGGGGCTTTCGAAGCGCTTCCCTCCCAATTGCAATTGACAATCTCGGTTTGTCTTGCCGTTAGGACACCTATCGACTCCCTCAACTGAGGGCAATCCGTAAAAATATTTTTTGACAACACGCAAGAATCCGCTGAAAACGGATTCAGGCACATCACTACAATTTTTTAGGCAGCATTATGCACATAGACGTAATGGTGGCTGATGAAAGCCACGCAGTGTACGCAGACGAAATCTGCGAAGAAGTATTCATCTCGGCCCGGGAAAGAGGGACGGGAATCGCAAGAAGGACTCCTGAATATGTAATTGAAAAGATGGCTGCAGGGAAAGCGGTCATAGCGATTGCCGAAGACGGCCGCTTCGCGGGATTTTCGTATATAGAGTCATGGGGAGGCAAAAGATATGTGGCCAATTCCGGCCTTATAGTTTCACACGCGTTCAGGGGACTGGGACTTGCCATGCGCATCAAGCGGCGCATATTCCGTCTGTCACGGGAATTGTTTCCCGAAGCCAAGATTTTCAGCATCACCACAGGAGCGGCAGTCATGAAAATGAATTACGAGATAGGATTCAGGCCCGTTCCGTTCTCCGCCCTTACAGATGACCCGGAATTTTGGAAAGGATGCCAGGGCTGCCGCAACTGGCCTATATTGGAAGCCAACAATTTCAAGATGTGCCTCTGCACAGGCCTGCTTTATGATCCGGCAGAGCATATACAGGTTTTTGACCCGGCAATACCGGACCTTGCGGAGAAAGCCATCCCTAAGGCAGAAACAGGCAATGCATACACAACACAGAAACAATAAAAAAAAAATACAAATGAGCAAAAAAGCAGTACTCGCCTTCAGCGGCGGACTTGACACATCATTCTGTGTCCCATATCTCAAAAACGAAAGAGGACTCGAAGTCCATACGGTAATGGTGAATACCGGAGGGTTCTCTGCGGAAGAGGAAAAAGCAATCGAAGAAAGGGCGCTCTCACTCGGAGCGGCATCTCACAAGACCGTGAATGCCGTAGAGACCTATTATAAGAAAGGTGTCAGGTACCTGATTTACGGGAACATCCTCAAAAATGCCACCTATCCCCTCTCGGTAAGTTCAGAGAGAGTGTTCCAGGCATTGGAAGTGCTTAAGCATGTCAAGGAAATCGGAGCGGATTATGTGGCACACGGAAGCACCGGAGCAGGAAACGACCAGGTGCGCTTTGACATAGTGTTCGAGATTCTCGCACCTGAGGTGGAAATCATCGCGCCGGTAAGGGAATTCGGGTTCACACGCCAATATGAAATAGATTACCTGCAGAAGCACGGCTTTGATTTCTCATGGGAAAAGGCGAAATATTCAATCAACCAGGGCCTTTGGGGCACAAGCATCGGAGGCGTGGAGACCTTGTCGTCAGACGGTTATCTTCCCGAGGAGGCCTATCCTACAAAAGTCACAAAGACAGAGCCGGAGCACATCAGAATCGGATTCACGAAAGGAGAGCCGACCTCATTCAACGGCGTGCAGATGAGCCCTGTTGAGGTGATAAAGGCTGTGCGCGATGCAGCGGCTCCGTTCGGGATAGGACGCGACATCCACATCGGCGACACCATCATAGGGATAAAGGGACGCGTAGGCTTCGAGGCCGCAGCCCCGATGATTATCATCAAGGCACATCATCTTCTCGAGAAGCATGTGCTCACAAAGGGCCAACTTTATTGGAAAGAGCAGATTGCCGGATGGTACGGCCAGCAGATGCATGAGGCAATGTATCTTGACCCGGTTATGAGAGACATGGAAGCCATGATGGAAAGCATGGAAGAGCATGTGACAGGTGATGTGGAGATTGCGCTCATACCATACCACTTCTCTGTGCTCGGATGCAAGAGCAAGCATGACCTCATGAGTTCAAAATTCGGCGCCTACGGAGAGATAAACAACTCTTACACAGGACGCGACGTAATCGGATTCACAAAGGTCATAGCAAACCCTCTGAAAATATATTACAGCGTAAACGGAAGCGCAGAGGCAGGCAGCGAAGAATAATCCCGGCAGAAAAAAAATGAATACAAGCAAAAAAATAAGGGTCGCAATAGCAGGAGGTACAGGATATACCGGAGGAGAGCTTTTCCGCATCCTTCTCAACCATCCTGAAGTTGAGATTGTGGCGGCCACGACTACATCATCAGAAGGCACGGCTGTGTCACAGGTACACCGTGACCTTCTCGGGGAGACTGACCTGTGCTTCGGTAAAGAGCTGAATGACCCGGATGTGCTGTTCCTCTGCCTCGGGCACGGAATTTCAAGGCAATTCGTTGACAACCATGACATAAGCGGTAACTGCAGGATAATTGACCTCGGCAACGATTTCAGGCTGGACGGCGAATACGCAGGAAGGAATTTCATATACGGACTGTGCGAAAGTGCAAAGGAGGAAATACGCAAGGCTCACGACATAGCCAATCCGGGATGCTTTGCAACTGCCATACAGCTTGCCTTGCTCCCCCTGGCAAAGGCCGGGCTGATTGAGGACGAAATCCATGTTACGGCCGTCACAGGTTCTACGGGAGCAGGAAAAAAGCCTGGAGAGACCACGCATTTCAGCTACAGGAGCGGCAACATGTCCATATATAAGCTGTTCACGCACCAGCACTTGGCCGAAATAAAGAAAAGTCTTGCACATGAGTCCGGCAACGGGATTGAGCCACGTGTCAATTTCGTGCCCATGAGAGGAGATTTCACACGCGGCATATTCGCAAGCGTATATACAAAGGCGAAAGAGGGACTGTCCGAAAACAGCTACAGGCAGATTTATGAAGAGTATTATGCGGCATCGCCATTCGTATTCCACAGCCGGGAGAACATTTCGCTCAAAGAAGTGGTCAACACCAACAAGGCACTTCTCCATGTGGAGCTTCATGACGGATATGTCCATATAAGCTCAATCATAGACAACCTTATAAAAGGCGCGGCAGGACAGGCTGTGCAGAACATGAACCTTATGTTCGGGCTGGATGAGGCATGCGGGCTGAAACTCAAGCCATCCGCATTCTGACACTGGACACCGTATATTAAAAACAAACAGTAAAGATGAATCTTTTCGAAGTATATAAATTGTGGGATATCGAGCCGGTCAGGGGACTTGACACCAAACTCTGGGACAAGGACGGCATCGAGTACACGGACATGTACGGAGGGCATGCGGTAATTTCCGTGGGACATTGCCACCCTCACTATGTGGGCATGCTCACAAATCAGCTCGGCAAGCTTGGCTTCTATTCCAACGCCGTGCAGAATTCCCTGCAGAAAGAGCTTGCTGAAAAGCTCGGGAAAGTATGCGGATATGAGGACTATTCGCTTTTCCTCTGCAACAGCGGGGCGGAAGCGAATGAAAATGCGCTCAAGACGGCATCATTCCACACAGGGAAAAGCAAGGTGCTCGCATTCAGGAAAGCTTTCCACGGAAGAACCTCCGGAGCAGTCGCAGCCACTGACAACCCCAAGATACAGTCCCCTTTCAACAGGACAGGGAATGTGGTGTTTTCAGAGCTGAATGACCTCGAAGCTGCCGGAAAGGAATTGTCAAAGGGAGATTTCGCCGCCGTAATAATAGAAGGCATACAGGGAGTGGCCGGGATATATGAGCCAAGCTCGGATTTTCTGCACGGCCTGCGCTCCCTTTGTGACAAATACGGCTGCCTGCTTGTCCTTGACGAGATCCAGTCGGGATATGGACGCACAGGAAAATTCTTCGCCCACCAGCATCATGGAGTCAGGGCCGACATCATAACGACAGCCAAAGGAATGGCAAACGGTTTCCCGATAGGAGGAGTCCTTTTCAGCCCGGCAGTAAAAGCGGAATACGGGATGCTCGGCACCACGTTCGGAGGGAATCATCTTGCATGCACGGCTGCACTGGCCGTACTTGACATCATTGAGAATGAGCACCTTGTAGAGAATGCTGCAAGAACAGGAGAATATTTCCGCAAGGCATTCGAGGGAGACAAGGCCATTAGGGAGTACAGAGGCAAGGGACTTATGATAGGACTTGAGCTGAATGAGGGATTTGCAGGCCTGCGGGACAGGCTTCTGTTTGAAAGACATTTCTTCACGGGAGCGGCCGGAGCATCCGTAATCAGGCTCCTTCCATCACTGACGATTTCGCAGGACACTGCAGAAACCTTCGTGAAAGCCTGGAAGGAACTCACCGGCCAGGCTTAAGAAGAGGATTCCTGACAAGATACCTGCGTTTACCGGCTTTCTGCCGCCTTGCTCCTGTTGACAAGAAGCACTCCGGCAAAAATCAGGGCAACTGCAACTACTTTGACAATGCTGAACGTGTCAAGTCCCCACATTATCGCCACGGCGGCCGCTGCCACAGGCTGGAGATAATTGTACATGGCAACAAGCGTAGGACGCAGATATTTCTGTCCGAGCGGCACCATGAGATAGCTCAGGAATGTACCGAAAAGCAGCACATAGCCCAGGCCGGCCCACTGCTCCAAAGGAAGCGAGGCCCACTGCACACCGGAAAAGTCCCGGAAAGAGAACGGCAGGAGCATCATCGCCGCAAAGGTATATTTCCACTTCATGAGGGTGACAGGCGAATATTTCCGGATTATGTCCTGGAAAAACACGAGATACACTCCGTAGCAGACCTGTGAAAGCAGGCAAAGGATGTCACCCCAGAGATTGGAAGTGCCGCCAGAAGCAGAATGCACACCGAAAAGTACAAGTATGAGGGCACCGCAAAGGCCAAGCAGCACTCCGCCAGCTTTCTTTCCGGTGACAGGTTCACGGAGCCAGGCAGCTGCCATGAGCATGGTCCAGATGGGAAGAGTAGATGTGCAGATTGTGGCATCTACCGGAGAAGTGAGGGAAACGCCCTTGACATAGCATATCTGGTTGAGCGTTGTGGAAAACAAAGCCGCACCGAAAAGTTTGATATAGTCTTTCCTGTCAACTTTCTCCCGCTTTGTGAACATGGAGGCAATCCAGAACAGGACAGTGCCGGCAAGTATACGCAAATCGGTCAGGAGAGCCGAGGAGATTATTCCGCCCGCGAGGACGAATTTGGACACCGGGGCCATGACGCCCCATATAACATTTGAACCTAAAAGGGCAAGATGCCCGGTACGCTGCTGTTTTTTTGTCGGCATTGAATGTCAGTCAAAAGGCAGCCGCACACAAGAGGCGGCCGCGGTTAAAGGGCGGCAAAAATAAGAATTAAATTTGTATTATGAGACATTTCACATCAATAACCCAGTTCGGAGACCTTTCAAAGGCACTCGAAGCGGCAAGATACGTAAAGCAGAACCCGTTTGCGGACCAGGAGCTCGGCAGGAACAGGACTCTGCTGATGATATTCTTCAATTCAAGCCTGCGTACAAGGCTAAGCACCCAGAAAGCAGCGATGAACCTCGGCATGAACGTAATCGTCCTGGACGTGAACCAGGGAGCATGGAAGCTTGAGACAGAGCGGGGCGTCATAATGGACGGGGACAAGCCGGAACACCTCCTTGAGGCAATTCCTGTAATGGGATGCTACTGCGACATAATAGGAGTGCGCGCGTTCGCCAATCTAACGGACAGGGACGGAGACTACGCAGAAATCATCCTCAACCAGTTCATAAGATATTCAGGCAAGCCGGTTTTCAGCATGGAAGCAGCCACCAGGCATCCTCTCCAGACTTTCGCTGACCTTATAACTATAGAAGAGTTCAAGAAAAAGGACAGGCTCAAAGTGGTGCTGACATGGGCTCCGCACCCGAAGGCTCTCCCGCAGGCAGTGCCGAACTCATTTGCGGAGGGAATGAATTGGGCTGGATATGATTTCGTCATAACTCATCCGGAGGGATATGAGCTGGACCCGGCATTCGTCGGCAAGGCCCATGTGGAATATGACCAGGAAAAGGCATTCGAGGGAGCGGATTTCATATATGCGAAAAACTGGTCGGCATATGAGGGGGAAAATTATGGAAAGGTTCTCAGCACGGACAGAAACTGGACAGTAGATGCCCGGAAGATGGCTCTTACGGACAATGCGTTCTTCATGCACTGCCTGCCTGTGCGCAGAAACATGATAGTGGCTGACGAAGTGATTGAAAGCCCGCAGTCAATAGTCATACCGGAAGCCGCCAACAGGGTCGTGTCTGCACAGGCGGTGCTGAAAGAGATTCTCAAGGAGCTTTAATTCAGTAGTACAGCAATGATACATGTAGTCAAAATAGGAGGCAATGTTGTCGAAAACCCGGAAATGCTCCGTGCGTTCGTGAAAGACTTTGCCTCAATGCCAGGCCAGAAAGTGCTGGTGCATGGCGGAGGCGTCATGGCAAGCCGGCTGCAGAAAGACCTCGGGATGACTCCGGTCATGATTGAAGGACGGCGGGTGACTGACGCACAGACGCTTCAGGTAGTTACAATGGCCTATGCAGGCTGGTGCAGCAAGCACATCGTGGCTCTTCTTCAGGCTGAAGGATGCAATGCGGCAGGACTTAGCGGTGCTGACGGCAATGCAATCTGCGCAAGGAAACGTCCACCGATAAAAGTAGCGGCTGCCGCACTGCCGGAAAATGCAGCAAGCCCAGGCCCGGATGAATTCAGAATGGTTGATTACGGATATGTCGGTGATGTTGATGCGTCAGGCGTGAATGCAGGTTTCCTACATATGCTTATCGGAGCAGGCATCGTGCCGGTATTGTGCGCCATAAATCATGACGGGAACGGCAATCTGCTGAATACCAATGCGGACACAATAGCGTCTTCCGTTGCCATGGCCCTGGCCGGACATGGCACTGCGGAGGACTCCGTACATGATGAAGTGGAACTGACATTCTGTTTTGAGAAAGACGGTGTGCTTTACGACCGTGACGATGATTCAAGCATAATCACGGAAATGGACAACGAGATGTTCTGCCGGCTTCGTGCTGAGGGAAAGATAGCGGACGGCATGATACCGAAGCTGTCAGGAGCATTCAAAGCCATCAGTTCCGGAGTATCCAGAGTGACAATCAAACATGCAAGAAATCTTCTCGGCAACATCGGGACGGTGCTTACAGGACACGCAAAAACCAGTACGGATGAACTGCACTGACGAAATCAAAGGCATGACAGCCTCAGCCACGGCGCTGCTCAGGGATATGATTGCCATAAAGTCGGTATCATTCTGTGAGCAGGAAGTATGTTCACATATCAGCGCGTGGCTGAACAGCAAGGGCATCCGGCATAAGCGCATAGGCAACAACATTGTATCGGAGCACATTACAGATCCGTCCGCTCCCGCTTTGATGCTCTGTGCCCACATCGACACTGTAGCACCGGCACCGGAATACAGTTTCGACCCGTACATTCCGGACCGGACAGAAGCGGCAAAGAGAATCAGCGCAATGACAGGCATGGAGCTGCAGCCCGAAGAGGTCGTGGCCGGACTCGGCAGCAATGACGACGGCGCATCAGCAGTAGCGATGATTGCGGCATTCATATATTTTGCAGAAAGCTCACGGAAGCAGCCGGAATGCCAAGAAAAAATCAATCTGACTCTTGCGCTTACATGCGAAGAAGAGAGGTCCGGACAAGGCGGGATGCGCAGCCTATGGCAAAAGAGACTTAGTCACATCAGACATGCCATAGTAGGTGAACCGACACGGATGAAAGCAGCCACATCCGAAAGAGGCCTCCTCGTAATAGACGCATGTGCATATGGTGCAAGCGGACATGCGGCAAGAAATGAGGGAGTAAACGCGATTTATATCGCAATGGAAGACATTGCCAAGATACGCGGACATGCATTCGGAAAGGTCTCACGCATGATGGGAATGGTAAACCTGAATGTAACCCAGATAAATGCAGGAACCGCCCATAACGTCATACCGGACAAATGCAGCTTTGTCATAGACATCAGGCCGACTGACGAATATTCCAACGCAGAAATCCTCAATGAGCTGCAGAGCATCTGCAGAAGCAGGCTGAACGCGCGCAACTTGGAAAACCGGTCAAGCGCGACAAGGGAAGGCTCTCCTCTGCTTGAGACCGCGACCTTGACAGGAACGGAAACGTTTTCATCCCCGACGACCTCAGACTGGATGAGGATAGGATGTGATGCAATAAAGATGGGTCCCGGAGATTCGGCACGCTCGCATAAGGCCGACGAGTTCGTGCTTGTCAGCGAGATTGAAGAAGGAATCAGAGGATATATAAATTTCATAAAGGCATTCGGACGCATAGCCGGACGTGCCTGAAGACGGACAGAAAAAATACAAAAGAAGCAAATTCATCATGAGCACTTTATGGAGCAAAGGCACACAAGCAACTGACCTTGTGGAAAATTTCACGGTAGGAAACGACCGCATTCTTGACCTCAGGCTGGCCAGACATGACGCCAACGGGTCAAAGGCACACATCAGGATGCTGCAATCCATAGGACTGCTGTCCGGGGACGAGCTGGCGACCCTCACGGAAGGACTTGACAGAATACTTGAGGAAATAGAGTCCGGAACATTCATCCTGGAGGACGACGTGGAGGACATACATTCACAAATCGAGCTTCTGCTGACACGCAGGCTCGGCGACATCGGCAAGAAGATACATTCCGGCCGTTCGCGCAACGACCAGGTGCTTGTAGATATCAAGCTATTCCTGAAAGAGGAGGTCGGAAAGATACGCGAAGAGGTACTGTCCCTGTTCAGGATAATGCAGGACTTGAGCGAGAAATACAAGGATGTCCTGCTTCCGGGCTATACGCACGGACAGATAGCCATGCCTTCATCTTTCGGGCTATGGTTCGGCGCATATGCAGAGGCCCTTGCTGATGACATGTACATTCTCCGCGGGGCATATGCCGTGACAGATATGAACCCATTGGGTTCTGCCGCGGGATACGGAAGTTCGTTTCCGCTTGACCGGATGATGACCACGGAACTCCTCGGTTTCGCACAGCCGGAATACAATGCAGTCGCAGCACAACTGAGCCGCGGCAGGACGGAAAGGGCCGTCGCTTCAGCCATGGGAGCCATAGCGCTCACGCTCAACAAATTCGCGGCAGACTGCTGCATGTACATGTGT
Source organism: Bacteroidales bacterium UBA714 (assembly GCA_002298075.1). Classification (GTDB taxonomy): domain Bacteria; phylum Bacteroidota; class Bacteroidia; order Bacteroidales; family UBA932; genus Cryptobacteroides. The sequence goes on along the minus strand of DBLW01000155.1, from coordinate 1,873 downwards.
CCGAATTATGGTTTCATAAAATTCCCGGATGAGCTTACCACAGGCTCCAGCATCATGCCACATAAGAAGAATCCTGACGTATGGGAGATAATGCGTGGCAACTGCAACAGGATAATGTCCACTGAAAATGAAATCAGCCTGCTGTGCAGCAACATGCCTCACGGGTATCACCGCGATTTCCAGCTGCTAAAGGACATACTTTTCCCTGCCCTTGAACTGATGCACAAGAGTCTGTTCATGGCAGACTACATGCTGCAGCACATCATAATAAAAAAGGATATCCTTGACTCGTCTCTGTATGAGCATCTTTTCACCGTGGAAGAAGTGAACAGGCGCACGCTTAACGGAATGCCTTTCAGAGATGCCTACCGCAGCGTGGGAATTGAGGTTAACGAAGGGCGTTTCCATTACAAGCCTTCCGGATGCACAACTGAAGGATGCAATGCCGGAAGCCCGACATCAGAAGCCGGACACGCGGGGCTGACCGCCCAAAGCCTGAACCACACGCATATAGGCAGTCTCGGCAACCTGTGCACGGAGCAGATAAAGGCCAAGATGGAAAAGGCGGCGGACTTCTGCTGACAGGGCTTTCTTGCTTGGCATATGCCGGCTGCCAGAGCACAATTTGAAACATAAGGTCTCCAAACCAATCTTGCATTGGCTTAGAGACCTTATGATTTATTTTCTTATTGGCATTGCGTATAGCTCTATGAGGGATGGCATTTCAGGTACAAACTTACAGCGGCCCGATTGTGTGTATGGGGGGGCATAATGATGTAACACTCAATCCTTTGGTAAAAAAGTTCCCAGGTTCATGGGAATCGTTTTTCAGCAGAACGTTAAGTGATAGTTATTTATGCTTAACGAAAGGTTGTCAGGCATTGTGCTTATAGACCCAAAGAGGGTGGCTAAAATGTCTAAGGACAGATCCAGTCACCCTCTTTTTTTATTTACAACCTATCTACATGTACTTTCTACGCAAGAATCCATAGCAAATAGTTACAAAAAAGATAGAAAACAGATATACTAAAGCTGCTATGCTCCTGCCGATTATTCCATCAATCATCAGAAGCGACAGCATAAGCATCGTAATAATATAGACAGTATTAAAAACCGTCAGCTTATGACAAGTTTTCATATTAACATGCCGCTGCTGCACCTCCAAGTCCTCCTGATATACCACCAACCACACCACCAACGACCGTCCCAAGCCATGGAACAGCAGATCCAGCTGCCGCACCACCTAAAAAGCCGCCTCCAGCACCCCCAACTATCCCTGCTGCGCATTTCCCCCAATCATCCCATTGCCGTTCTACCCATGCTTTTGTATTATCCCACCATTCCGCTTTTGTCAATGGTGTCCCACCCCCATATTTTAATTCAATTATTTCACTGGAAACAATAACAGTGAGATAGAGAGCATTCTTTTCATACTCTGTCAAATTATCAGCATTAGTATCAATTATCATATTGAGAGATGCAATATAATTGTCTTTTGTCATATAATCTGACGGATCCACTATTTGCATTTGGCTTAATACTTCAAAAGCATATTGAGAGACTTCGTACGATATGTCACTTTTCGTCTCAGAAATTTGATTACCGAACTTATCCCACACGAAACTCTCAACTTCTTCATACGAAGCCGTTGGTTTTATCTCCCAAATTTCATTAACTAATTTAATTAATGAAGCAATAGCATCAGATGAACAGTCCTCAGAAGAATGTAATTGTTCTTGCTTAGACATCATGTCTGCATTTTTCTGACAAGAAGTCAGACCTAATGCAACAATCAGCATTGACAATAAAACAAATCTCATAATAATGTAATTTTGTAGGTTTATATAAAATCAATAGTTCGTTAAAAAATATT
>DBLW01000069.1 GCA_002298075.1 Bacteroidales bacterium UBA714 | reverse complement strand
GGAACTGATGCAGGATGCGGCCTCACGCATGGAGTTCGAGCAGGCCAATGCCTATAAGGAGAAGATGACTTCTCTTGAAAAGCATTACAGCAAGTCTATAATAATGAATTCCATGGTAGGGGATGCAGATGTGTTTTCTCTTGTCATGGACGGCGGGGAAGCTTTCGGCAATTTCATGCGTATTCGCATGGGAGCAGTGGTGCAGTCTCTTAATCTCGGATTCAAACTGAATATTGAAGAGAGCCGCGAGGCTGTCCTGGAGATGTTCATATCAGAAATCAAGGCCAAGTTCGGGGTGCTCTCACGCGAGGTTATAGTACCGTTCATGCCTGAATTTGAGATGGATAATATCGTGTTCAAGGTGCCTGTGCGCGGTGACAAGCTCGCTTTGCTTGAATTAAGCGCAAAAAATGCCAAGGAGATGAGATTCAATGCACTGAAGCAGCGTGAGCACACTGACCCTGATGATTTCCGCATGAAGGTGCTTGAAGAACTTAAGGCAGCCCTGGGTATGGATGTGCTTCCGGAACATATAGAATGTTTTGACAACTCGAACATCCAGGGTACCAATCCTGTCGCTTCGTGTGTTGTATTTCGCGGTGCAAGACCGTCCAAGAAGGATTACCGCCATTTCAAAATCAAGACCGTCATAGGAGCGAACGATTATGCGTCAATGAAGGAGGTTGTCAACAGGCGCTATTCAAGGATGCTTGCGGAGAATCCGGATGACCTTCCGCAGCTTGTGGTCATTGACGGGGGAAAGGGCCAGCTCTCTTTTGCCTATGAGGCGCTTTCTGAGCTGGGCCTGACAGAAAAGCTTACCGTGATAGGGCTTGCCAAAAGGCTTGAGGAGGTGATAAGGGTGGGAGATCCATATCCGCTGTTCATTGACAGGAACTCCCAGGCACTGAAAGTTCTGCAGCAGATTCGTGATGAGGCTCACAGATTCGGAATCACTTTCCACCGCAACCTCAGGAGCAAGGCGCAGATCGGGTCTGCATTGCGTGAAATCAAGGGCGTGGGCGGGAAGACCGAGCAGCGGCTGCTGCTCCGCTATGGGAGCGTAGCCCGCATAGCGGCGGCTTCGGTCGAAGACCTCGCCGGGACGGTCTCCCGCCCTTTGGCAGAAGCGATCTTGGAACATCTCAACAAGAAATCCGAATAGTCGGCTTTACATAGTATCAAAATAAAGATTAGCCATGAAAAACAAAGTCCTTTCGTTTTATGACTTTTTCCTCATAGCAGGCGTCATAGCCTCTAACATAGCATATTCCGTATTGTCCGGAAGCATTGATGCTGTAGGTTCCATTGCCGGTATAGCCGGTGTGATATGTGTTGTGCTTGTTGCTAAGGGGAGCATCTGGAACTATGCGTTCGGAATAATAAACGTGTCGATGTATGCATACATATCATATAAGGCGGCCCTCTATGGGGATGCCGGCCTGAATGCCCTCTACTATCTGCCCATGCAGTTCATAGGCTGGTGGTCCTGGCGCAAGAGGGGGGCTGCCACGTCGCAGGGTGATGCAGACCGGATTTCCGGTGAGGGAGCAGATGTGCGTGTCCGTGCAAGGCGTCTCACATTGATTCAGCGTATCATTCTTGCTTTGGGATGCGCTGCTGCTGTGTTTGTGGGCGGCTTGCTACTGGGCCATTTCGGCGATCCACAGCCTTACAAGGATTCGGCTACAACTGTTCTGAGCATAGTCGCCCAGGCCCTGATGGCCATGGCTTTTATGGAGCAATGGGTGCTGTGGATTATTACGAACATATTAAGCGTGATAATGTGGAGCATCTGTGTTTCAAGGGGAGAGGCTCATGCTGCCGTAATGGTGATAATGTGGTGTTTCTACCTGCTCAATTCCATCAACGGGCTTCGGGTCTGGTTGGGTCTGAGCCGCAAATGACAGGCTTTTCTGGTGAAAACTCGCTTAAAATGTCTGCCCCGGAGCCTTAAACAGCTTCTAAATTTTTATTTTTGATTTTTTTTTATTTATTTTGCACCGTTTTTTAGCGCAAATACGTGTATTAGAATACTAATTATTAACTAAAATTTTAACGTTATGGCAAATATTGCAGAAGACGTAAAGGCAATCATCGTCGAGAAATTGGGCGTTGATGCATCTGAGGTGACTGAGACAGCAAGCTTCACTAATGATCTCGGTGCTGATTCACTTGATATCGTAGAGCTTATCATGGATTTTGAGAAGAAATTCGATGTTGAGATTGATGACAACGATGCAGATAAAATCGCTACTGTAGGCGACGCTATCAAGTATATCGAGCAGATTGTCAACAACCGATAGTCTTTTACGGATACAAAAAACAGCGGGGTGACTTTTCAAGGTCGCCCCGCTTTGTTATTTATATCTTCCGCACATGTGCATCATTCTGCTGTCTTTGGCGCGGAGAATGTTATTCTCAGCTGCGGAACAGTTCCAGACACAGCATCCGGACCGTTCAGATTTGCCTTGTAATATCTGTCCTTGTCCATCTCGGTCGTGGTCTTCTCATTTGAACCGCTGCTTGCGCTGGCATACATTGCCATCATCATATAATTATAGTAGTTGTTGCCGTAGCCGTACCCGCCATATCCGTAGCTTCCATATCCATATCCGCCGTACCCGTATCCTCCGTATCCGTAAGGATTGTACATCATATTATTGTAATATGAGTTGTACATGAGGTTATTGTAGTAGTCGTTCATGGAGTTGTTGTTGCTTGTCTGTGTTGTCTCTGTGTGCATTATCAGAAACCATATGTCATAGTTGCCGATTTTATTTGAGAATTCAGGGTCATTCCTGTCCAATTTGAGAATCTCCTGCACATGATGGCTTATGTCCGGTGTGTACATCCCGAGAGACCTGTTTATATCTCCCTGGTTCTCGGATGCGATGCTGGAATCCGTCAGACCGGCATATGAAACATATTTCCCCTCTGTGCTCCTGAGCCTTACGGTAGGGCTGAGAATCATAGGATAAGTGTCCAGTGCTGAATATTCATCAACGCTGTACGGCAATAAAATCGTCGCCTTGTTGATTACCACTTCCCTGTAGTCGCTGATTCCGGCCTGGGCAAGCTGTACATCAAGTATATCCTTTATTTCGGATGCCTTTACGACAGGCTTTATGCCGCATCCTCCTTCGATGCGTATCTTGTCCGTTGCAAGCACTCCGTCTTTAGAATATTTTTCCGCACTGTCGTGCTCGCTTGAATTGAAGGCGAACTGCGTGATGTCGCTGGTGCTGGAGATGTTCTTCAGGAAATCTCCAAGGCCGAACAGGAACACGAAAGACGTGTCGACATCTTTCCTGTCACCATAGTCGGCAGTAATTTTCAGCTCGGCATAGTTCCCCGACAGGTATCCGCTGTCATTCTTCGACATTTTCACATTGAACATGTTGATTCTTCCTCCTTGTCCGGCAGGAGCGTCTGTAGTGATGTAGAAGCCCGGGATATCCTTGAGATACAAGTCCATGCTGTCAAGATCCGCTTTCTTTAGCCTGGTGATGAAGCTCTCGGTGAACTCCCTGCTGAATTCAAAACTGAGAGAGTCTCCTCCTGCATATACCGGGATGCCGTCTGTCACGATGTTTGTCAAGTCGAGATATTTGTCTCTGAACTTGGAATCCATGAATGAACCTGCGTAGAGCACGTTTGAATCAAGCGGTGCTTTGAGTTCCGAGACATATACGTTCTGCAGGATTATCATCTGGCTTTCAGATGCTGCAGACACAGTGTCTTTGGCTGCCATGAAATGGAAACCGCGGATTTTTGTGTTCTTGCCGAAGTCCAGCGAGTCCATGACCGGCACAAGCGTGAAGCTGGCACTTTTCATGCATGTCCCGAGGTCATCGTTGACTGAGCCGAAAGTGAAACGTGTCGTACTGTATCCTGACAGGCTGTCTGCCATCTGCATCCGGATTCCCGTAAGGGCTACTGGGGCTGGCGTATATACGTTCCATTTCTGGTCGGTGGGGATGAAGTTTTTCCCGAGTGTCTGATCGACATATATGCATGATGCGGAGCCAAGCAGTATCGCACCGATGGCCGCAATGCGGCCGGCTCCGCCTAAAATTTTAAGATTCATTATAGCTGGTCGTAAAAACTGTTGTATTTCTCTATATATGAGCCATCTTCAATTGACGTGGCGTCAAAATCAAGCACAGGGAGACCGGAATTGCGGCAATATGACTCTATTTCCCCGGAAATCCCGTCTGACCCGAATATGATGCCGTCTGAATAGCTGGCCGCGAGTTTTGCAAGATTTGTGCCATCAGTCTGCTCCAGTGCCTCTATGTCCTTTGTTCCGGCTCCTCCGAAAAGAATCTTTTCCTTGAAGTCGTCGCCGAAACTTTCGGCAGGTGTGTCATTGTATAATGAGAGCACTATCTTGCTGCCGGAGAATATAGGGTCGTCAATATATGCTTTCTTCAGATACAGCGGAAGTACGTGGGATATCCAGCCGTGGCAATGTATTACATCGGGAGCCCACCTGAGCTTCTTGACCGTCTCAAGAACACCGCGTGCAAAGAATATGGCCCTTTCGCCGTTGTCTTCGTGGAAATTTCCGTCCTCATCGTGATAGATGTTCTTCCTGTGGAAATAGTCCTCGTTGTCAATGAAATAGACCTGCATCCTGGCTGCAGATATTGAAGCCACCTTGATTACCAGCGGCCTGTCAACATCATTTATCACAATGTTCATTCCGGAAAGCCTGATGACCTCGTGCAGCTGGTTTTTTCTTTCATTTATGCATCCGTACCTCGGCATGAAGGATCTGATTTCCCTGCCTTTCTCCTGGATGCCCTGCGGAAGGAACCTGCCGATATTGGCGATTCCGGATTCCGGAAGATACGGGAATATCTCGGAATTGACGAAAAGGACTCTTTTGACTGAATTTCCCATGCTGTTCATTTTTAATGACAAAATCTCTACAAAGATAATATTTTTTTTTGATATTTCACTATCTTTGGGCCCGATTGGGAAAGCTATATGGGTAAAGGTGACAACAGGATAATGAAGAGGCGTCTGGCGAATGCGTATCTTTCGTCTCTCATCAGCATAAGCCTCGTGCTTCTGCTGGTGGGCATAGCAAGCATGCTTCTGGTGAATGCGAAGGGCGTTTCGGACTATTTCAAGGAAAATGTCCAGGTGTCCGTGATGATGAAGCAGAATGTCCAGGAAGAGGCTGCGATGGCCTTTTGCGATGAGCTTGGCAAGGAGCGCTTCATCAAGAGCACGGTCTTTGTCTCCCGTGAGCAGGGCGAGAGGGAGCTTGCACGTCAGCTTGGGGATGATTTCCTGGATGTGTTCGAGACTTCTCCCATACCCGTTTCCATAGATGTGACGCTGATGGCTGACTATGTCTCTTCGGACAGCCTCGAAGTCGTGAGGCGGGAGATATCGGCATCGCCTCTTGTGGAGGAGGTCAATTATCAGATGTCGCTCGTGGAAGCTTTGAATGCCAATCTGAGCAAGATTTCTTCAGTGCTCGGAATCTTCATCTGCCTTATGCTGTTCATTTCTTTTGTCCTGATAAACAATACCGTGAGGCTCAATGTGTTTGCCCGCCGGTTTACTATACATACCATGAAGCTCGTCGGGGCAACAAGGCAGTTCATACGTGCTCCTTTCCTCGTCCAGGCGGCATTCCAGGGCATTTTCGCGGCCTTCCTTGCTGTGATTGCGCTGATTGTGATAATGTTCTTCATCAGGAGCGGCTTTGTGCAGCTTTTCGAGATATTCCGCCTTGAGCTTCTTCTGATGGTCATGGGAATAGTGCTGGCCAGCGGTCTGCTGATATGCCTGACGAGTACGTA
>DBLW01000123.1:18038-23303 GCA_002298075.1 Bacteroidales bacterium UBA714 | reverse complement strand
AAAAAAAAAAAAAGGAAAGGAAAAAAAAAAAAAAAAGGTGCTCGGCTGCATTGAGAGCATGGTTCCCGGGCTGAGGGATGCCTGTGCGGAGATTTTCTCCTCCTCTCCCCTTACGGTCAGGGACTGGTACGGCGCTTTTGATGGCGCGATGTATGGAATGTCCCGCAGTTGTGCCGACCTTCCTGTTGCGTTCATCCCTCCCCTCACGCGTTTGGGCAATATGTTCATTGCAGGACAGGATGCTGGGCTGCATGGACTTTGCGGGGCTGCCGCGACTTCTCTGACGGCATTCAGAAGCATAACCGGCAAGACATGGCCCGACAAGTCATGTCCGGATAAGGATACAACGAAAACTACTCAGTTATGACAGATAAGGAAGACATAGAATACAGAAGTCCTGAAGAGATAAAATCATTTCAGGAGCAGCTGCTTGCGGTTGCGCTCAAATATCTTGAGGAGCATTCCGCATATTACCGGAGGATGTTCTCCACATACGGCATTGACATCTCCAAGATAAGGCATATTGAAGACCTTGTAAAGATTCCTTTTACGGAAAAGAAGGACCTTCAGCTCTTCAATGAGGACTTCCTTTGCTGCCCGAAAGAGAAGATTGTGGATTACATCACCACATCAGGTACTCTTGGAGACCCTGTGACTTTCGGGTGTACGGAAAAGGACCTCCAGCGTCTTGCATATAACGAAAAGAAGTCGTTTGCATGTGCGGGGGTGCGTCCCGGGGACATTGTGCAGCTTATGACCACGCTGGACAAGCGCTTCATGGCCGGGCTTGCATATTTTCTCGGAATCAGGGAGCTTGGTGCGAGCGTGATACGTGTCGGAAACGGGATACCGGAGCTTCAGTGGGATACCATAAGGAGGATTAAGCCTGATACAATAATGTGCGTGCCGTCTTTCATTCTGAAGCTGGTGCAGTATGCCGAGGAAAACGGGATTGACTGGCGCTCAAGCAGCATCAGGCGGATAATCGGAATCGGAGAGGGACTGCGCAACCGGGATTTCAGCCTGAATCTTCTCGGAAGCAAGATAAAGGAGAAATGGGATGTGCAGCTGTTCGCCACCTATTCTTCTACCGAGATGGGTGCTACGTTTTCCGAGTGCGGGTACGGTATGGGAGGCCATGTGCATCCGGAGCTGATTATAGTTGAAATCATCGGTGATGATGACCTGCCGGTTGAAGACGGAGAGACAGGTGAAATTGTGGTGACGACCCTCGGTGTGGAGGGGATGCCTCTTCTCAGGTTCCGGACCGGGGATATGGCCGCCAAATGTGTGGAGCAGTGCAGGTGCGGCAGGAATTCATACCGGCTCACTCCCCTTGCTGGCCGGAAGAACAATATGATAAAGCTCAAGGGCACCACTCTCTATCCTCCTGCCATCAATGATGTCCTGGACAATACGGACTATGTGGACGGCTATGTAGTGGAAGTCAGCGATTCTGAGGCCGGTACGGACAGGGTCGTTGTGAAAATCAGCACGAATGGCCATGCAGATGATTTTAATCTTGTGAAGGACCTTAAGGACAGGTTCCGTTCAAGGATAAGGGTGGCTCCTGAGGTGATTGTGCTTCCGAAGAATGAGATATTGGCGGTAAATTTCCCGGCCAAGAGCCGCAAGCCGGTAAAATTCATAGATTTGAGAAAACGTTAGAATATACATGTGATGGAAAATAGAGTTGTAATAACGGGAATGGGAATCTGGTCGTGCCTCGGTACTGACCTGGAGTCTGTGAACAGGTCTCTGTATGAAGGCGTCTCGGGAGTGGTTTATGACCCGGTCCGGAAAGAGATGGGATTCAGGAGCGCGCTTACCGGAATGGTTCCTATGCCGGATTTGAAGAAAGTTCTTCCCAGGCAGCAGAGGGCTTATATGCCGGAGCAGGCCAAGTATGCGTATTGCGCTACCAGTCAGGCACTTGAAAATGCCGGGGTTGATATGGAGTACCTTGACAGGCATGAGGTGGGAATCTTATATGGAAATGACAGTTCGGCTGAGCCTGTCGTTAAGGCCGTAGACACTTTGCGTGAGAAAAAGGATACAATGCTGTGCGGCTCTGGCGCGATTTTCCAGTCCATGAACTCTACCGTCACCATGAACCTCTCATGCATATTCAAGCTGAAGGGAATAAATCTTACAGTTTCGGGTGCATGTGCGAGCGGCTCTCATGCAATAGGCCTTGCCGCTACCCTTATAAGGGCGGGCTTGCAAGATATGGTTATTTGCGGAGGTGCGCAGGAAGTCAATCCGTATTCTGTTTGCTCATTTGACGGCATATCAGCTTTTTCTGTCCGCGAGGATGAGCCATGCAGGGCTTCAAGGCCTTTTGACAGGGACAGGGACGGGCTTGTGCCGGGAGGAGGCGCTGCCACGGTCATTGTAGAAAGCTATGAGTCGGCAGTGCGCAGAGGTGCTCCCATTATCGCGGAGGTGCTCGGCTACGGATTCTCATCAAACGGTGAGCATATATCTTCTCCCAATGTGGACGGGCCTGCAAGGTCATTGGAAATGGCCCTTAGGATGTCCTGCTTGGGTCCGGATGAGATAGGATATATAAATGCGCACGCCACTTCGACCAGGATAGGTGATGCGAATGAGGCGAAGGCAATATACAGCGTTTTCGGTGACAGGAGGATTCCTGTGACAAGCACCAAGTCGCAGACCGGCCATGAGATGTGGATGGCAGGTGCCAGTGAGGTGATTTATTCTATTCTCATGATGAAAAACGGCTATGTTGCTGGCAATCTTAACTTTGAGAATCCGGACGAGGATTCTGCACTGCTTTGCATTCCGGCTGAACGGATTGACAGGCAGTTTGACACTTTCCTGTCAAATTCATTCGGCTTCGGAGGCACGAACTCTACATTGATAATCAGAAACTGGAAATAGTTGTCGGATGCAGGCTGATGGCACAGATGCCGGAGGCCTGCACTGAATATAAATTGTGAAAGGATGAAATATGCTTTAGTTACAGGAGGCAGCCGCGGAATCGGACGGGCCGTGAGCGTAAGGCTTGCAAAAGAAGGATATCATGTGATTGTGAATTATGTTTCCAACCGGGAGCAGGCCCAGGTCACTTTGGATATGATTGAGTCGGCCGGCGGGTCCGGGGAGATGCTCCGTTTCGATGTCGGGGACAGGATGCAGACGGCTTCTGCTATTGAAGGGTGGATGCAGGAGCATCCTGACGGATATATTGAGGTGCTGGTAAACAATGCCGGAATACGCAGGGACAATCTGCTGCTTTGGATGGAAGACAATGACTGGGACAGTGTCATCGGGACCGGACTGGACGGGTTCTTCAATGTCACCAGGCTGCTTGTAAAGCCTATGCTGGTAAAAAAGCATGGCAGAATAATCAATATGGCCTCGCTGTCCGGCTTGAAAGGGCTTCCGGGCCAGTGCAATTATTCGGCTGCCAAAGGAGGCCTGATTGCAGCCACTAAGGCCCTTGCTCAGGAGGTCGGGCGGAAAGGTGTCACTGTCAATGCCGTGGCTCCTGGATTTATCCGTACCGAGATGACTGACGGGCTTGATGAGGCCCAGCTGAAGAAGACTGTTCCCATGAACCGCTTCGGTGAGCCTGAAGAGGTTGCCGCTCTTGTGGCTTTTCTTGCATCTTCAGAATCCGGCTACATCACCGGAGAATGCATTTCCATAAACGGAGGCCTTTATTGAGGCACCTGATGAAAATCAAAATCCCCTTCCTTGCACTGACGCATTTCCGCAGTAAGGAAGGGGATAAACTTTTACGGACTATGACTAAAGGTTGTCCTTCTCGATGTCCTTGAAGTAGCGGTAAGTGTTTACCTTGAGTTCGCCTACTGCAAGTTCGTCAGCCACAATTATGCCGTGAGGATGTGCCTGGAGCGCAGAAAGGGTGCAGGTGTGTGAATATGCTCCCTCTACGGCAGTCCTGATTGCATTTGCCTTCTTGTGTCCGAATGCGAGCACAAGAACTTCCTTGGCGTCCATTACGGTGCCGACTCCCACTGTGAGCGCAGTCGTAGGCACTTTGCTGATGTCTCCGTCAAAGAACCTTGAATTGACAAGTATAGTGTCATATGTCAGGCTCTTTACCCTTGTACGTGAGACGAGTGACGAGAAAGGTTCATTGAAAGCCAGGTGGCCGTCCTCGCCTACTCCGCCCATGAACAGGTCGATTCCGCCTGCGGCCTTGATTTTCTCCTCATATGCGGCACATTCTGCGGCAAGGTCTTCCGCGTTTCCGTTAAGGATATTGATATTCTCCTTAGGAACGTCAACATGGTCGAAAAAATTCCTTGCCATGAAAGAATGGTAGCTCTCCGGATGCTCCTCAGGAAGTCCCACATATTCGTCCATATTGAATGTTATTACATTGCGGAATGAAACTTCACCTGCCTTGTGCATTCTGATGAGTTCCTGGTAAGTGGCGATAGGAGTGCCACCCGTAGGAAGACCGAGCACGAACGGTTTGTCCGTAAGCTCCGCCTTTGCCTTGATGCGCGATACTATGTATCTTGCCGCCCAAATTGCGCCCTTCTGAGCGTCTTGTTCGATAATAAGTCTCATTTGAATCTTTTAAAATAGTTTTACAAAAACCTCAATAGCCTGGTATTCAGCCATTCCGAGCTCGTCATAAAGTCGTGCGGTGTTCTCTGTCCTCTCTTCGGCCCTCTGCCAGAACTCGCGCGGGTCTTCACCAGGGAAAGGGACTATGTCTTTCTGTGAAAGATGCCTGTATATCGCATGACGCTTCATGATTACCTCGTCCGGGCTGAGCGGAACGGCCATGTCAACCCTTCCGAGTTCCCATTCCATCCATGCCCCGCGGTACAGCCATGCGTGGCAGTCTTTGAGCCATGGCTCGCCATTGAGCTGGCGCAGAGCCTCCATTACAGCCTCCGTACATACGCGGTGGGTGCCGTGCGGGTCTGCAAGGTCGCCTGCCATATAAATCTGGTGGGGCTGAACTTTCTGGAGAAGCTCCTTTATGATATCTATGTCCTTCTGTGTCCTCTCGCCTTTCTTGATTCCTCCTGTCTCGTAGAACGGAAGGTTAAGGAAGTGGGTGTTGGTGCTGTCATTTAGTCCGAATGACCTTACAGCACCTTTGGCCTCTGAACGGCGGATGGCTCCTTTGAGCTCGAGAAGCGCGCGAGGCTCCGGCTCTCCGGGACGCTTTGAAGCGATGATTTCCTTTACCTCGTCGAAGCGGTCACCGAATCCGATTTCACGTGCGGCATCCATGTGCTGGAGCACCACGTC
>DBLW01000123.1:0-17634 GCA_002298075.1 Bacteroidales bacterium UBA714 | reverse complement strand
GTTCCTCCCATTGATATCACGTCATCGTCCGGATGCGGAGAGAACACCACCACCCTCTTAGGGAACGGTGATGAAGGCACAGGCCTTGTGCTGTCATCAGCATTCGGCTTTCCGCCGGGCCAGCCGGTGATTGTGTGCTGGAGGTCATTGAATATGTCAATGTTGATTTTGTCGAACGGACCGTGCTGCTCAAGAAGCTCGCTCAGCCCGTTGGCAAGATAGTCTTTCTGAGTAAGCTTGAGGATAGGCTTTCCGACAGTCTCGCAGAGCCATACTACGGCTTTCCTGCGGAATTTAGGTGTCCACTCGCAAGGTCCCACCAGCCAAGGCGCTACATTGCGTGTGAGCAGGCTTGCGGAATTTTCGTCCGCATAGAATGATATGTTGTCATGCTTCTGGAGTAGTGATGCCGGACATGAGTAGTCAGCCTTCACCTCCACAATGTTCTTGACAGCTTCGGCCTTGTCTTCTCCCCAGGCCATGAGAATGATTTTCTTTGCGCTCAGCATCGTGGATATGCCCATTGCGATGGCTTTGCGCGGCGTCACGTCAAGGTTGCCGCTGAAATATCTCGCCTGCCTTTTCCTCGAGCCATATGATAGCAGGATTGTCCTTGTGCGGCTTTTTTCAGATGTGCCCGGTTCGTTGAATCCCACCTGGCCTTTCTCGCCTACACCCATTATGAGCAGGTCGAGACCGGTAGCTTTTGCATCGAATGCCGTATTCAAATCGCTCACATTGCCGCAGGATCCGTCATACTTAGGTATGTGCACATTCTCCGGCTTCACGTCCACATGTGCGAGAAAGTCCTCATAGAGACGGCTGTTGCGGCTGAACTGGTCTGCAGGAGCCGGAAAATACTCATCAATGCTGAAAATCTCGACATTGCTGAAAGAAACCTTGCCCTCCGAGTGCCTTTTGGCAAGTTCCTTATATAATGCCACCGGAGACGAACCTGTCGTAAGTCCAAGTTTGAACGTCCCCTGTGCTGAGTTGACAGCGTCCACCACCTCATCGGCAATGCGCGAACTCGCAATTTCCTCATCTTCATAAACATGAGCAGGTATCCTTTCGTAGCTGTGAAGGATGCCTCTTGAAAGACCGGCCTCGATAAGGCCGCCGTCTTTAGGCAAAGAAAATTTCTTCATCTGATGTCAAGATTTTAAAGCGGTGCAAATATAGCAAAAGTTGAGAGCAAAAGCAAAGTTTACTTTGATTATGCCGAGACTCAGGCGTATATATGTGCAAAGCATTAAATATACGAAATAATTAAGTTGCAAACATTGATTTTTTTCATAAAATGCCCTACTTTTGCGCCGACGAAAAAATACATACATTAAACGATGCAGCAGAAAATCATCATTCTTGATTTCGGTTCGCAGACTACGCAGCTGATCGGCCGCCGTCTGCGTGAACTTGACACCTTCTGTGAAATTTTGCCGTATGACAAATTCCCTCATGACGACCCCTCGGTCATCGGTGTCATCCTTTCCGGTTCTCCCTACAGCGTTTATGACCCGGAGGCATTCAAAGTGGATTTGAGCCGTATCCGCGGCAAATATCCGATTCTCGGCATCTGCTACGGAGCACAGTACATGTCCCAGCTTTACGGAGGACGCGTGGAACCGGCAGGCACAAGGGAGTACGGGCGTGCCAACCTCAGGTCATTCGAGCATGACAATCCATTGTTCAAGGGATTTGACGAAAATTCACAGGTATGGATGAGCCATGGAGACACGATAACTGCGATTCCGGAAGGATTCAGGTGCATCGCTTCCACCGACAAGGTGCAGTATGCCGCATATCAGGCGGCTGATGAGCCTCTTTGGGGCGTTCAGTTCCATCCTGAGGCATACCATTCGGCACAGGGAACCCTCCTGCTCCGTAATTTTGCGGTTGACATCTGCGGAAGCCGCCAGGACTGGAGCCCGGCCTCATTTGTCGAGACTACCGTGGCAGAGCTCAAGGCAGAGCTTGGAGACGACAGGGTCATACTCGGGCTTTCAGGAGGTGTTGACTCTTCCGTGGCTGCGGTTCTGCTCAATAAGGCCATAGGAGACAGGCTGACCTGCATCTTCGTTAACCACGGTCTTCTCCGCAAGAATGAGTTCAGGGATGTCATGAAAGATTACGAGTGTCTCGGACTCAATGTCATCGGGGTTGATGCGAGCGAGAAATTCTTTTCTGAGCTTAAGGGGGTGTCTGACCCGGAGAAGAAACGCAAGATAATAGGCAAGGGGTTCATCGACGTGTTCGATGCCGAGGCCATGAAGATAAAGGATGCCCGCTGGCTTGCACAGGGCACGATTTACCCTGACAGGATTGAGAGCCTTAACATCACGGGCAAGGTCATCAAGAGCCACCACAATGTGGGAGGACTTCCTGAGAAAATGAACCTCAAGCTGTGTGAGCCTCTCAAATGGCTCTTCAAAGATGAGGTCCGCAGGGTAGGACGCCAGATGGGTATGCCGGAGCACCTCATTGGACGTCATCCTTTCCCGGGGCCGGGACTTGCGGTACGTATTCTCGGAGACATAACTCCGGAGAAAGTGGCGGTGCTTCAGGAAGCCGATGACATTTTCATCCGCGGTCTCAGGGAGTGGACAACGGAAAATCCGGACGGGACACAGACAAGCCTTTATGACCAGGTATGGCAGGCCGGAGTGATATTGCTTCCTGTCCAGAGCGTCGGAGTGATGGGCGACGAGCGCACATATGAGCAGGCAGTAGCGCTGAGGGCGGTTACAAGCACTGACGCCATGTCCGCTGACTGGGCACATCTGCCTTACGGATTCATGGCAAAGGTCAGCAACGACATAATAAACCATGTCAAGGGGGTCAACAGAGTCTGCTACGACATTTCTTCAAAACCGCCTGCAACAATAGAGTGGGAGTAAACCACTGGATATATAAAAGGGAAACAAGGTCTCATGTTGACTGAGTTTCCCTTAAATACGATATGCCGTCATTGTGCGGCCATTAATGGAACGACTTGACAAATAATATTATATGGAACCGTTGAAACACGAGTGCGGTGTGGCGATGGTACGCCTTCTCCGCCCTCTCGAGCATTATCAGCAGAAATACGGGACATGGATGTACGGGCTCAACAAGCTCTACCTCCTTATGGAAAAACAGCATAACCGCGGACAGGAAGGGGCCGGCCTGGCATGCGTAAAACTTCAGGCTGCGCCGGGCGAGGAATATATGTTCCGCGAGCGTGCGCTTGGCTCAGGAGCGATTTCGGAGATATTCGCGGCCGTACATGAAAACTTCCGCGACATGTCGCAGGAGCAGCTTCATGATGCGGAGCTTGCGAAGAAGTGCCTTCCTTTCGCAGGAGAACTGTACATGGGGCATCTGAGATATTCCACCACGGGAAAAAGCGGGATACAATATGTCCATCCTTTCCTTCGCCGCAACAACTGGAGGGCAAAGAACCTTGCCCTGTGCGGTAATTTCAACATGACGAACGTTGATGAGATATTTGCGGAAATAACGGCAGCCGGCCAGCATCCCCGCAGATATGCGGACACATACATAATGCTGGAACAGGTGGGGCACCGTCTGGACCGCGAGGTGGAGCGTCTGTATAGGATATGCGAAAATGAGGGCCTGTCGGGCATGGATATAACGCATGCAATTGAGGAGCGTATAGACATTGCTAATGTGCTGAAGAGCTCAAGTGCGAAATGGGACGGCGGATATGTCATATGCGGGCTTACGGGAAGCGGAGAATCATTCGCCGTGCGCGATCCTTGGGGCATAAGGCCTGCGTTCTGGTATATGGATGACGAGGTGATGGTGCTCGCTTCTGAGCGGCCTGTCATACAGACTGCGCTGAATGTACCTGCCGAGAGCATACGCGAGCTGAACCCCGGACAGGCAATCCTGCTGGACAAGCATGGACGCATGCGGCTGGAGCAGATAAATTCTCCTCGCAAACCTTCTGCATGTTCTTTTGAACGCATCTATTTCAGCCGCGGAAGCGACATGGACATATACCGTGAGCGCAAGATGCTCGGTCAGCTGCTTGTGCCCGCCGTGCTGGAGGCTGTCGGGAACGATGTGGAGAATACCGTGTTCTCGTTTATTCCGAATACTGCGGAAGTGGCGTTCTATGGCCTGCTGGAGGGCTTTGACAATTATCTCAATGAACTTAAGGTACAGAAAATCGAGGCTCTCGGACATAATCCTGACCACGAGGAACTTGAGAGGATATTGTCCATGAGGATAAGAAGCGAGAAGGTGGCAATCAAAGACATCAAGCTGCGCACTTTCATTGCCGAGGGCAACAGCCGCAATGACTTGGCCGCACATGTATATGACATCACATACGGGAGCCTGAGGCCCGGAGTTGACAATCTTGTCATAATAGATGACAGCATCGTCAGGGGAACGACCCTCAGGCAGAGCATAATAGGGATACTGGACAAGCTGTCTCCAAAGAAGATTGTGATAGTTTCATCTTCCCCTCAGGTGCGCTATCCGGACTATTATGGCATTGACATGGCAAGTATGGACCAGTTCATCGCGTTCAGGGCAGCCATAAGCCTTCTTGTGCGCCGCGGCATGACTTCTCTGATACGCAGGACATACGAAAAGTCCAGGGCGCAGCTTTCGCTGCAGAAGGATATGATAGTGAATCATGTAAAGGAAATATATGCACCTTTCACGGATGAAGAGATTTCGGAGGAAATGGTGCGCCTGCTGACTCCGGCCGGCACCAAGGCCAAGGTACAGATTGTATATCAGACAATTGATGGCCTGCACAAGGCATGTCCCGGCCATCCCGGAGACTGGTATTTCAGCGGTGACTACCCTACTGCGGGAGGAAATTATCTTGTGAACAAGGCATTTATTGATTATGTGGAGAACTCAGACATATTATGACATCTGATTATATGAAAGAAGCCGTCCTTATACTCGGTGACGGCACAAAGTTCCATGGCAGGTCATTCGGATATGAGAAGGCCGTCAGTGGAGAGGTCGTGTTCAACACGGCGATGACAGGTTATCCGGAAAGCCTTACCGACCCTTCTTATGCAGGGCAGATAATGGCGCTTACCTATCCCCTTGTCGGCAATTATGGCGTTCCGGCGTCAGATTCCGCGCCAAACGGACTGCCTCTGTTCATGGAAAGCGGCAAGATACACGTGGAAGCTCTGATTGTCAGTGATTATAGTGACGGTTACAGCCATTGGAATGCTGCAGGAAGCCTTGGCCAGTGGCTTCGCAAGGAAAAGGTGGCCGGCATAACGGACATTGACACAAGGCAGCTGACGAAGGTGCTCAGGGAGCATGGAGTAATGACGGGGCGGATACTTATTGAGGGCACCGGAGACAGTTGTGCAGAGGCAGCGGATTATGCCGGAATCAATTATGTCGACAAGGTCAGCTGCAAGGAGGTCATAAGATACAACGCGGGGGCACCCCTCAAAGTCGTGCTTGTGGACTGCGGCGTGAAGGCAAATATAATCAGATGCCTTCTCAGGCGCGATGTCGAGGTCATAAGGGTTCCGTGGAACTATGATTTCACGCAGCTGGAATATGACGGCCTCTTCATTTCCAACGGCCCCGGAAACCCTGACAATTGCGGCGAGGCTGTGGCCAATATACAGAAGGCCATGGCTGCAGGCGACAGGCCGATATTCGGAATCTGCATGGGAAACCAGCTTCTCGCAAAGGCTGGAGGGGCTTCCGTATATAAGCTCAGATACGGCCACAGGAGCCATAACCAGCCGGTCAGGATGGTCGGGACAGAACGATGTTTCATTACTTCCCAGAACCATGGCTATGCTGTGGACAGCAATACGCTCGGAAAGGATTGGGAACCGCTCTTCATCAACATGAACGACGGCTCAAATGAGGGAATCAGGCATAAGTCAAAGCCTTGGTTTTCAGCCCAGTTCCATCCGGAGGCGGCTTCCGGTCCGGTTGACACGGAGTTTCTGTTTGACGAATTTGTAAATCTGCTGCACAAGGGCATCTGATGCCTGTGCAATTAAATTATCGGCAAAATGCTTAAAGAAATAAAGAAAGTGCTGCTGCTCGGGTCCGGAGCATTGAAAATCGGTGAGGCCGGAGAATTTGACTATTCCGGTTCGCAGGCCCTTAAGGCTATGAGGGAAGAAGGCATAAGCACGGTTCTCATCAATCCGAATATCGCTACCGTGCAGACGAGTGAAGGAAGCGCGGACCAGATTTATTTTCTGCCCGTCACGCCATTCTTTGTCGAGAAAGTCATCGCAAAGGAGCGTCCTGACGGAATCCTGCTTTCTTTCGGAGGCCAGACTGCCCTCAATTGCGGTGTGGAGCTTTATAAGAGCGGGATTTTTGAAAAATACGGCGTGCAGGTACTCGGTACTCCTGTGCAGGCCATCATAGATACAGAAGACAGGGAACTTTTCGTCCGTAAATTGGATGAAATAGATGTCCGTACCATCAAGTCCCATGCGGTTGACAATATCGCTGATGCGAGAAAGGCTGCTTCAGAGCTGGGCTATCCTGTAATCATACGCGCCGCATATGCACTCGGAGGGTTGGGGTCCGGCTTCTGCGACAATGAGACCGAGCTGGACGCGCTTGCGGAAAAGGCCTTCGCTTTCTCTCCCCAGGTGCTTGTGGAGAAAAGTCTGCGCGGATGGAAGGAAGTGGAATATGAAGTGGTGCGCGACTGTCATGACAACTGCATAACGGTCTGCAATATGGAGAATTTCGATCCTCTTGGCATCCATACAGGTGAATCTATTGTGGTCGCTCCTTCCCAGACTTTGACTAACAGCGAGTATCACAAGCTGCGTGAGCTGGCAATCCGCATCATCAGGCATATCGGCATAGTCGGAGAGTGCAATGTCCAGTATGCGCTTGACCCTGAGTCGGAAGATTATCGTGTGATTGAGGTGAATGCGCGTCTGAGCCGCTCTTCGGCACTGGCCTCAAAGGCTACGGGCTACCCTCTTGCATTCATTGCGGCAAAGCTCGGGTTGGGATACGGGCTGTTTGACCTGAAAAATTCCGTAACGAGGTCAACGAGCGCGTTTTTCGAGCCTGCACTGGATTATGTGGTGTGCAAGATTCCTCGCTGGGATTTGGGAAAATTCCATGGGGTTGACCGCGAACTCGGCTCATCCATGAAGTCCGTGGGAGAGGTTATGGCAATCGGACGCACTTTTGAGGAGGCCATCCAGAAAGGCCTGAGGATGATCGGACAGGGCATGCATGGTTTCACGGAGAATAAGGAACTTGTGATTCCAGATATAGACAAGGCATTGCGTGAGCCTACTGACAAGCGCATATTTGTTATAAGCAAGGCTTTTAGGGCCGGGTATGACGTGGAACGGATACATGAGCTGACAAAGATTGACAAGTGGTTCCTGTACAAGCTGGAGGGCATAATGAAGACTTCCTTGCAGCTGCATGCTTCAGGAATTTCAGATGCCACTTTGCTCAGACGTGCCAAAGTGCAGGGATTCAGTGATTTTCAGATTGCCCGTGCGGCCTGTTTGGGCGATGACATGGAGGAGGCTGCCCTGAAAGTGCGGGCGTTTCGCAAGAGCCTTGGCATTGTGCCTGTCGTGAAGCAGATTGACACACTCGGTGCCGAGTATCCTGCAATGACAAATTATCTTTACCTGACTTACAAGGGATGCGCTGACGATATTGAGTATGAGAATGACGGGCGCTCGGTCGTTGTTCTCGGCTCCGGAGCATACAGGATAGGCTCTTCGGTTGAGTTCGACTGGTGCGGTGTGCAGGCTCTCAATACTGTACGGAGCAACGGATGGCGCTCAGTCATGATAAATTACAATCCTGAGACGGTTTCTACGGACTATGACATTTGTGACCGCCTGTATTTTGACGAGCTGACGTTTGAGAGGGTCATGGATATCTTAGAGAAAGAGACTCCTCATGGTGTCATCGTTTCAACAGGAGGGCAGATTCCGAACAACCTGGCAATGCGCCTTGATGAGCAAGGGATGAATATTCTCGGGACAAGTGCAAGGAGCATTGACAATGCCGAGGACAGGGACAAGTTTTCTGCCATGCTGGACCGGATAGGGGTTGACCAGCCGCAATGGAGGGCGCTGACGTCCATGGAGGATATCGATGCATTTGTAGAGGAAGTCGGTTTTCCTGTGCTGGTGCGCCCGTCTTATGTGCTCAGCGGTGCTGCAATGAACGTATGTTCCAACCATGAGGAATTGGAACGTTTCCTCAAACTGGCTGCGGATGTGTCCAAGAAGCACCCTGTTGTGGTCAGCCAGTTCATTGAGCACGCGAAGGAGGTAGAGATGGATGCGGTCGCGCGCAACGGTGAGATTCTGGTTTATGCGATTAGTGAGCATATCGAGTTTGCCGGAGTGCATTCGGGAGATGCCACGATACAGTTCCCTCCTCAGAAGCTTTATGTGGGGACAATGAGGCGCATCAAGAGGATTTCGCGTCAGATTGCCAAGGAACTGGAGATATCCGGACCGTTCAACATACAGTTCCTCGCAAGGGATAATGATATAAAGGTAATAGAGTGTAATCTGCGTGCGTCACGTTCTTTCCCTTTTGTGAGCAAGGTGCTGAAATATAATTTCATCGAGCTTGCCACGAAGGTAATGCTGGGATTGGATGTCCAAAAGCCTGACACAAGCCTGTTTGATCTGGATTATGTGGGGATAAAGGCCAGCCAGTTCTCCTTCAACCGTCTCCAGAAGGCGGACCCGGTGCTCGGAGTCGACATGGCTTCGACGGGTGAAGTCGGCTGTATCGGCGAGGACTCCCCTTGCGCTGTTCTTAAAGCCATGCTTTCGGTAGGATATCGTATCCCTCGTAAGAACATTTTGTTGTCAACAGGAAATGCCAAGCAGAAAGCGGAAATGCTCGGTGCCGCTAAGATGCTTGTGGAGAAAGGCTACAAGTTGTTTGCGACAGGCGGAACATCAAGGTTCCTTACGGAGCAGGGTGTGGAGAATACTCTTGTATATTGGCCCGGCGAGACAGGTGAGCCTCAGGCGCTGGAGATGCTGCACAGAAAGGAGATTGACATGGTGGTGAATATCCCGAAGAATCTGACTGCAGGCGAACTGGGTAACGGCTACCGTATCCGCCGCGCTGCCATAGACCTGAATATTCCACTGCTGACCAATGCCCGTCTGGCCGGTGCTTTCATCGGCGCATTCTGCACCATGGGTCCGGACGACATAGCCATCAGAAGCTGGAGCGAATATTGACAGTAATGCCGGATTTTTACTGGGCATGTCATCAGAAGAGGAGGTTTTAAAGAAAAAGAAAAATCTGATTAAAAAATCTTTAAAAATGCTGCTTTCGGTTGCCGTTTTCATATGTTTGCCGTGTCACTGACATCAAAACGGATAAATATGGAAACACAAGAGGTCACGCAGCATGGCGGCTATGCCAATCTGACCAATGATTACATGTTCAAAAGAATATTCGGGAGCGAGGAATGCAAGGACATACTTATCTCATTCCTTAACCGTATTGTGGGAAACGGCAAGATTGCAGATGTCACATTTCAGAATACGGAACATCTCGGCCCTACTGCTTATGAGCGCAAGGCGGTATTTGACATTGCTGTAAGGACCCTTTCGGGAGAAGAGTATATAATAGAGATGCAGCTTGCCCAGCAGGCTCATTTCCGTGACAGGGCATTGTTTTATACGAGCTACCCGGTAATCAATCAGGCAGTCCTGGCAAAGGAAAGGCATATTGAGAAGAATGGAGATCCTTCATGCTTCAGATGGAACTTCAACCTCAAGCCGATACGTTTCATTGCTGTGGTTAACTTCAGAATGGAGCATGGGGCCGGCTGGGATGCCGAAAGGTATCATTCTTCATACAGGTTGCGTGAGGACGATACCGGGGAGCTTCTGCATGATAAGCTTCAGTTCATATTCCTTGAACTTGAAAGGTTCACAAAAAAGGAATGTGAACTTGAGAGCGGCTCTGACAAGTGGATGTATCTTTTGAAGAACATGTCCCGCCTTAAAAGCCGGCCGGTCGTATTTGACGGAAAAGAATTTGACCGCTTGTTTGAAATGGCGGAATTATGTAACTTTACCGCGGAACAATATATTAACTATCAAGAATCTCAGAAGATGATTTACGATTACGAAAATACTATTGATTTCGCAAGGCAGCAGGGGCATGAGCAGGGATTGGCAGAAGGCCGGGAGGACAAGGCATTGGAAGTGGCTAAGAAAATGCTTGAAGCGGGCATGCCTTCCGCGCAGATTGCATCAATTACCGGACTTGATGAAGAACAAGTCCGGCAACTGTCATGATGCTTACTTCTGTGAAACCATCCTGACATAAGGGTGTCCAAAGAAAATCATTTCCCCGTCCGGAACAAAGCCTGCTGACGCGTAATAGGCCTGAAGTCCGGGGGCTACCTTGTCCACAATCAGGCTTGTTTTATCTATTCCGGCTTCCCAGCCCTTTCTGACTGCATTGAGCATAAGCCGCTGGCCGATTCTGAAACCGCGGTACTCGGGAAGTATAGCCATCGAATCCAGATAAAACTCACCCGCCTGGGTTTCCATGCCGGACTCAGGCATCTCTTTTCCGATGCGCTGCCGGGCATATGAGAATGTCTTTTGGCGAAGACCGGCATACAAGCCGCCGTCATAGCTTATCAGGCATCCAGCCGGCTCTCCTGTAGCTGCGTCAATCGCCATGTCGGCATGCTTCCAGCTGTACAGGCTCTCCTCCATGCGGCACAACTCTTCCATGACTTCCAAAAGAACTGTAGTATCTTCCTGCATGTTCTCAGGATTGAAGCACGGCATCCCCATTGCTTCCACAACGCATTTTGCAATGAAAGGCGCATCTTCCTGCATGGCATTCCTTATCACGATTCCTTCTGTTTCCATAATTGTTCTCCTATAATGTGTTTTTGATTTCAATGCGGCTCAACGTACTGCTCACACGTACAACCCGAACTTGTGTGGCCAGCCTTTCCTTGAGACTTTCCACATGGCTGATAATACCTACTTTGCGGCCTCCCATCTGATGCAGACGTTCAAGTGCATCCATAACGGTCTCAAGATAAGTTCCGTCAAGCGTACCGAAGCCCTCGTCGATGAAAAGAATGTCCATGGATGCAGCCCTGCTGCCCAATGAAGACAGACCGAGCGCAAGAGCCAGGGACGTCAGGAAACTTTCTCCTCCGGAAATGGTGGATGTAGGCCTGAGCACTCCACCCGCCTCCTTGTCTTTCAGAAGAATCGTCAGGGAACCTGGCTGGGCTTCAAGTTCATACCGGTCGGTAAGCTGGCGGAGATATTCATTCGCTCCGGCAAGCAATTGGCGCAGCACATAGCTCTGCGCGATATTCCTGAACTTCTTCCCGTCGCTGCTTCCGAATATTTCGTACAGCTTGTGCCACTGCTCATACCCGATTCTGGCCTTTTCCGCTTCCGCTACAGCTTTTCCGAGCCTTTCGCGCTGGGTATCATCATTCGACAGTTTCTCCATGTCCGCGCCCTGCATGGCCTTGCATTCGTCATATGCCGCACGTATTGCAGAGGTTTTTGCAGCAATGGCAGATGACGCCTCCATCAGGCCCTTTTCATCACCGATTCCCGACTCATTACGTAATTTGTCAAGCTCTCCTGCCGCCTTCAGTTGCTCGTCATGAAGCGACTGTACATCTGCGAACAGCTTGTTCCATCTTTCCGGCAGACCTTCCGCCTTTGCCGGAGGCAAGGGGGCCAAATTACCCCATTCTGGGCGCAGGGCCGATATTTCCGCCTTGCATGACATTGCTGAGCCAAATGCGGATTTTGTGAGAAGTATATTGTTCCTTGTCTTTTCCGCATTGGCGCATTCCTCTTCATATTTGCGGGCCGAGGCCTCAAACTTTTCCATGAATTCTCCGTGATTGGCTTTCCAGAGCGTCTTCCAGTCGCTTATCCTTCCCAAAATGGCATCGGCTCCGGCCACATTTTCTTCAAATCTCCCTGCCAGTTCAGCTGCCGCCTGAACGGAAGATGCAGCCAATGTCTTCCTGTCGGCAATCTGCTTGCTTATCGCTTCCGCCTCTTCTGTTGTCTTTCTGATTTCATCATCTGAGCCGTCCTTCTGCTTTTGCAGGATATTCACTTTTTTCTGCTGCTCCATTGCAGTTTCAATCTGTCCAGCCAATGCCTTGACCTTATCTTCGGCTGGGGCTGATGCTTCAGCAACCATGGACGTCTCAGGAAAGGCACCATATAAAGCATGTTCCTTGAGCTTCCTAAGGCAGTTCTCATGCTCTGCAGCAGCCAGACTCTCATGCTTTTTGTCAGACTCCAGAGTCTTGCCTGCCTCTTTAATCTCAGCGTGACATGAATCTGCGCCTTGTCTTGCAAGAAGTGCAGCCTCCCATAATTCGTCTTTTTTCTTTTTTTCCGGTTCAAGAACAGACTCAAATTCCTCGTCACGTGTAAGCCGAGCTATTTTCTGGCCGCACAAAGGGCAGTCCTCCCCTTCTGAAAGACTTGCCCGTATTTCTTTAAGGATATCCTCGCATGCTGTTTTCTTGGCCTCGAATATCTTTTCCTGCATTTTATACTGCTCCATGGTCTCTGCTTCCTTGCCGTCCAAATCCTTGGCCCTGGCCGCAAGCATTTCCATATGCTTGATGCAATCTGAGATCTTCGCTGAAATCCGGCTGTGTTCCGATTCTGCCTTAAGGGCGGCATCATGCATGGCTGCAAGTTCTCTAAGTCCGGACAATCTTGCATGGGCCTCCTCTTTCTGACGCACAAGCCCTGCCAGATCCATCT
The DNA here is from genome assembly GCA_002298075.1 of Bacteroidales bacterium UBA714. Taxonomy (GTDB): domain Bacteria; phylum Bacteroidota; class Bacteroidia; order Bacteroidales; family UBA932; genus Cryptobacteroides. The sequence goes on along the minus strand of DBLW01000123.1, from coordinate 4,855 downwards.
GAGAAAGGAGATTACGGGCCTTGTCAAGTTCCAGTACTATCAGCGCATTGCCCTGATGCTGAATCCGCAGCTTTTCCTGCACAGATGAAAGCGACTTTTCCAGGCCGGATATTTCACTCTCGAGCCTGCAGGCTTCCGCAATATGCCTTGCCCTGCCGGACTCCGCTTTCACCGCCTGGCTCAGGAGCAGCTTTACCGCCTCTGCCTTGGAGTACATCTGAGCATTATCCTTTTCCTTTTCAATGAAGGCTTCCGTTTCCTTCAAAGCGGTCTCCTGCCGCACGACATAAGCGTTCATGAACTCCAGGCCGGAAGACAGTTTGATATATTCACCGCTAAGGCCGGAAATTTTTGCACTGCACTGTGAAATGAGGTTTGAAAGCCTTGCCATATTGTCCAGCCGCTCATGCTCAGAGCGGAGCCGCTTTTCTTCCTCCGCCATTTCCTCCAGTTTTTTACCGTATCCGGCTATGCGTGCCTCAATCGCTTCCCGATCTTCCCCGTCAAGCAGTACGATTCCATTTATTTCAGCGTTTCTGCGCACCATTTCCTCTTTACGCTCCGCCGTGGTTTTCTGGATGGACATGCTTATGAGGGAATATATCCCTGTTCCTGTCAGTTTTTCGAGGATGTCGGACTTTTCGGAATCTTTCGCCTTGAGAAAACGTGTGAAATCACCTTGTGCAAGCATCGTAGTGCGGCTGAACTGCTCGAATGTCAGCCCTATGCGGGAGACAATCTCCCTTTCCGTCTCGCTCTTTCGTGAGCATATCCCGTTCCCGAGCGAATCTGAAAGCGTCCATTTTACATCCTGAATCTTTCCGTCTGAGCGCTCACGAGCCTTTGAGCAGCTCCATAATGCGGTAAGGACATTGTCATTCCTGTCAGTGAACACAAGTTCGACAAATGCTGACGCCGCTCCCCTCCGCATAAGCATTCTTGGGTCGCCAATACTTACGCCTCCGTCATCCCTAGTCGTCTTAAAATCAGCGTAACTATCTGTATATATTTCATTTGCGGCACTTTTGAGCCGTGGAGTCGTATTGTACAATGCCAGGCATATGGAGTCCAGTATAGTTGTCTTGCCGGAGCCGAGCGGGCCGCATATCAGAAAACGCGTATCTTCGGCAAGCGGTCCATTTTCAAAGTCCAGGACGGCATCCTCAATGGATGCAATATTGTGTATCGTAAGCTTAAGGAGTTTCATTGTCAGTGTAATTTATCGGTTGCTGACATTTCTTATGGCTTCTTCCAAAAGGCCCTTCATCCCGTCTGTCATCTCACTGCCGAACCTGTCGCGGTAGTACATCATGGCAAGATTAACGGGGCTTATGGAGCGTATTTGCTCCACATCAAGCCGGACAGGAGATGTCTGGGGAGCATTTCCGGCTTTCTCCCATTTGAATGTGCAGAAGCGTGCCTTTTTGCCTGCAAGAGCTTCCGAGGCCTTGAGGAATGCATTGGCAGGAGGCACATCCTCCAAAATTACGTGAGCGCGTATATATGCTTTCTCTCTCCGCGGGAAATCTTTCAGGAGACTTATCACTTCATCAAAGCTTGCCGCATCTTCCGGAATGGTCTTGAGCGGCCACGGATTGTCTATGGCTATTGTTTTGACCTGAGGCGCGGATCCGTTTCCGAGCACTACGGCAGATATGCTGTGCGGATAATTCTCGTCAAAGCTGACAGGTACGGGCGAGCCGCAATAACGTGCTTTTCCGCCGCGTATTGTCTGAGCAAAATGGATATGGCCGAGCGCCAGATAATCGTATGGTACGGAGATTTCTTCTATATCAGTGCAGTCCATTCCTCCGCGTGATGCATCATGGCCGGAAATGTCGCTTCCGGTCAGCGCGAGGTGTGCGGTCATTACGACGGGAAGGCCATGCACATTGACTTCCCTTACGCGCCGCCCCAATCCTGCAAGGAAGGCAGCCATGCGCTCTTCACGCGGCACGTCCTGGCTTGTCGCCGGGTAATTCTGCGGGAACACATGGGGCATTGCAACGACATAGCCTTTGTCCGATACCGGGATTATATGCCTGTCGTAGTTTATTTCCCCGTTTTCATCGCGCTCTATTCTTCCTATGACGCTTACTCCGAGGTGCGCCCAGAGCGAGCGGGTAATTTCAAGCCTGGAACTGCTGTCATGGTTTCCGGCAGTCATGATTATCTGCATTTGAGGACAGGCCTGGCGTATCCTGTCAAGCCGGTCCGTGAAAAAGCGCATGACGGAATTTGACGGTGCGGACGTATGGTAAATGTCTCCGCTGATGACAAGGGCATCGGGCTTCTCTTCACGGACAATCATGGCAAGCTGGTCAAGAAACGCCTCATGTTCCTGTGTCCTGTCATATGTATAGAATTCCTGGCCCAGGTGCCAGTCACTTGTATGTATTATCTTCATCATTTCCTTTTTTGTCTTAGCTCTTTCATGCGGGATTGTTGTTTTCCGTAAAGTTCATGCCGGCGCTCCGAAGAGAAAGACAAATATAGCAATCATAAAAATCTCATGCAACTCACAAACACTGCCCGAAATAGCCGTGGTGGCATTTCAGACAGTGTTTATACGGAATGGTTTGCTCTTCGTCAGATTATTGCGGCTGATTGCCGGTTGTATATTTGCCGTCATCCCCGGCATTTCTTGTGAAATACATGACGGTACACAGAAGTACGAACAAGGCGGCTGTCCCGACAAGCAGACTGGCAGTCTCAAGCTGCAGCAGGATATAGATGAAGCCGTACAGCCCGGCAACCGCACCTGCAAACAGCCAGGCGCTCCAGGAGCGGAGTATTGCTGAAAAATAGCATCCGAGAGCGGCTGTTGTCATGACAGATGCCGTAAGATAAGCCATTGAGAATGATATATATTCAGTCAGAGACAAAAGAATCAGATAGAACAGGCATAGCGAGAATCCCGTGACAATATACTGTACAATGCTGACGTTTTTCCTTGATATCGATTCGACAAGATAAATCGCCATGAATACTAGCAGTATTATCAGAAAAGAATATTTCACGGAGCGCATTGTCTGCTGATACTGCGACACGGGAACAATCAGTTCCACACCGAAAGTTTCATCATATCCGTAGCTGAGATTCAAGCTTGTCACTCTCCATTCTGCCTCAAACCCTTCCGCAGTCACATTACGTTTGCATGGAAGACAGGCTCCGACGAATCCGGGAGACGGGAAATCCGATTTCAGATGTACGGACAATGTTTCTGACTTGGGCCGGAACATGAGCGAGCGCGTCCCCCTTGTCTTGAGTTTCACCTCATATTGCATCATGCCCGGTTTCAGTTCGTCCCGTGGTATTACGCATCCTATTTCTCCCTGCGATACGTCCACCTGCATGGGCTTCCCGTTGATGCTGATACATATCTCTTCAATTCCGTTGCGCATGTCAAACGGCAAGATTAAACGGCAGTCTCCGCATGCCAGCCTTATGTCATTTTCGCTGAGCTTGAAATTGCCGCCAATTTCAAGTCCTGTCCGATAGACCGGGATGTCGTAAATTGATTTATGCAGCATTTCTACCGACACATCCCCGTCCATGGCTACATCATAGGAATAATGCCGCAACACTTCCTCGCTGTGCAATTTGTTCCCTTTGTCATCCTTGATTTCTTTCAGGTGCGGAATCAGAAGCTCCGGTGCGGAGATAGTCTGATTTCCGCCCCAAGAGGAGGATACCTTCGCCTCCGTGCCCAACGAGCAGTCAATCCTGTCATTGATGACCGTCTTAATCAGCAATACAGGAATCTGCATGCATAATGCAGCCAGTGCGATGAAAGCGCCCTTTGCAAAAAGGCCTTTTGAGAAGCTTGAAGTTGTTTTCATTCTGTCGTGGATTATTAATATGTGTGCAAATATCTGCCTAATACTTAAGAAATTAAAGCATTATGACCTCCTCTTTACCAAGTACCCCTTGCCGGTGACGTAATGCCTCCCGGTGATGATGAAATATTGGAGCCAATTGTAGCCATCCGTTTAAGAAGGAGACAAATGCCGGTACTGCGACATATGGCATTTCAAGATTTATTTCCTCCCCGCAGAGCTTTTCAGACTTTTAGCTTATATTTGTGCTTATGCTCATATATACACTGGCGCTTCGGCAGAGTAGTTATCCAGCTTTTGTCAAAGCGGCTTGGCAGGACTTAGGCAGGCAGATGCCTTGCTCTTGGGCATATTTGCAAAGGGAATCGGATGGAAGATGAAAGAACTGATTTTACAGAATACGGGAAGTGAGCTGCTTAAGGTGAGGCCGTCGGACATTTTGTATGTTGAGTCTGACGGAAATTATTGCCGCATGATTCTGACTGGAGGGTTCAGCCAGCAGCTTTGGTTCAGCCGGAAGAAATTCATTTCCGCAATAAGCAGCCAGATGAAAAGCGAAAGGCCTGTTTTTGTTGTGGTGGGACGGAGCTGGATAATCAACATGAATTATATCTACCGGATAAATCCGCTCCTTGGAGAACTCGTGCTCTTTGATCCGTGCAACCCTTCACAGATAAAGCTGCATGCATCCCAGGATGCTCTCAACAGGCTCAAAAACGAAATAATGGCATTAAACAAGACCGGAGACTATGGGAAAGAATGAATATACAGACGATGATGTCGTAATAATCGGAGGAAGCGAATGGAAGCCTTCCGGAGATAAAAATGGACGCACTGGCGGAAGGTCAGGCAGAAGGAAAACCTTGCTTGTATCATTGGCCGTGCTTGTATTGCTGCCAGCTGTCGCTTATGCCGTGAGGACTGCATGCAATATGATACAGTTTCCAAAGTCAAGACCTGACCATGAAATCGTTTCCATGCTTTCCGTTAAGCCTGAGGGGGTGCCCGGAGTGAGC
>DBLW01000020.1:8845-13634 GCA_002298075.1 Bacteroidales bacterium UBA714 | reverse complement strand
CAAGTCTCCGCAAATACGCACAGTCCCGGCTGCACTCCGCACCAGCATGCGAGTGCGGCATCAAAATGCCCTACAAAATAACGTCCCACGTCATTGCAGACCCAATGATCGAATATCTGGCACATATATTTTCCGTAGGCAAACGGACTGACTGACCACGGAGCTATGCATGCCCCCTCGGCTGACGGGGATACTATATGCGGCCTGGCCTGCCTGTCCGGCTTTCCTGAGGGCTTGAGAGGATATCTTACATGCTCCACGACGGGCATGAACTGCATATAGCGGCTTCCGACCGACTTGAGGAAACGGTAAACCTCCTCACCGCGCCCCTCCCCGGCCCTGCTGACTGTCGTCATCGTGTTATATTCCACACCGGAGCGGTAAAGCAGCTCCAGCCCGTGCATCACCTTGTCAAATGTAGGCGCCCCTCCCTTGTCCTTGCGGAAACGGTCATGTATATCTTTCGGGCCGTCTATCGATATCCCTACAAGAAACCCGTTCTCGCGCAGGAATGAAGCCCACTCCGGAGTCAGGAGAGTCCCGTTGGTCTGTATCGTGTTATGGATGTTCTTTCCCGCCGCATATTTCAATTCAAGTTCAACTGCCTTGCGGTAGAAATCCAGGCCCATGACCAAAGGTTCGCCCCCGTGCCAGTTGAATGTCACGTCAGGCACATCATTGGCGGCAATATATTCCCTAATGTATGTCTCAAGCATCTCCAGGCTCATCCGCGGCTCACGTCCACCGTAAATGTCCGCCTTGTCCAGATAATAGCAATAACTGCAGTCCAGGTTGCAAAGCGACCCGGCCGGCTTTATCATAATGTTGAACGCCGTCGGGCCCGAAAGCCTGACAGCGTCCTCCAATGTATATAAATTATTCAGTTCAGGCATGTTATCTTGACTTTTCAGGAAGAGGGAAAGCAAAGCCTCTTGTCTGCTCGAGCACCCTGTCAGGATAGTTCGAGATTATGGCCTCAACCTTAAGTTCAATCATTCTTGCAATGTCCTCAGGCTCATCGACAGTCCAAGGAACAAGCCTGATGCCCTTTTCGCGGCATTTGGCCACAAGTTCCTCATCTACCAGAGAGTAATGCGGGCTAAGCCACTGCGGAGTGAAGTCCAGCTTGGACATGTACCCCTCAAAATCCCCGGCCTTTGCGTCAACAAGATAAGACAAGACCAGCTCCGGATATTTCTCATGCATGAAGTTGAGCGCCCTCACGTCAAAGCACTGCACCACAAGCCTCTCGTCAAGATGCTTTGAAAGGAGCAGCTTTACGCACTTGTCCACAAACTCGTTGTAAACAGGCCAGTTCGCGCCCTCTCCCTTGCCTTTCTTGGATTTTATCTCAATGTTGTATCTCACCGGAGAATATCCTTTCTCCTTGGTATAGTTCTCCACAAAATCTATAAGGTCGCCCGCAAGCGGCTTTACGGCCGGGAAACATGCCTTGCCTGGCCATACGTCGCTCTCGCGGCTTCCTACATCATATTTCACGACTTCCTCATAAGGCATAGTGTAGATATACTCCTTGGGGTCGAGCTTGCCGACCTTTGTCCCGTCCGGTCTTGTGGCATACCTGGAATGGAAATATGCGTCATGCGAAACGACCACAAGCCCGTCCTTGCTGACCTGCAGGTCAAGCTCAAGAGTGTTCACGCCCATGTCGAGGGCATGCTTCATTGCCTCAACCGTATTCTCAGGCATCAGGCCGGCACCGCCCCTGTGCGCCTGGACGTCAACATAATCCGCCATGTCAATATTGTAAAGCCATACCTTTCCCTCACCGTTCTTTACAGACACAGTGACATTCTCCGCATACTGGCAAGGAGTCGCTGCGAAATAATGGTCATTGGTCCTTGGGAACTTGTAACGGGGAGTCGCCTTGCCCTTGTCGGCATATACGGCATTGATTTCCTTTATATAAAGAGGAGAGTAATCAATCACCTGCTCCATTTTGCCCATCGGCCTGCCGTCCTCGAACCACTCTACCTTCCATGAAGGGTCGTAGCCCCATACGTTCGCAATGATGCTGTTGGGATGTCCAGGAGTCTGTCCGAGGTTGAAAATCTCCACCTGGAAATCCTTGTCATGCCCCGTAGACTTGTAATACCACTTCAGTTTCCCGTCCCTCATATTGAAGACCTTGTATCCTCCCGGAGTACCGTCATTGCAATGGTCAGTAACCCACCACGACCCGCAGATGGCCGCGACATTGTGCTCTGTTATGTTCTTTTCGTATTCAAGATAATTGTTGATGTGGGTATGTCCGGAAATGAAAGTGACCTTCCTTCCGCGCACCAGCTCGAGAAGCTGCGAGGCATTCTTTATGCGGTCGTTCCTGAACCATTTGTACAGCGGGGAATGCTGGGCGATATACAGGCCGGCATCAGCCGGGAGCTGCCTTACAAGCCCCTTTACCCAGGCAAGCACATGTTCGGCATAGCCTTCCTCATATTTTTTCTGAGTGTCATATATTATATTGTCAAGCACAATCACCACATCTTTTCCAAGACAGAACGCATAGTTCTCAGGTCCCATATTCTTGCGGTAAGATGCGGTAGTGGCGACATCTCCCTTGACATCCTTCTCGTGGTCATGATTGCCTACGACCGGATAGAAAGGCACTCCTGTGCGCACGATTTCCTGTTTGAAACGCTCCTGGTACGGAAGCGAATCCCAGCATATGTCACCCAAGGTCAGACCTACAGTCACGACTTCCTCCGCCAGTCCTTTCGCAGTCTGGGAAAGGTCCTCAAGAGGCTTGCCTGTGAATTTGGTGAAATGACGCTCGTTCTGAGTCTGAGGATCGGCTATGGCCAACAGAGACCAGTCGCTGCCTCCCTTGGTTTTCTGAAGGTCAAAAACGAACTTGTCCTTTCCCTGAGCCCTCCGGTAGAACTGCGGGACTCCGGATGACCAGTCTGCAACATAGCCTGCAGGGGTCACTATATAAACAAATTCGGCATCATCCTTTATGTCCAGGACAAATTTTCCGTTCTTTTTTGTCTTGGTAAAATTGACGCCGTCAGTAATGATGACTCCTGAGAGTTTCTCGTCCGCGCTTTTTACAATTCCGGAGACTTTCCTGGCCTCCATAATTCCGCATACGGCCATGCAGGCCAGCAGAACTGCAAAAATTCTCTTCATTCTGATTTTATGTTTCGTTAATAAATCTTCTAAAAGCACGGGGACTTCCATGGCATGCTCCGTGACTGCTCCCGCATCGTTGTCTGTCAAAGTGACAAATATGGACAAATATAGCTAAAAGCTGAGAGAAAAATATCAAACTTGTCTGAATGTTTGGCCGAAGCGCAGGCGTATATACGAGAAAGCCTATTCTTTTATGGCATGAGGTTTGTCTCTAAGGCACAGGATCGTCCTGAAATTGAAACAAGCCTGACACATGAACGGAGGCATAACAAAAATCATTGTGACGGGATTCATGACTTTTGCCATGTATCCTGCCTGCATCCGTGCCCAGGAGAGAGTACCTGAAGGCAGGGAAATGGAACTTTCAGAAGACATCAAGACATTCGCATCGAGAGCTGCACGGGACAATGTAATCAGTACGGAAGAGCGGGACAGGTTCCTGCGGTTTGTAAGCGACTCATTGCCGGAACAGCCTGACCTCAGGATAAGCATTCTGGAGCAGTTGCGCGACAAGATTGACTCTGAATACGACAAGATGCTCAGCGAGTCGCAGGAATCGGAAACAGATTTCAAGCTCTACGGCAAGATGATGGTACCGAAGATACTGACAGAGCCTGAAGACTTCAAGACAGACAGGCGTAAAAGACTGGATAATGAAAAAGAGGCCGCCCTGCGCGTCAGGGAGCATACGGAACAATATATTGCCGCCAACAAGCCTCTGAAAATGCACCCGCTGCTCAGATATGCCTTATGCCTGCTGTTCGGCAGGGGCACCAATCATTCTCCCGAGCTATGGGACCGCGAAGTCGTCATTATGCATGGCGGCCTGTACAATATTCTGCTGCCGGGAGGCAAGCCGTCAGGCATAGACGAGACGATTTTCAATGACACTGGACACTTCGATCCGTCAATCTATAAGAAAGACTACCCTCAGATGGAATACGACCCGCATCCGGACAGGCATTTCAGGAGATAGGGATTTTTTTTGAACTTTTTCTTTATTTGATATAAAAATAATTATTACTTTTGCGCCCCCAAAAATTAAAAGTCATCAAAAAATAACCCTAATAAACTATTTTATGAACACTTTTAAAAATTTAATTTTTTGTGCGGCAACAGCTTTGACATTGTCAGCCTGCATAAGCACAGACGATCTTGACGTGAACGAGGGCGCAGGAGTAATGATCGGTTTCAATTCACACGTCAACAAAAACACTCGTGCGTTGTCCAACGACAACTTCAGCAAATTCGTGGTATACGGAGGCTATACTCCGAAAGACGTATCAGATTATCACACCGTGTTCAATGGAGTTGCAGTATCAAAAGAGGCAGACAAATGGACATACGAAGGCTCATCAAAATATTGGGTCAAAGATGCCACATATAAATTCTATGCCTACAGCTGCGAGAACGTCGCCCTTGAAAAAGGTACTCCTACATTCTCCACGTCAGGTGCGGACGCAGGTACTTTCAAAATCACGGAATTCATATGTAACGATGACCACCAGCACGATTTGATTTATGCTTCATCTGGTTCGATTACAGCTAAGGAAACCGGCAACACTGCCGTATCACTCAGCTTCAAGCACATCCTGTCAAAAGTGAACGCCAAATTCAAGAGCGGCTTTGACCC
>DBLW01000020.1:0-8441 GCA_002298075.1 Bacteroidales bacterium UBA714 | reverse complement strand
TCAAACGGAGATTCCTGGAGCAATGCCTTACGTACAATAGAGATGAACGAGGCGGACAAAAAATGGACAAAAACCACTCTCCCTATATCAGGAACAGACAATACAATCAACTCCGGAGCAGCAGGCGAAGGTACGGAAGCGGTTGCGGCAAAAGAGCTGACAACTAACTATGGATATTTCCTTCCTGTAACCTACAGTTCCAACAATGTGACATTGAGCTTCAAGATTACCGTAAAACAGGGAACAGATATCATCAAGAGTGACTATGTAAAAGGAAACATCAAGCCGGCATGGGCTGCCGGAAACTCCTATACATATAATGTGACCGTAAACGGTTCAGCAGCAGGAGTGGAGAAAATTGAATTCAGCGTTGATGCCACAAACGGCATACAGGACTGGACAGAAGCTCCTCCTACAGACTTCAATTTCGGCGCATAATGCCAGGCTGAAAGCAAACAGATAAATATTCATACGACAAGGGGCTGGATAAAAGTATTATTCAAGCCCCTTTTTCTTGTTTTTCGGTGTGGTCAACCTCGACATGGTTCCCAAATATTGAATTTCCAAAGAGTTATTCTGACTTTTTAGTCATCCTCTTTTTATTATTTTCCAGCGGCATCATCGAATCTGTCATCATTACAGGTCAATGAAACACATCCCCCTCGCGTCTCAAAAGGGCATCGTTTCTTCAGAACAAACTATAAATCAATCATTTCACGCCACATAAGACAAAGGTTCCCAACGTGCATTTTGTTGTCCTGCCTGAAACCAAGCAATTTCATAATACACTAATACTCATTTTATTACAAAGCAAACCGGTTTCCAACGTGTCGTCTTTTTCCATGTTGGGACAGACAACGTGTCACTCCTATGAAAATGTTTCATTCTACGGGATGGCAAGTTGCAATGGAAAACGGTTAAAATTCCGGGCGAATCTTAAACCGAATTTTTTTTGAGAACATTCCGTAAAAATCCGGCGGCTTTTTTAAACCGTTTTTGACAAATGTTATTGGCCAGGCCAGGTACTACATAGTACCGGCTCAATGCAGAATTTACCTGCCTGCAAATTTGTGCTGTGGCCTGGGAGAGAATCGAGGTTATAACTGCAGGAGAAAGCCGGGGAAATAGCGGTGACTGAGCTTTTTATCAAGTCCCCTGCTGTCCTCCGACGGGAAGGTCAATATCTTCATGGTCGCCCCATCCTCCCAAATCGACATCAAAGCCGGAGTCACCGGAACTGTCATTGTCTTCTATCCTGAGTCCGGACACGACGATTTCCCCTCCGCGGGGCTGGCCTGCAAGCTGGTCCGTAATGTCAAAATAAAATTCCTTAGTCTTGCCGTTTACAAGCTTAACCTCAAGATTAAGGATATGGGAACATTCAATCTTCCGGATGCCGCCACCGGCATAACGGGACGGCACGGGATAGCCGGGAGTACCGAAAGACATCATATCAGCCACGACATCGGAATCAGCAACTTCGCAGTCATATACGAATGTAGCGCACTCGGAAAGAGTTGAGCCGTCATGCAGGCAGACCATCCTGGCCATGCCCGAGATGGCTCCGCGGGCAAGAACTCCCCTATGCCCGCCATATTCAAACTCATATCTGACCCTATAGCTGCACACCATGGGACGCATCTTGACCTGCAGGTCAGAAACCTCATGCTGCCCCACATCCGGAATGGAATCCACAAATGCCGAATAGAGCATGTCCGGCGGATTCAGCACAGGGTCATCAGGAAATTTTGTCCGGATATCGGCAGGAGCGGCACGAGTCCCGTAAGTGGAAGTGGCCCTGACAGCAAACGGCCCGTCCGCTTCACCGCTTATTATTATGCGCTCTGTATCATTATTATAAAACAGCATGCATTTCACGCCTTTTTTTCCGAAATTAACACCTCCTCCGGACGGAGAAAGATAAGACTCTCCCGAAAATTCCGAATCATTGCCATAGACAAGGGCCGTAATGCCGGCGGGGACATTGCCTGATTCCGGTTCAGCATCCCAGCGGAACTCCATGACAGCGGAGCCGAAATGATTGTAGCACAGTTCTTCCCTGCATGACACCAGCGCAGCAACGGCTGACAAGAACAAAAGCATCTTCCTCATCTTGTGCCGCCTCCTTCGTGTTTTAAGCCGATTCCTCCCAAGCGCCATACCAACGCGACCTTGACTTTCAGCGGACCATAGTAATCCATCTTTCTCGAGCGCACATAAATATGATGTCCCTCGTAAGGTACATATTCCTGATATCTGGTTGACATCCATCCGCCTCCGATTCCCGTCTCAATGGCAAGTCCTCGTGTCAAAGGCCAGAGATAGCCAAAAGACAAGCCGGCCATAAGCCCTTCACCGCGATAACCGCGCGTAACATTCTCCAAGTCATAAAGACCTGCACCGGCGAATGCACCGGCATACAGGCCGCCCCTGAGACTGTTGCCGCCGAACCAGAAACGCACTTCCGGACTTACCATGGCGAGCTGATAGCATTTGTGCCCCTCGCGGTTCTTCCACCATGCCACATCACCTTCGAGATTAAAAGACCAGCAGCGGCTTATCCGGCATTCCAGTTCCAATGAAGGCATAAGAGCCAATGCATAGGCCAGATTGGTCTTCAAGGCAAAGCGCCTCAAGGGATATCTGAGGTTATCATTGTATCGGGACTTGCGTTTACGTGCTGAACGGCCGTGCCCGGCAGTCTCATCAGAACCGGGAAAAGGAGCCATGGCATACGAGATGCTGTCCGAACATTCCGCACGTGCATAGACCTCACTCCAGTAGGCAGCGGAAGAGTCCTTCAATTGAAGCACGACTGTAGCGCTGTGAAGATAAGGGAATAAATTCTCCCGCATCCAGCGGTAAGCAATTCCGCCCTCCAAATCCATAAGGCTTTTCTTGCGGCTTCCGACTATATGATGCTCAGAATCATATACCCATACCGGTACGTCATCAAGTATCCTCAGGACATCGTCACGGCATGGGACTCTCTCATCGGCAACGACCATCCTGCGGAGTTCATCCCAGGCAATGCCTTCCGGATCCGCCACCACAAGCAAGGGGCTGATTCCTGTTGCGGATACGATATATTCCTCAATGGACCTGCACCGGTTGACGCTGAGCTGCCGGTTCGCGGTGCTGACTCCGTCCGGAGAAGTGAATGACCGGACGATTATACGCCCGATATTGCCGGCCTCGTCCTGACGTCTTACCTCCTCAAGAAACTTCCGCATCACAATGTCATTGTCTCTTATTCCAGGCTCATACCGGCTATGGCCGAAGCGGAAATAAAACCTTACATGATCCACATGCGCATTTGCACCGCAGGAAATTCCCGCGGCGAGACATATAAGCACAATGTAAATCAGCAATCTCTTCATAATCCTGCATCACCTGATTCAATGGCACCGTGTCCTACTCAGTATAAAATTCAATCAGACGGGAAATGGCACGGCAGCATACCGGGCAGAATCCTTCGGCGGAATTTGTTTTCATACGGCAGTCCGGGCAGGCGCGGTAAACTCCCTTTGACTGATACCCTGCCCCTTCATAGACTCCCACACCGGCATCTGAAGAGCCGTCGGCGGGAAGCATATCCTCCCATTTCGAAGAGAAGTCCGCAAAGGTCGTAATGTTCTGCTCCCACGGCTCACAATCCTGAAAATAATATTCCGAGAACTGGTCGTCATAATAATATTCGTCAGCCAGGCCGGCAAAGCTGTGGCCGAACTCATGCACGACGACAGGACGGAACGCGGAATGGTGCGCTGTGGTAAGTGTATAGGAATTGAATATCCCGCCTCCGCCGTAAGTATCGGTATTGGCGAGAATTATTATATGCTCATACGGGATTCCGCACAGCCTGTCATGCAGATTGCGCAGTCTCAGGGTCGTAAGGTAGCGGTCTGAATAGAATGTGCTGAAATGTGAGCTGAGGGCCGTATCCTTCCACTGTCCCTCAAGAGGCACACTGACCCCGCTTTCCGCAGACGGGAGTGCCACCGCAACGAAATTGAACCTGTCACGATATCCGCAGAAAGGCTCATGCGCAAGGACAGCCTCCATCGCGGCGGCCGCATCCGCATAGAACACCTCCGCCTCTGAGGCGGCATACCCTTCCGCGACAATGGCAACATCAATGCAATCCGCCTCAGACCCGCTGCGAAGCAGATACTTGTGCGGAGCAGGACTGCCCTTCAGATGACGTATGAGAATGTCTCCGGGGTTCACCTCATGCTCAACAGATGCTGAGATGCCTCCCCTGAAACCGTACAGCTCTACCCTTACGGTCACCGGGACGTCAGGCATCGGAAGCAGGAACACATTTTCAAACGAACGTCGTACCCTTGTCGCCTCCTCCGTGGCCTGCCATTCCTGGAACAGAGTCGAAAAACTCTGCAGGTAAAGCACCTCACCGCTGCGGTTATCCCTCATGCATATCTGTCCGTTACCTCTGAGCGCGACAGAATCCATATTGTGCCTGCGTCCTGCCCAGCCGTCAAAGCATGACATCTCGTCAAGCGATATGTCAGCCGTGCTGTCCGTACCGGAAAATATATAGTCAAGCCTAAGGGTCATTTCATGTCCGCAGGATGCATTCGCCTGCGCAAATGCGTCATCAACAAAAGACAGCAGTCCGAGACATATGAAAAACAAACGAAGACTTCCGGTCATAGCATCAGATTTTTGCAGCACAGTTTATTCCGTCAAGCGCAGAAGACACGATTCCTCCGGCATATCCCGCACCTTCTCCGCAAGGATACAGCCCGGCAATCTGCACATGCTCGAGAGTATCAGGGTCACGCGGTATCCTCACGGGAGAGGAAGTCCTCGACTCGACTCCGAGAAGCAGGGCCTCATTCGTATAGTAGCCGTGCATCTTCTTGTTACCTATCAGAGGGAAAGCATATTTCAGCCTGAGGGACACATTCTCAGGAAGCAGCTCGTGAAGAGGAGCCGCGACAGCACCCGGATGATAGGACGTCGCAGGAAGTCCGGAAGAAGGTATCCTGCGGCAGAAATCCATCATCCTCTGGGCCGGAGCCTTAAGCGAGCCTGTATAATCGAACATGGCCTTCTCCACATCTTTCTGGAACTGGAGCAGGGCCAGAGGGCCGTATGAGGCATATTCCGGAAGATCCTCAGGCTCAACCGAGACTACCACACCGGAATTCGCCCACTTGGAGTTGCGGGCCGAATTTGACATGCCGTTCAGCACAAGTTCTCCCGGAGCCGTGGCCGAAGGCACAAGGATTCCGCCCGGACACATGCAGAACGAGAATACCCCCCTGCCCTCGATCTGGGTGACGAAAGAATATTCGGCCGTAGGCATGTGAGGCTGGTATTTTCCGTGATATTGTATCCTGTTTATCAGAGACTGCGGATGCTCCACGCGCACGCCGAGGGCAAAACCTTTGGCCTGGATTTCCCAGCCCTTGCGGCTGAACATCTCATATATGTCCCTCGCGGAATGCCCCGTGGCAAGAATCACCTTCCTTGAAGCCCATACGGACCCGTCAGAAGCCGTCACTTCAAAACTGCCGTCACCTTTTTTCATGATGTCGGTCACGCGCGTGCCGAAATGATATTCCCCGCCATGCCCGGTTATGCATTTGCGTATATTCTCGACAACAACCGGAAGCCTGTCGCTGCCTATATGCGGATGCGCGTCTATGAGTATGGAAGGGTCAGCACCGAATCGCACCAGCTGGTGCAGGACCTCCCGTATGTCGCCTCTTTTCGAAGAGCGTGTATAAAGCTTTCCGTCGGAAAAAGTCCCGGCGCCGCCCTCTCCGAAGCAATAGTTGGAATCAGGGTCCACGATGCCTTCACGTGAAAGCGCGGCCATGTCGAACTTGCGCTTGTGCACGTCCTTTCCCCTCTCGAGGATGACAGGCTTAAGCCCCCTCATCAGAAGCCTCAGAGCCGCGAACATGCCCGCAGGTCCGGCCCCTATTATTATGACAGGCTCCGCCTGGGACACGTCCCTGTATTCTTCAAGCGCATATTTCTCCATAACCTCCCCAGGCTTGAAGACCTCTATGCGATACCTGTAAAGTATGTCATTCCTCGCATCGACCGAGCGGCGCACAATCCTATGCTGCACCTGTACTTTCGGCGACACTCCCAATGCCTTTACGGCCGCAGCCTTTATCTCTTCTGCAGACGGCTCACAGCCCAATTTGCATGTTATCTCTATTTCTTTCATCGGCAATCTGTCCGGCTAATCAGGTTAAGTTTCCCAAAGTGAATCAAAACTCCGCAAGACGCGACACGGGAGCCACGTCAAGGGATGTGCGTTCCCCGTTCATATAATGGAACCACCCGGCAATGGCTATCATGGCGGCATTGTCCGTAGTGAATTTGAACTCCGGCAGAAAAGTGGTCCAGCCCCTCTTGCGGCCCTCCTCCACTATGCGCGTGCGGAGGCCGCTGTTGGCGGAAACGCCTCCCCCTATTGTAATCTGCCTTATCCCGGTCTGCTTGGCAGCCTTTATAAGCTTGTCCATCAGAATGTCTATCAGGGCCTTCTGGAAGCTCGCGCAGATGTCTGCCTTGTTCTTCTCCATGAAATCCGGGTCTTCCGCCATCCTGTCACGCACAAAATAAAGCAGGGAAGTCTTTATGCCGCTGAAACTGTAGTCCAGCCCCGGCACATGAGGCTTGGAGAATTTGAACTTTTCCGGGTCTCCCTCCTTTGCAAGACGGTCAACGACAGGTCCTCCCGGATAGCCCAGCCCCATCATTTTAGAGCATTTGTCAAAAGCCTCCCCGACGGCGTCGTCAATGGTCTGGCCGAGAATCTCGTATTCCAGCGGACTGTTGACCTTGACTATCTGGGAGTTGCCTCCTGACACGAGCAGGCACAGGTACGGGAACTCCGGCTGCCGGTTCTCAGCCCCGTACTGCTTTATGAAATTCGCAAGCACATGTCCCTGCAGATGATTGACCTCCACAAGAGGCTTGCCTATGGACATCGCAAGCCCTTTTGCGAAAGATGTCCCCACAAGCAGCGAACCCAAGAGCCCGGGACCGCGCGTAAATGCAATCGCCGTGATTTCAGCGGCATCAATCCCGGCACGCGAAATCGCCTCGCTGACCACAGGAACAATATTGGCCTGATGCGCCCTGGAGGCAAGTTCAGGTATGACTCCGCCATATGCCTTATGCACATCCTGGCTCGCCAGCACATTAGAGAGCAGGTAGCCGTCTTTGATGACAGCCGCAGAGGTGTCATCGCATGAAGATTCTATTCCGAGTATGATATCTGCCATTTCATGAATTTTTAGCACACTTTATGCTAATGCATCGGCGACAAAAATACGGATTTTATCCGAGATTTTTGTTATTTTTGCAAGTTGGACCTTATATAAACGCAGAAAAATATCAAAAAGGCACTGAAAATATTCTGGCTTACGCTGGTTTCCGTCACAGCCGTCGTCCTGGCGCTCGCCATAGCTCTCCAGACGCCGGCAGTCCAGACATTCATAGCGGGCAAGGTCACCGCAAGACTGTCCGAAAGACTTGACGGAGACATCAGTTTCGAAAAACTGCATTTCAAGCCTTTCACCACACTTGTCCTCAAACAGGTCATGGTCACAGACCGCAATCCGGCATCAGACCCGGCATTCCCCGAAAAATCTCCTGTTGACACTTTTTTCACGGCGGAATACATATCAGCTGACTTCACTTTCAAAGGGCTTGTCTCAGGAGAAGGCATAGGCCTGTCCAAGGCATACGTGAAAAACGGCACGATGAATCTTGTGATAGAAGATGACCCGCACGATCCGGGGGAAAGCACCAACAACCTCACGAGAATATTCAGGATAAAGAAATCCGACAAAAAAAAGAAAAGCGACAAGGAAATATTCAACATAAGGAACGTGGAGATAAGCGGATTCCGCTTCACGATGAAGAATTACGGGACGGACAAGACTGCGCATTCCGGCGGAGGCATTGACTGGAATGACCTTGACGTCAAGGACATCGGCATTGAAGCCAAGAGGCTCGCATTCAAGGGTGGAGTTATGTCCGGAGTGCTGCGCAACCTGTCTTTCAGCGAAAAGAGCGGCTACTCCTGCCAGTCCATATCCGGAAGCGCAAAAGTCGGGAACGGACTCACGGAGGTCAGGGACTTCCTCCTGAAAGACCAATGGTCACAAGTGCATCTGCCCCTGTTCACCATGAGCTACAGCGGAGTGGAGGACTTTTCCGATTATATAACAAAGGTGGCCATGACGGCAGAAATCACTGAAAGCACAGTGGACATGCGCACATTGGCATATTTTGCCCCCCAGCTCAAGGACAGCCGTCTCAGGCTGAAGGCTGCCTCCGGAAATTTCAGTGGAACAGTAAAGGATTTCACTGTATCAGGCATGTCCCTGTCCTCTGCCGGGGGAGGCTTCAGCGGCACGGTCAGCGGCAGGATGACGGGACTTCCG
>DBLW01000001.1 GCA_002298075.1 Bacteroidales bacterium UBA714 | reverse complement strand
GGCTGAATCTGGAAACGCTTGAACGGGAAGGAGATCTCGTTCTGATGCTGCACTACGAAGCGTGCGAACGGAACCGTGAGGTCATAACGAAGCCCCTTTTCGCAAAGTTTGAGCGATAGGGCCTTACTGTTGTATCCGTCCAGCGTGCCGTCAATCCTGTAGTCATCATAGCTGATGCCGGAAAAGGAGTCTCCGGAATTCAGTATCCTGAAAAGGAGTTTGTCCCCTTCTTCGCCATATTTGCCGAGAAGGGTGCTGAGGTTTTCCATGGACGGTGTCTCTATCGGAGCATATCCGTAAGTCTTGAATACTGAACGGATTGTGTCAAAGATATAATTCCTGCCGGCCATTTCTGCCGGTCCGAAGTCTCTTGTGCCTTTGGGGATTGATGGTTTCTGTGCCATTTTGTCTTCCTTTTTCATTTGTGGCGGCAAATATACGAAAAAGTCGAGAGCAGAGGCAAAAAAACGACAGAGGGCCTGACTAAACAGCATTAGTCAAGCCCCTTTTTCTTGTTTTCCGGTGAAGCCCCTTCAAAAATCAGTCATCTACTTCAATTATGTGGAAAGCACTGTTGAATTTCAATTCAAGCCGGTTGGACAGCTTCACATCGTATGTCCTCTTTCCGACCTCATATTCCACATATTCAGCATCAGGATAATGAATATCGACAAACTCCCTTATGGACTCCGGAATCAGCTCTTTGCTGAGGGTCCCTTTCTTCGCCTCGATTTTCTTCAGCGCACCGGAATTGGAAAATTCCATCAGAATGCCGTTTGCAAGCATCACATTGTAGTCAGGCCGGAATAAGTCATCATCCTTTGTGACATACATAACTTTCACTCCGTTGCCGACTGCATTCACATACTCCTTAGCCTGGGCAGGAAGCTGTTCAAAAGAAGATGGCCTGTCATCGGCAGATGCGGCGCACGAAAATGCCGCCAATGCTGCCAGAAATATAAAAATCCGTTTCATTGTATTTATTACTTATGCTTTTTCATGCCCTGCACCATGCAGAGTTTTTGCACTGCCAGGCCTGCCTAACAAAAATCGTGCAAAAACCGCATTTACGGCACAAGAAAAATCAAAGCAAGCCCTCTGCAGCCAGAATTTCACTCATTCGGGCAGTACCTTCGTCCGTATCACCGCACTCATGCCTCAGCCTCATCATTTCCTGCTTCATTTTCCGTATGACAGCCTGATAGCGTTTGTCCCCGTATGCGTTGCGGTTCTCATGCGGGTCCTCCGTAAGATCACAGAACTCCCATGAAGGTGCGACAGGCACATCAGAAGAACCGGTCATCCCGAGAGGCTCTCCATAAAGGAAAATAAGCTTGTACCGGTCCATCCTCACACCAATGTGGGCCGGCCGATGCGACAGTCCATCTTCTGACCATCTCCTCGAGAGGCTGCCCCGGAAAAGTCCTCCCGTTTGTTTCCGGCCCGAAGTCCATAAGACTTTCAGGCTCTTCGAAAACCACACCGTCATAAAGATGGCGCATCCTTTCTGGAAAATCATACGGCTCATGCGTTGCCTTGAAATGGCAGCACATCAGGAACGGAGTATCCTTGTCTTGGGCCTTCATCCACTCTATGGCCTTGTCAGTCACTATATCGGTCGAGAATTCGTGGACTCTCTCCCCGAAATTGCGCATCCCGGGCCAAGGGTCGGAATATCCGTGCCGAGACTGTCTTCCAAAGCATGTACCCCGTTCATATGGCTATATCGCCCCGTAAGTATGGAAGCCCGGCTCGTGGTTGACAATAAATTGGTACAGAAGCAATTGTCAAGGGTCACGCCTACAGATGCAAGCCTCTTTATATTGTCTGCCTGCGCATATTCCGCAAGCACACTGCCATATATTCCCCATGTCTGCGACGTATGGTCGTCACTTAGTATGAACAGGATGTTGGGACTGTCATCCGGCTGTCCTGCCTCACGGCCATTCTCCCGGGCCTGGGCCGACGCGGGCAGGAAAGCAGGCAATGCGGCAAGTGAGGCTGCACAAAATGCATATTGACGCACAAGGGAAGCCTGCAGCCAGGCGACAGAATTTGAATGTCCCGAAAATATTATTATTTTTGTCGGACTGAAACCACATTAATTATTGACAGCACTTATGATTGCAACAAAAACAGCGAAACTTTCTGCCATAGTAATCGGACTCATGTTGTGCGGAACACTCGCTGCACAAAACATTTCTCCAGAAACACTTGCAAAAAGGGAAAAACGCAAGAACCTCACTGTAAAAGAATGGAATACGGCTGCAAAAGGGGGCAGCAAATGGCTTGACCACATCACCACCTACGATGACCAGGGGCGCAAGATAGAAGAGATAGAATATGCGAACTACGGGCAAAAGGAAAGAATCACCATAGAATATGACCCCGAAAGCGGCCAGGTCACCAAAGAAGTTGTCTATGACGACAGGAACAGGCCCTCTCGCATAAGAAAATACGAATATAATGCCGACGGGACGAAAGCCAAGCAGTACAACTATCTGCCCAACGGGAAACTTTACTCTGTCAAGGTCTTCGAATACATATTTTCCGACTCGAAATGAGCCTTCATATAGAAAGCACTTCCATTGCAGTCCCAAAGGACAGGGTCATAACTCTCGAGATGATGAAAAGCGTAAAGCTGATGAACAGGACCGACAGCAAATATGTCGGCCCCGCTTCAAAGCTTGAAGTACTGCTTTCCACCGCCATAGACAGGGGATATTCCGTGCAGGCCGTCGGGGAAAAGTTCATTGCGGAGTATGACACTTACTATTTCGACACTCCCTCATGCGACTGCTACCTGATGCACCACAACGGGCATCTGACAAGGCAGAAGCTGCGCACAAGGCTTTACAAGGACAGTTCACACGCCTTCATAGAGATAAAGAACAAGAACAACCGCGGAAGAACAAAGAAAAAGCGGATGCAGATTCCGCCGGAATCCCTTCTGAAATGGAAGGAAATCCCGGAAGCAGCCGATTTTGCCCGAGGCATGCTCAAGCTCCCGTATGACACTTTCAGTGCAGCACTGCGCACATCCTTCAGAAGAATCACGCTCGTGAACAGGGAAAGGACAGAAAGAGTGACCATAGACATGGGGCTGTCATTCAGCAACCTACGGAACGGCCGGACCGCAAGACCGGGAAACATTATCATAGTGGAGGTCAAGCAGGACGGAACGACAGGCTCCACCATGAAAGGCATCCTCACTGAATTGAAGATAAGGAGGATGGGATTCAGCAAATACTGCATCGGGACGGCCATGACAGACCCGGGCATAAGACAGAACAGATTCAAGGAAAAAATACGATTCACAAATAAATTACAGACATGTTAAGCATATTGCAGTCAATGCCGGAGTTTGACCCTCAGATAGCGGCAGAATTCGGGAACGGTATGTCAGCCAGCACCTTCCTCGGAGTACCGGTCTTCGAGACCGCCTCTTTTTCAAATCTTTTGATAAGATTCGCATTCAACCTGATTGTCGCCTTTGTGACAGTGCATTACCTGTACTACAGGCACAAGGGGCGCAAAGACTACTACTTCACCTTCCTGCTTTTCTCAGCCACGATGTTCCTGCTCATTTTCCTTATGGAGAATGTCAAGCTCCAGATAGGATTCACACTGGGCCTGTTCGCCATTTTCGGAATGATAAGATACAGAACGGAAACCGTGCCCGTGAGGGAAATGACCTATCTTTTCATCATCATAGGCCTTTCGGTCATAAACGGGCTTGCGCTGAACATATCCATTGCCGAACTTATGATGGCCAATGCGCTGCTGCTCGGACTGATATGGGCGACTGAGGCATGTGCGCCGCGCAGACGCAAGGGGACAAAGACCATATTGTATGACCGCATTGACCTTATCGTACCGTCAAGACATGACGAGATGATGGAAGACCTGAAAAAAAGGACAGGACTGGACATCAATCACTTTGAGATAGGGAACATAGACTTCCTCAAAGACGCGGCATTCGTGAAGCTTTACTACACACTCGGGAAAGGACAGGCCGACGGGCCTGCCGTCACTAAACTGCAAGGAGACATATAGCATATGAAACTGAAAACGGCACTTTGCGCATTTTTATCGGCAATCTGCGCCCTGGCCTATGCGCAAGATGAGATTTCATTCATGAATGAGGACGCATCACCGGACTTCCGCTCACGCCTGTCGGTTTCCCTCGGCGGCGGCATCGGCAGATATTGCTCTTGGCAAGTTGAAGAAGAAATCAGGATAAAGGATTCATTCGGCAGCTTCGACAGGTTCAACACAAGCGTCACTTTCGGATACAAGCCTGTGAAATGGCTGAAGATAGCCCCTGCATATCACCTGTTCAACATCCATGACGTCAAAAAAAGCACCGGGGAAAAGGAATGGAAAGCAAGGCACCGAGTTGCACTGAACATGACGGCCTCGATTTCGGCCGGAAGATGGAAATTCTCCCTGCGCGAAAGACCGCAGGTAACCATGAGGACAGATTCAATAAACGTAATGGAAAAATGCAGGGCAAGTTTCGTCTTGAGATCCAGGGCACAGGTTGAATATTCGTTCCGCAGGATTCCGCTGGACACATACGTCTCTGCGGAAATCACGAATACACTGAACACTCCGAAAGAATTTCACGGCCTCGTGTCTTCCGGAAGTCCTGAAGTCAGCTTCAAGCTCAAGAACCACATCAGCAGAATCAGGTACTGCATAGGGGCGAGCTACAGGTTCGACAAGCGGAACAGCATTGATGTCAATTACAGGATAGACGACGGGAAAGACTACGACATACATATCACAAAGAACAAAGGCTACCTGAAGTCTGTAACAAAAACAGATTATCTGAATCATATACTTTGCATAGGGTACAGCTACAAATTCTGAGATTTCCACTGAACAGGAAAGCGTTTTTCCTCGCGGGAGGCATCGCCATGACATTTCTGCTCATGGCGATTGATTTATATTATGTCAGCCCTGCGGACAGGAACGTCCTCATGCTGCTGCGTCTCCCGCGGACCGTCACGGCAATGCTTGCGGGAGCTGCTCTCTCACTGGCCGGCCTGCAAATGCAGAGCATATTCCGCAACCCTATCGCTGACCCGCATATAATGGGCATCAGTTCAGGGGCTTCACTCGGAGCTGCTGCTGTAACCTTATGCGCGGCAAGTTCTATCGGAAGCCGTTTCCATGAGATTTCAGTTGCCGCAGCAGCATTCATCGGTGCCGGGGCCGGAGCCGCTGTAATCATGGCGGCATCGAAAAAAGTCCGCAGTGCCGCCACGCTTCTTATTTTCGGAGTAATGCTCGGCTTCATGGCAAATGCAATTGTAGCGGCCCTGCAGTTCAGCACAGATGCCGAAAGCCTCAAGATTTTCTACAGCTGGTCGGCAGGCAGCTTTTCTTTCGTGACATGGCCGCAAATCATCATAATGGCTGCGGCAATCTGCACAGGATGCGCGGCCGCGCTTGTCAATATGAAAGGACTGGACATCTTGCTTTTCGGGGATGAATTTGCCGCTGCGGCCGGAGCAGACCCGCGCCACATAAGGCTACTTGCCATGTTCAGCTGCTGCCTCTGCACCGGAGCAGTGACCGCGTTCTGCGGCCCCATCGGATTTGCCGGGATAGTGGCTCCGCATATCGCTAAATGGGCAATGGGCAGTTCTTCGCACAGGAGTACGATTGCCGGGGCGATGCTTTGCGGGAGCATAATATGCCTGGGCGCCGACCTTTTGTCACAAATGTCCGGGACTCCCCTTCCCGTGTCCGGCACAATGGCCTTCATAGGCATCCCGCTCATATTATACATATTGCTAAAAAAGCCGGAACTATGACCACATGGAAAATATAACAGGAAATACACTTCTCGAAGTCAGGGGCATGACCATCGGGCATGAGGGGAAGATATTTTACCGCGGCGTTTCTTTCGATGTCCGCGAAGGTGACTGCATAATGCTCTGCGGGGCGAACGGAAGCGGAAAGACCACCCTGCTGCGGGCCATTGCAGGCATGAAGGCAAGAAGCGGCAAAGGCTCTAACGGGATTGTAATGATACCGTCACGCATACCGAAAGTCAAAGGATTCACCCTAAGGGACTTCGTAAGAATCAGCTGTTACAGCCAAAGCGACCTCGGAGGCAGGCTGGCTCCGGAAGACGAGGCTGCCATCGGCAATGCTCTTTCGCGCCTTTGCCTTGACAATCTTGCCGGCAGGGACATTTCCACGCTGAGCGACGGTGAATTCCAGAAGGCGGCGATAGCTTCGGCCCTTGTAAGGCGCGCACCGGTAATCCTGCTGGACGAGCCCACTGCTTTTCTTGATGCGGAGAACCGTATTGCAGTCATGGGCACTCTCAAGGAAATCTGCGGCATGCCAGGACGCCCAGCCGTAATATTTTCCACCCACGACCTGGCAGAAGGGCTGGCTGTATGCGGCAAGGTGCTTGCGCTCGGAGCGGACGGGATATTCCGCTGTGCTTGTGAGGATGGAAAGCCCGATGAGATGCAGAAAGCCGTAGCGGGCATTTTCAAGAATCCGGACGCATTCATCCGGCAAGCCAGCATTCAAGGTGAAGAAAATTTGAAATAACTTTTAGGCAAAAAGCTGAGAAAACGAAACTTTTGCTATCTTTGGGGTTCATTTTTTATAAGAGCCCCATGGGAAACAGACTTTTTCTTATCGACGGACACGCACTGGTCTTCAAAATGTACTACGCATTTCTGCGTCATCCGATGATAAATTCCAAAGGCGCGGACATGTCGATTCTATTCGGATTCACGAAATACGTGCTCGAACTGATTGAGAAAGAAAAGCCGACACATCTCGCCGTAGCATTCGACCCTCCTGGAGGAACATTCAGACATAAGATATATCCGGAATACAAAGGCACCAGGGATGAGACTCCCCAGCTTATCATAGACGCGCTTGAGCCTCTGTGCGAGCTGTGCCTTGCTATGCGCATCCCTGTCCTGATGGAAAAAGGCTTCGAGGCGGACGATGTGATAGGCTCCATGGCCAAACGTGCCGAGAGAGAGGGATTCAAGGTATATATGGTAACGCCTGACAAAGATTACGGGCAGCTGATTTCAGAGAACATATTCCAGTTCAAGCCAGGCAAGTCAGGCTCGGAAAGTGAACTTGTTGACGTCGAGAAAATCTGTGCCAAATACGGAATCAGCAGGCCTGAGCAGGTAATTGACATTCTTACCATATGTGGCGACACCTCAGACAACGTGCCAGGCATAAAGGGGGTAGGAGAAGTCGGTGCCGGGAAGCTCGTGTCGAAGTTCGGCTCCATTTCAAATATCTACAGCCATCTGGAAGAACTGACGCCAAGGCAGCGTGAGGCCTTTGAAAATGCACGGGGCCACGTCGAGATGAGCCATGAGCTGGTCACAATAAAGACCGACATGCAGATTGACGTTCCGACCGGGGAAATGGCAGTAACATGTGAATACGCCCCGGAGGTAGCTGACCTTTTCGAGAAATACGAGTTCGGGTCGCTGCTCAAATATATCGGCCATGCCAAATCTGCCACGCAAGAGCAGAGCCGCACCATCAATTGCCTGGAAGCTGAGCCAGCACAAATCATCAAGATGGCAAAAGAGAGCGGAAGGTGCGCGATTATCACTGAAGGCGAACATGACGAGATGTTCACTCCAATAAGAAAAGTCACCGTAGCTGTAAGGACAAAAGACATCCAGGAGGCTGAGCCTCAGTGCATTGTTGCTGAAGGCACGGCACAGGATTTCATTCAGCTGATATCAGACAAGGAGGTGACCAAGTGCGGATATGACCTGAAGCTGCAAAGCAATATGCTGGCCTGCAACGGCATTCAGCTGGAAGGCAAATGGCTCGACATCGGACTAATGCATTATCTTATCAATCCGGAAAAAAGCCACAAGATAGAGATTCTTGCAAAGACATATCTTGGCATCAGCATAGATGAGTCCGCCCAGGAGAAGAAGTCTCAAGCCCCCATGACGCTTTTCGATGAGATTCCTGAAGAAGACACCTCGGCAAGCAGGCGCCAGGAAGCGGCTGCGACATGCCTGCTCGGAGAAAAAATCTGGGAGGAAATGGGAGAGCTCGGCCTGAGGAAGCTTTATGACGACATGGAGGAGCCGCTCGGCAAGGTGTTGTCAAAAATGGAAAGGGAAGGTGTCAAAATCGACCTTGTGCAATTGCGCAGATACTCTTCTGGACTTGCGACTGAAATGAACGCCATACAGGAGAAGGTGCGCGAGATGGCAGGAGAGCCGGAACTGAACATACTTTCACCAAAGCAGATAGGTGCTCTCTTGTTCGAAAAGCTCCAGCTTGACCCTAAGATCAAGCCCAAGACCGGTGTCAGATATGTCTATCCTACAGACGAAGACACTCTCAGCGCGCTTGAGCACAAGCATCCGATAATAAACGAGATTCTCGAATACAGAGGCGTCAAGAAACTGCTTTCGACATACATAGACCCTCTGCCGACCTACATCTCACCTGTCACCGGGAAGATACACACTACCTTCAACCAGGCCCTGACGGCAACAGGAAGGCTGAGTTCATCAAAGCCGAATCTCCAGAACATCCCGATACGCACTGAACGCGGAAAGAAAATAAGGAAGGCTTTCGTGCCGGGAACTCCAGGAGGACAGATAGTGTCAGCCGACTATTCTCAGATTGAGCTGAGAATCATGGCTCATCTGAGCTGCGACCGGCACCTTATCCAGGCTTTCAAGGAAGGGATGGATGTGCATGCTCTGACGGCTTCTAAAATTTTCGGGGTTGACATAAAGGACGTCACCGCAGACCAGAGGCGCATTGCAAAGACAGCCAATTTCGGCATAATGTACGGCATCTCCTCATTCGGACTTGCTCAACGCCTGAAAATCGGACGTGCTGAAGCCAAGAAGATAATAGACGACTATTTCGCAAATTTCCCGGCCATATCCTCATATATCGCGGACACGATCGCAGCGGCAAAGGAAACCGGCTATGTTGAAACCATCTTCGGACGCAGGAGATATCTTCCGGACATCAACTCAAAGAACGGCACGGTGAGAGCGCTGGCTGAAAGGAATGCCATAAACGCCCCGATACAGGGAACTTCAGCAGATATAATAAAGCTTGCCATGATAAATGTGGACAAGCGCATCAGAGAAGAGAATCTCAAGAGCAGGATGATACTGCAGATTCATGACGAGCTTGTATTTGACGCAGCCGGGCCTGAAGTAGGGCTCCTGGAGCAGATTGCAAGAGAGGAAATGGAGAATGTGGTAAGCCTGTCAATACCTTTAACAGTAGAATGCAATCATGGAAACAACTGGCTCGAAGCTCACTAATCTTTCAGACACGGACCTTGTGCGCCTGGCCATAGAGCAGAACCAGGCAGCATTCATCGTGCTATATACGCGCTACAATGCAGGTGTCAAGAACCATATTTCCAGATATGCTTCACAGAAGGAGGACATAGAGGACATCTGTCTCGAAAGTTTTCAGAAAGCTTTCAGCCAGATAGCCACATACAATCCTGAATACAAATTCTCCACATGGCTTTACAGGATAGCCAGGAACACTGCCTTTGACCACCTGAGCAGGCATGACCGCGAGAAGACGAACATGCCTACCACATCCATCAACGAGGAACTGGCGGAACTGAACGACATCCCGGCAACCATGCATAACCCTGAGGAGGACATTATCAACCAGCAGGAATATGACAAGTGGCTGAACAACATTGAAAAGCTGAAAGACGACTACAGGACCGTGGCCAAGATGAATCTGATTGACAATTTCGGATATAAGGAGATTGCAGATGCCCTGGAAATGCCGATAAACACTGTAAAGACAAAAATACGGAGAGCCAAGGCGCAGCTGCTAAAAATGATGGACTATTCCGACGAGCTGCTTTAGCTCTGACGGGCACGGCCCCGGAAAGATGAAGGAGTTGAACCCCAAAAAGACATGCCATGACATTTGAACAATTCAGACAGGAGATACAGGAGAAGTTCCCGGAGATAACTCCGGAGCAGATTGAACAGTTCCGCAGAATGGAAGCGGTTTACCGTGAATGGAACTCAAAAATCAATGTGATTTCAAGAAAAGACATAGACCAGCTTTACAGGCATCATGTAATGCACTCGCTATGCATTGCCGCATTCATAAAGACGCAAATGCCGGATGTTTACGGCACACTGTGCGACAAGGGGGCAAGCATACTTGACCTCGGCACGGGAGGCGGCTTCCCCGGCATACCTCTCGCAATCATGTTCCCAAAGTGCCGATTCACGCTTTGTGACTCCATCGGGAAGAAAATAATCGTCGCATCCGAGGCAGCCAAAGAGCTGGAGCTCCGGAATGTCACTACAGTGAACGCGAGGGCTGAATCTCTCGAAGAGACGTTCGACTATGTTGTCTCAAGGGCGGTGACATCATTGGAGAACTTCATGCCATGGGTAAAGGGAAAATACCGCAGCGGAATATTCTACCTTAAAGGAGGCGACATAGTGGAGGAAATCGCAGTGATGATGGGCAAGTTCAACATGAGGAAAGGCTCTGTCCACACATGGCCGATAAACAGCTGGAGCAACGATTCATTCTTCAACGAAAAGATGGTCATATTCATTGAATAAAGCTGTTTTCCGACAAAAAACACATTGCTTTTTAAAAGTGTTTTCAAAATATTTTGCAAATAAATTGAAAAAGACTACCTTTGCACTCCCATTTTATACGCGAAAATATAAAAACAAGAAATAATGAAAAGAACATTCCAACCATCACAGCGCAAGCGCCGCAACAAACACGGATTCCGCGAGCGCATGTCGACTCCGAACGGACGTCGCGTATTGGCAGCACGCCGCCGTCATGGCCGCAAGAAACTTACAGTATCATCTGAGGACAGATATTGATAATAAAACAGAATCCCCGGTCTTTTCATCAGACCGGGGATTCTGTTTTATTCCACTTTCACGGCAACCCTTGCCGGCTTCAATCCTTTGGATCTGGCAGTCAGGACAGCTTCTCCGTCTTTCTCTCCTGCCTGCACAATCACGGTCAGCATACCTGAGAAGGCGTGCATCCGGGGCTCATGAAAAATGTCAAGACACGTCGGGTCACCATTGGCAGCAGCCCTGTATGAGGCGGCTCCGCAGACATCAAACTCAACAAGCCTCGAATCCGACGGGCACAGGTTTCCGTCCTTGTCCACTACCTTGACTGTAAAATAAGCCAGGTCCTTGCCGTCAGCCTTCAAGACCGGAACCTCATCCTTTCCGATAAAGCCAAGGCCAGAAGAAATCTCCAGATGATGCGGTTTTCCTGCCGTTTTCACGACCTTCTCCCCCACTTCCTTGCCGCAGTTGTCATATGCTACCACACGCAGTTCTCCGGGCTGATAAACGACATCATTCCACATGAGCCTGTAGCGTCCTTCATGATTCTCATCCTGAAATCCCTTTGCCATACGTGCCGTATCAGCAGGCACATATCCATCTGACACTGGAGAAGGCTCTTTGCGCATGCGTCCATAGCTGACTCCATTTACGAAAAGCTCCGCTTCCGGCCACGAAGTATATACATAAACAGGCACCTGCTCGCCCTCATGCCCTTTCCAGTTCCAATGCGGAAGCACATGAAGTGTCGGCTCCGTCCTGTTCCAAACGCTTCTGTAAAGATAGAACCTGTCCTTCGGTATTGACGCGAGGTCAATTATTCCGAACATCGAGCTGTGATTCGGCCAAGAGTCGGTATCATATGGAGACGGCTCTCCAAGATAATCAAAGCCTGTCCATACAAACTGTCCCATTGTCCACCCGTAATCGTCAGCAAGGGCAAAGTCTATATCAGGTACATTCGACCACGAACATGCGTCAAGATCATATGCGGAGCAGTGGTGGTCGCTGTCAACAGCTCCGAAGCGCTTCTTGGCAGGAAGCTTATACACACCCCTTGAACTGACTGTCGAAGCAGTCTCCGACCCCAGCACAAAACCATGAGGCAGATTCTCATATGCCTCAAGATATCGGAAAGTCCTGTAATTCAGGCCCGGAATGTCAATCAGGGCCGCAAAGCCATTGTCAAGGACACATGAGACCTGGTCCATTCCGCATGTGCATGGCCTGGACGGGTCCTCACGGTGACAGATGTCCTGCAGGAACTTTGCCACCTTGTAGCCGTCCGCGCTGCATTGCGTCGGCACCTCATTCCCGATGCTCCACATTACCACACAAGGATTGTTGCGCCACTGATGAAGCATATTCACCATGTCCCTTTCCGCCCATGTCATTCCCGGCACATCAGACGGCTCATTAAAGAACCTGTGATAGCCGTTTGTGCATTTGGCAATATCCCACTCGTCAAACGGCTCAATCATCATCATCAGTCCAAGCTCATCACACAGGCGCACAAGCTCGGGAGCCGGCATATTGTGCGATGTCCTGACAGCATCACAGCCCATGTCCTTAAGCATCAGGAGCTGATGCCTGAGCGCGGACACATTGACTGCCGCTCCCAAAGGTCCCAAGTCATGATGATTGCATACCCCCTGGAATTTGCGGTGACCGCCGTTCAGGAAAAATCCTTTCTCAGTGACAAATTCTATTGAGCGTATTCCGAAAGACGTCTCATAAACATCGGCAAGCACACCGTCGGCATAAATCCTGGACACTGCTCGGTACAAGGCCGGATGCTCTGGAGACCAAAGTTCCGGAGAATCAACGATGAAATTCTGAACCATAGGCTGACCGGTTCCTGTCTTTCCCGCAAAAGTACGTTCCGCCGCAACAGTCCCGTCCGGAGCATAAAGCGAAGTCTCTATCTTCAAGGCCCTTCCCTCCGCTCCATCGACCTTTGTCTCCATGTGCACGGAAGCAAAGTCCTTCTCCACATGAGGAGTCGTGACATGAGTTCCCCACACCGGAACATGCACTTCGGATGTGAATATCAGATGGACATTCCTGTACAGCCCGGCACCGGAATACCATCTTGAAGACTGCGGACGGTTCTCAAGCCTTACCGCAAGCACATTGTCCTTTCCGTCAGAGTTGAGATAAGGAGTGATGTCATAATGGAATGAACTGTAGCCGTAAGGCCAGAAGCCGACATAGTGCCCGTTCACATACACCCTTGCCTCACTCATCGCGCCGTCAAAAAGAAGTGTGGTCTTCTTGCCCTGCGGAGCATCGAAAGTGCACCTGTACCATCCCGTGCCGACATAAGGCAATCCTCCGGTACGTCCGGTCTTTACTGAAGCCCGAGTCTCGAAATTCTGTGTCACCGCTACATTCTGGAGATCATTGTTCCTGTCAAAAGGTCCAGTGATGGCCCAGTCATGAGGCACAGAGACTTCTTTCCAAGAGGAATCATCATAAGACTTGTCAGACGCCCCTTCTGCATCACCAAGGAAAAATTTCCATCCCTTCTCCAAAAGAAGCTCGGAACGCTGGGCTGAAGCACAAAACGGCAACAGCAAAAAACACATGGCAGCGGTTATCACTGAAATTCTTTTCATACCGTCAGGAATTTTCAGGACTTATAAAATCAGGAATCACTTTCCGGCCACGTAAGCGTCGGCCTTCTCTTTCATCCTTTGGGCACGCTTCTCGCTGTCAGGATGTGATGAGAACATTTTCTGCACGACAGAAGCCTTTGCACCTTTTGAAAGCTCGACAAGCTTGCCAAGCCCGTTCGCCATTCCATATGGACTGAAGCCGTGCTTGACACAGAACTCAAACCCATATTCATCCGCCGCATACTCCTGTTTCTGCGAGAACTGCGCGTCAAGCAAAGCGGCAGCAAGGTCACCGAGCTGTGAGTCTGAAAGCTGTCCTATCTTTCCTCCTGCAGCTCCGGCCGCATTCAGGGCAGCAGAAGCCATATAGGCGCTCTTCATCGCGTCCTTGACATCATGATGCACCACATGACCGATTTCATGGCCGATTATCGCCATAAGCTCATCGTCATCCATAATGTCCATCAAAGATGAAAATACCCTTATAGACCCGTCACCGCAGGCAAACGCATTGACATCTATGACATAATAGACCTTGAAATTGAGAGCAAGCCCGTCAACTTCAGTAATCCCTTCCGTAAGACGCCTGAGCCTTGCATCATATTCACAAGTGTCTATCGGATTGTGCTCATCCATCCATTCCACAGACTCGCGGCTCATCCTCGCGATATCCTCATCGGACAAGGTAATGGCCTTTGTAACGTCACTTGCGGCCTGCACGGCCTTCTTAATGTTCACAGAACGGTTCCCTATCTTAATCTGGGCACTTGAAACGGCACAGGCCAAAGAGCCCATCACCAAAATGACTGCTATAATTCGTCTCATTGCAAATATGGTTTTCCAATACACATCCGAAGGCCCTACTCAGCCATCAGTTTCTTATACTTGAATCTCTTAGGCTCCTCATTTCCAAGACGGCGCTTCTTGTTCTCCTCGTACTCGGAATAGGTCCCCTCGAAGAAATACACCTGGGAATCACCCTCAAAAGCAAGGATATGCGTCGCGATACGGTCAAGGAACCAGCGGTCGTGTGAAATCACCACTGCACAGCCGGCAAAGTTCTCAAGGCCTTCCTCAAGCGCACGTATCGTGTTCACGTCCACATCATTGGTAGGCTCGTCAAGCAAAAGCACGTTGCCTTCGTCCTTAAGAGTGAGGGCCAGATGCAGGCGGTTCCTCTCACCGCCGGAAAGGATGCCGCACAATTTCTCCTGGTCCGCCCCGGAGAAGTTGAAGCGCGACACATATGCCCTGGCATTCACCTCTTTTTTTCCGAGCTTGACGAACTCCGAGTCATTGGCGATTGTCTGATATACAGTCTTGTCAGGGTCTATGCTCTTGTGCTGCTGGTCCACATAGGCAGTCTTGACGGTCTCTCCGACTATGATTTCACCGGAATCAGGCTGTTCCAATCCCATAATAAGCCTGAACAAAGTTGTCTTTCCAGCACCGTTAGGCCCAATGACACCGACGATTCCGGCCGGAGGCAGCACGAATGACAGATGCTCATAAAGCAATTTGTCACCATAGGCCTTCGACACGTCACGGAACTCAATGACCTTGTTTCCAAGACGGGGACCGTTAGGAATGAAAATCTCAAGATTAGCCTCCTTCTCCCTGCCGTCATCACTGGCAAGCTTCTCATATGCTCCCAAGCGTGCCTTCGACTTGGCATGACGTGCCTTAGGAGCCATACGCACCCACTCAAGCTCCCTTTCCAGAGTCTTGCGGCGCTTGCTCTCCTGCCTTTCCTCCATGGCAAGCCTGGTACTCTTCTGGTCCAGCCATGAAGAATAGTTTCCTTTCCACGGTATTCCTTCCCCCCTGTCAAGTTCAAGAATCCATCCGGCCACATTGTCAAGGAAATACCTGTCATGCGTAACTGCGATTACAGTTCCCTTATACTGCTGAAGGTGGGCCTCAAGCCACTGTATGCTCTCAGTATCAAGGTGGTTGGTAGGCTCATCGAGCAGCAGCACATCAGGCTGCCTGAGCAAGAGACGGCATAGAGCCACACGCCTCCTCTCTCCTCCACTGAGAGTCCCGACCTTGGCATCGGACGGTGGACACTGCAATGCATCCATTGCACGCTCCAGCTTTGAATCAATCTCCCATCCGCCACAGTTCTCAATCTTTTCAGTAAGCTCGCCCTGACGCTCAATCAAAGCCGCCATCTCGTCATCCGACATCGGCTCGCAAAAACGGAGATTGACCTCTTCGTACTCCTTCAGGATGTCCATCACCTCCTGGACACCCTCCTGAACCACCTCAAGGACGGTCTTGTCCGGATCCATCTGAGGTTCCTGCTCGAGGTAACCTACAGAATAACCGGGCGCCCATACGACTTCACCCTGATAACCGGTCTCGATTCCGGCTATTATCTTCATCAATGTGGACTTTCCGGAACCGTTAAGACCGATGATGCCGATCTTCGCCCCGTAAAAGAAAGACAAATATATGTCTTTCAGAATCACCCTGTTGTTGTGAGGAAGGATCTTGCCTACCCCATTCATCGAAAAAATTATCTTCTCGTCTGCCATAACATGAATTAGTTTCAGATTGTCTGTCAGGGCACCGCCGTCCCAAATACGTGCAGGCGCCCTTTGTCCAAGCACAAAGATACTCTTCCCGTCCCGATTCCGCAACTTATTTTTTCATCCTCACAAGCCTGGCCTTCTCCTTACGGCACCACTCCCCGGGATTCTCTCCCATGAACAGCTTGAAGGCCATATTATAAGGGACCACTGAATTGAATCCGCATGCCTGCCAAAGATCCGTCACGGTCATCTCGGGATTTTCCCTGTACCTTTCCACCGAATACATTACCCTGTGCCAATTCACAAACTGGCAGAAATTCTTCCCGGCATAATGGCTGATTGCCCTGGATATGTACAGTTTATTCGTATAGACAACTTTAACGACATCATTTATAGTCAGGTCACCATTCAGATAAGGCTTTTCTTCCTCAAAATACGACACTATCCTGGAATACACATCCTGATAAGCCTCATCAGGCTTGGGACGCATGACCGCAAGCTCCATCTTAGAGGCTTTATAGGCTACGGCAATACGCTCTTCCTGCTTCTTGAAAATCAGAAACTCCGCATCATAGCAGCACCTCAGCCCCAAAGCCAGCTGCACAAGACAGAAAAGAAGCGAAACGATGCACAAAGCCACTGAAGCATCACCGTCCATACGGAACAGGCAAAGCATAAGAAGCGTACAGACCAGGATGCAAAAAAGATACACCGTCTCGACTATGAGGCACATATACGACCAGGCATTCCCCGAGGCCATGACGGAACGCACATCAGCAAGGCGGCGGGATACCCCATAGATAAATATTCCTGCTATAAATGCGGCAACCAAAGCTGCCAGGCACATAGTGACCTCCTCGGGAGGCAATCCAAGGACTGACACGGAACAAAGCACATAATAAACGGCAAGTCCGGCCTCCGCTGCAGACGCCATACCGACAAAAAGCACAGAAGCCTTCTCCCGCAGTACAGATGACATGACAGGGTACAAGGCAAAAAGCGAAAGCAGCAAATCAAGCGGAAGCCTGAATGCCACTCCCTTTCCGGCAGCCATGTCACACAATAGCAGACAGCTGTTCAGCAGCAATAATATTGAAACAATCCGGCTTTTCTTTCCGGCAAGAGACTTAGTCCTGAAGTTTTTCATAATCAGAAGGCCCGCAACCGATAATGACGCCACCATGACAACCAGCGCAACAAAATTCTCCATAATCATATATTTCGGTATCGCAAAAATATACAAAAGCCCCCTTTCAGCCCACACTGAAAGGGGGTCAATCGTCACTTTTTTCTTTTTCTTTAAATTATTTCTTTTTTTTAAAACGACATTGAGGTGGTAGTGCCTCATGAGGGGTGAAACTATTTCTTGGATTTCACCTTGATGGTATCAAATCCTTTTCCATAGACCCCCATCACGGACGAGACTGACAGAAAAGCGTCCGGGTCGATAGTCTTCACATAGCGGAGCAGAAGATTGAGGTCATCTTTTCTTGTGACCACCATGACAATGTCCCTGTCTTCTTTAGAGAACCATCCCTTGGCCGGTATTATTGTCACGCCGCGTTTCATGTCAAACGCTATCGCATCCGCCATCTCCACATGCTTCTTAGTGAAAATGAAAGCCTGCACAGACTGCTTGGAGCCGGACAGATACAAGTCGATGGCATATCCGCTGACAGTAACCTGGATAAGGCCATAGACGGCAATGACCAGTTTTTCCGCAAAAGGCACGAGCTGCTGCCTGTCCACATCGGAAAATGAGGGGAATATCATTGAGGACATGATTATGCCCACATCAATAACGAGGATTACACGTCCGGGGGAAGCATTCTTGTACTTGCACCAGAGAAGCGCCACAATGTCAGTTCCGCCGGTACTGCCTCCCTGCGAAATGGAGATGCCGATTCCGACTCCGGCTATCACTCCTCCGAGTATGGTACATATCAATTTCCCGTTTTCAAGGGCAAACGAATGCACAAAGTCCTGCGGAACGACTGTAGGCAGAAAATTCAAAAGCACGGATGTCAGGATGATGGCATATATGGTCTTGCCCCCGAATCCCCTTCCGAGTATCTTCAGGGCTACAAGCAGCAGGATTATGTTGATGACAAAATATGTATATCCCAACGGTATGCCTGTGGCATAGAACAAAATGGCCGCAAAGCCTGACACACCACCTCCGACAAGATTGTTCGGGAGAAGAAATATTGTCCATCCAAGACAATAAGCCAACAGTCCGAATGTGATCAGGCCGTATTCCTTGATAACCACCCAGATCGATTTGTCCAACAGATTCCTTGTCATTTCATATCCTCGTTCAAATGTTCTTTTTTCTTAAGCTTCAGACCGGATTTGACTTCCTCGAATCCTTCGCCATACACCCCCATGGCAGTGGAAACTGAAATGAAGGCGGAGCGGTCTATCGCCTTTACCTCATTCACGACGTCATTCATCTGATGCTTCCTCGCCACAATAAGAAGAACCTTTCCCTCGCTCTGAGTATACCATCCTACTGACTGCAGGGCGGTCACCCCCCTGTGCACATCATTTATCATGTGGTCGGCGATTTCCTTATACTTTGATGAAAAGACCAATATCTGGACAGAAGACTTGTTGCCGAGCAGGACAAAATCCACCCCGAAAGAAAAAGTGAGCATGATTACATAACCATAAATCATATCCACGATTCCCATTCCAGGAACAAGAAGCATGGAAGCGATTATGAATATGTCCGTAACCATATAGACTCTTCCGGGTGACACAGGCCAATATTTGTTGACAATCATGGCGACAATGTCAGTTCCTCCGGTGCTGCCTCCCCTGAGCAGGGTCAGTCCGATGCCGACGGCCTCAAGCGAAGCGCCGACAATGGCGACAAGGAATTTGTCAAAGCGCTCCGGGTCCACGACTTCCAGCTGCGGAAATCCGGGAAGCACCTCGAACAGCAGGGACGAAAGAGCTATGACATAGATGGTCTTGAACCCGAATGCCTTGCCCATGACTATAACGGCCAGGATGAGCAGGAATACATTGATTATCGGAAAACTCACACCTATAGGAATCGCTCCTCCGGTACCGTACTGGATGATTGTGCACAATCCGGTCAGGCCACCGCTTGCCAGACCATTGGGAATCAGGAATGAAGTCCATCCCAGACAATAGATGAGAGTTCCGACCGACAGCAGCAGATAATCCCACATCACTGCCAATATTTTTCCGGCTTTCATTGCTTATTTGACGACTATGTTGACAATTTTTCCAGGCACTACTATCACTTTCATGATATTTCCCCCGGCTACATATTTAGCAGTCTGCTCCAGTCCGCGCACATGAGCCTCAACCTCCTCGCGTGACATTCCGGCAGAAAGTTCAACCGTGAAACGTGTCTTTCCGTTGAATGAAACGGCATAAGTACATGTGTTTTCAACAGTATAAGCCTCCACATACTCCGGGAAGGCCGCATAGGAGATGCTTTCACCATGTCCGAGAGCAGCCCAAAGTTCCTCGGCGATATGAGGTGCAAAAGGCGACAGGAGCACAATCAAAGGCTCAAGAATCTCGCGTTTGTTGCATTTCAGTTCATACAGTTCGTTCACTGCAATCATGAATGCGCTCACGGCAGTGTTGAACGAGAAGGCCTCTATATCAGAGCGGACTTTTCCTATCAGCTTGTGCAGGGACTTCAGTTCTTCTGCGGAAGCCTTGCCCTCCGTAACGATGAAGCCGTCACGGTCATAGAACATCCTCCATACCCTCTTGAGGAAGCGGTTCACTCCGTCAATGCCCTTGGTGTCCCATGGCTTGGACTGCTCAAGAGGCCCGAGGAACATCTCATAAAGTCTGAGGGTATCAGCTCCGTAAGTATCACATATCATATCCGGGTTCACGACATTGTACATGGACTTGGACATCTTCTCCACTGCCCAGCCGCATACATATTCCCCGTCCTCGAGAATGAATTCCGCATCAGCAAAATCAGGCATCCATTTACGGAACGCATCCATGTCAAGCCTGTCAT
>DBLW01000087.1 GCA_002298075.1 Bacteroidales bacterium UBA714 | reverse complement strand
TACTTTTGCAGGTGATCCGAAACATTCCGCAGGAAACCAATGCAGGCATGCCGCCACGTTTCCTAAAGCGCGCTCCCAAGCTCCCTCACAATCCCCAAATAACATAAGTTTACGGATAGCCTACAACTCAAAAGTGCGATACCGGACATGAATACAAAAAGGCGAGGATTGCATAAATCCTCGCCTTTTGTGCTCCCCCAGGGGCTCGAACCCTGGACCCCAACATTAAGAGTGTCGTGCTCTACCAACTGAGCTAGGGAAGCAATAATTTTAAGAACTTGTGATCCGTTTGGGGCTCGAACCCAAGACCCCAACATTAAAAGTGTTGTGCTCTACCAACTGAGCTAACGAATCAATCCGTATCCGTTTCGTCGGTGTCTCAAGTGAGTTCCTTTCGAATTGGGATTGCAAAGGTAGCGTTTAATTTTGAACTTGCAAACTTTTTCGCAACTTTTTTCAAAAAAAATGCATTTTTATGCAATTTTGTCCAAATCCTCCAACTCACGGATAAAAATATCCTGAGCAGAACGGGCCCAATCCCTGAATCCTGGCTCGGCTTTGAATTCATCAGCAAAATCAAGAAGAAGACTAAGGTCAAACTTATCGCAGCTCACGCCCGCACCTGACCTTGATGCATCAAATGCATTGATTTCCTGCTCGATATGAGACGGGACCATCAGAATAGGCTTGCCCATCCAAATAGCCTCGCATACAGACTCAAACCCGGCCGTACTTGCATATGCCCTGCATCCGGCCATCTGTTTCAGGAACTCATGGTCATCAATAAGATAAAAACTGAGCGTATCGTCCACCTTCATCACCTTTCCAGCCTCCCAATTGTCCCAAAAGAACCGCAGCTCGACTTCCGGATGCTCACGATGCCACTCCAGCACATCCTTAGAAAACCCCTTGTTCAGCATATATCCATGCACATAATCTCCATCCGCAACCTCCATATCCATCACCTCACGCCTCAGAAGAGGAGGCACCACAGCTATCCCATGAGCGTAATCAGCATCCATCTTCCTGAAAGAAAGAGCAAGACATTTCACAGCTCCGGCACAAGTAAGCTTCGTAAAAAAATTAAGCGCCCTGCTTCCCGGATACTTCTTATACGGCATCCCGAAATCACTATGGCGGAAAAGATACTGGTGCCCTATACAGACGACAGGAACGTCAATCCTGCAGAACATACAGGTCAATCCGGTCATCAACTCATAGAAATTCACGACCGCATCGGCACCGCTGGAACGTATCGTATCACGTATCATGCGTATGGACGGAATATACTTGTGCAGACTGACGGCATTCACGGCAACAGTCTTCAGCATACTCGGACGCCTATTTGAAGCAGACGGCAGAAAATTCATGCTTTCGAACTGCGTCACCGGCGCATGCACTTCCCGTCCGAAAAAATCCGGAAGCTTGCGGCCCCGGCTTTTCCCGACCATAATCCCCACCACTTCATGACCACGGGAAATCAGCAGCTTCTCAAGCGTAATCGCCTGAGTAAGGTGTCCCCTGCCCTCTCCCTGAACTATAAAAAGATATTTCATGACCATTTGATTTTAATGCTACGGAGCAACATCCTGCACTTTAAAGGCAGGCACATCATCACGTATCGCTCCGAAAGGAAACACATCCTTATAATATACTATCCTCCAATTTCCGTCATAATCCTCAACAAGAGCAGAAAGCGTTTCGACCCAATCACCCGAATTGAGATACCTGACCCCCTCAATCACACGATCCTCCGGACGATGTATATGCCCGCATATCACACCTTGGCAGCCTTTTGTCCTTGCCATGTCGGTAAGCATCCGGTCAAAGTCCGAAGCATTGGCAACAGCTTTCTTCACCTTGTTCTTTATTTCGCGGGAAAAAGAATAGTACGGCTTGCCCCTAAAGGACTGCCAACGGTTATAGAGGACGTTTACCTTAAGAAGTAAATTGTACGCGATGTCCCCGAGTTTGGCGACCCAGCGCATATTTGACGTCACGCTGTCAAACACATCCCCGTGAGTCACAAAGAAATTCATGCCTCCGCTCTCTATGATGGCATCCTTCTGTATCTCAAGGTTTCCCATGCTCATAGGAATGATTCTGTCAAGAAAGTCATCATGATTGCCGCGCAATGCCGTAACCTTGGTTCCCTGGCGCTCAATCATCTTCAATATTATCCGGAAAAACCGTGACTGCTCATGCCCCCACATGGCATTCCCCTTCCTTTTCATCTGCCAACCGTCAATTATGTCACCATTGAGGATAAGCCTGTCGCAATCAAAGCTGCTTATAAAGTCACAGACTTCCCTGGTCTTGGAGAACCCGGTACCCATATGAATGTCCGAAAGGACTATGCTTCTGTATCTTATCCTGTTTCCCATACCGAAAAAATCACATCCCACCGGGTCCGGGGTTTAATCCCGTAGCCCCGGCAGGAATGTAAAGGTAATCATTAAAAAGCTATTCCAAGCTTAAAGCCCAAATTGTTCAGTCCGTTGATTCCGAAATCATTGTTCCTGTTGGTGGCATAGCTATAATAAGCCGCAAACTGGAAGCCTACATCAGCCTTCCGGAAAGGAAATATGGACACACCGATTTCAGGAGACACATAGAATCCCCAATTGTCCTGCCTGTTCACGAAAGTGGACATATAGGTGCTCTGCATAGAATACTCGGCTCCTAGCTTGGCCTCAACATAAGGCTGGCATATCTTTCTCGAGAAGCGGTATCTGAGAGTCGCGCCGAAAGGAACCTGATAAATGGACCTGTCAAGGTCAGGGGTAAGGGCTGCTCCTCCGTCAAAAACGTAAGTCTCCTTCGGGATATACTCATTATTGGTGCCGAAGCCGGCAAATCCTCCCACAGCAAGCATCGGACTGACATAATACCCTCCCTCAACATATGCACCATATCCCTGCGCACTCTTCACATAGCTGTTGGCAATCGTACCGTTGAACTGCCAGCCGCCGTTTATGTAGTACCTCTTGCCCATCTGGGCATCTGCCTCACCGGCAAAAACCATCATAGCCGCCGATGCCATAAGCATATATAATATCTTTTTCATCATGTCAAAATTTAATATTGTCATTTACCCTCAGGGCGCACGAAATAAGGCGACTGCACGAAAGCCTGGTCAATGGACTCCATCATCCGTGCAAAGTCACGCGAAGCACTTGCCCCGGCATATCCACCAAGATATGAAGACCATACAATCACAAGAGGCTTGTCAGCACCCTTTTCCACGGTAAGGTCCACCATTTCCGCCACAAGGGCATTGGTTGACTGCACATAAGTCACAGGACGCGGATAATAGTATCCGTACCAGTCGCCCCAGTAGCCAGGATGCCAGTATCCCGGATAATCAAGCCACCAGTAAGGGTGGTCATAATACTGCACATAACGCTCGCTCTTGATTATATATGTCACCTGGATTCCGAGATCCGCATTCTTGGCGTCAGGAGTATATGTATATCCGAGACTCTCCATGTTGGAGCGGTACCTGCGCACAAGGGCAAGCGCATTCTCCGATTTTGAATACTCCGCCTTGTCAGAACGCCCGATGACCAGAAGGCTGTCAGCAATGCTGAATGTCTTGAACTTGGTGAAATCCAC
Source organism: Bacteroidales bacterium UBA714 (assembly GCA_002298075.1). Lineage (GTDB taxonomy): Bacteria > Bacteroidota > Bacteroidia > Bacteroidales > UBA932 > Cryptobacteroides. The sequence continues at coordinate 10,141 of DBLW01000087.1, read as the reverse complement.
GTCCTTTCCCGGAGCCGTATATACAAGATATTCCCCGTCACGGTCCTGAGGATAAGGCACCTTATGGCATGACACAGCCAAAAGCGCCAATGCTGAAATAATGATGATTCTTTTCATTTCTTTATCTGTTTTTATTCGTTTCCACTACAAGGACCTTCCCTTGATTACCGTAGAGTTCTCATAAGGTATGATTTCACCGGACATCCAGACCGTATTCGAATTGAAGTTAGGATACACAGTGGCCGTAGCCTCATTACTGCCCGGGAACATGTATAGCTCCACCTGGGCGTTGATTCCGATTCCAGACACATTCATGGATATAGTAGTGCGGCCTTTCTTGTCGGTCTTGACCTTCATTCCGGAAATCATGCCGTCCACAGTAACGCCTCCGACCCCGTTTGGACCGGCAGCAAAATCACTCGGTGAAATCTGCACCACAGCCCTCTTGCCTTTTACTGCAATGAAATTCGTATTTGAATTCACAAATGCTGTCGCTCCGTTCTTGAAAGAGACATTGTCCGCCTCAAGCACAAAATCCATATTCTGCACGGCAGCTGAAGCCTGCACTGAAGCAACGGAATCCACAAGCGATTCTATCTCCCTGTCTGAATTTGAACGCGAACGGAATTCCGCCATGTCCTTTTTCCAAGCCTCCATGGCCTCTTTCCTTTTATCGGAACGCCCCTTTTCCTGGGCATAGGCGTCATTCGCCGCAACACCGGCCGCCAAAGTCACGCACACCAGAAAGAGTCTTCCGGTTTTTCCTAAAATTGCCTTTTTATCCTGACGCGCCGCGACACCGGCCAGCCGGACACCACTGATAACTTTTTTCATATCTATACTCATTAACTATATGTCCCCCGGCAACAGTGCGGAAAATCCCACACCACAAGCCGGATTTCTGTTCCAGGCACGCCATAGGCAAACCTCGGGCCACAACATGTCATAAAGGGCTTGTTTTTTGCAGGCACACCGTTTTGGAAAAACGCAAGCACAAGCATGCCACAAATAGACAAATTCACTCTGGAATCACATTATGACTCACTGGGCATCAGCACAATATCCATTATGCCGGATACAAGCCGCCCCAAAGCCACGGTACAATTCATCCACGGCCTATGCGGATGCAAAGAACGCTTCATCCCGGCGATGGAATATCTCTGCAGCCATGGTTTCGCATGCATCGCACACGACCACAGAGGACACGGTGAAAGCATCTTTGCCCCGGAAGATATCGGCTACATGTACAAAGGAGGCTGGAAGAGCCTGACAGACGACATGAAAACCGTATCCGAATGGGCATTGTCGAAAAATCCAGGCATTCCCATAATAATGATAGGGCACAGCATGGGAGCGCTGGCTACAAAAGTCTTCATCCGCGACAATGGGCTCATGCTTTCAGGAGCTGTCCTCTGCGGCTTGCCATCATACAGCCCATTTGCCCCGATTGGCAAACTGATGACAGACGGCATGTGCAAGGCAGGAGCAGGAAAATTGCACATAAGCCTGCTGCAGGAAATCACTTCCGGCATCTACAACATACGTTTCAGAAAGGAAGGGCACCAGGCATGGACATGTTCCGACCCCAATGAACGGGAACGGTTCAGAGCAAATCCTGTATGCAATTTCAAGATGACAGCAAGCTGCGCATCATGCGTGACCGGGCTTATGCTCCAGGCATACTCACCCGTCAAAACGCAGACATGCAATCCCTCACTTGAAATAATGCTGCTTTCCGGAGAAGACGACCCATGTTCAGGCTCCCCGGCCAAACTGCAAAAAACAGCTGCGCGCATGGCTGCGGAAGGGTATGGCAATGTACATTGCCGCACATATCCGTCAAAAAGGCATGAACTCCTGAATGGCCAAGGTTTTACAGGCGTACTGGACGACATAATCCGGTTCATGTCGCCAATTGTCTCAGATTCACTATCTTTACGGCAAAAATTCACATATATGAATGAGAACACACTCAACATGCACAACAAGGAGGAATACCCTCCAATGCACACAGCAGAACACATCCTCAACGCCACGATGGTAAAAATGTTCGGATGTCCACGCTCAAGGAATGCACATATAGAACGCAAGAAATCAAAATGCGACTACATCCTCAATCAATGCCCGACTCCGCAGCAGGTCTGCGAAATTGAAAATGCCGTAAACAGAATAATAGAAAATGCACTGGACGTCACAGCCGAACTGATGCCAAGGGCCGAAGCCGAGTCAATCGCAGATCTCGGCAAACTCCCGGAGCACGCGTCCGATACCCTCAGAATCGTAAGAATCGGAGATTATGACACCTGCGCATGCATAGGCGCACATGTAAACAACACCTCTGAAATAGGCAAATTCACGATACTGAGCCATGATTACACAGACGGAAGATGGCGCGTAAGATGGAAAGTGCTGGCATAAAAAAGATTTGGGAAGAATTTCCGTTTCTTCCCAAATCTTGGAATGTGCGCATGATAGGACTCGAACCTACACGCCGTGAAGCACTACCTCCTGAAAGTAGCGTGTCTACCAATTTCACCACATGCGCTTCAGAAAAGTGGGGCAAAGATAATCAATATTTTTGAAAAACTAAATTTTTCCGCGACAATTCAACTAAATTTCAACATCAAAATGCAATTCCTTTTCCCACCCCTCTATTTTCAAAGTGACATGACTCAATGAATAGTCCAATCCTATTGTTATGTCATCCAGGCTCTCCGCACTCCAGTCATAACCGCTCGCGGTCACATACTCACCAAGCGCAAAAGTCTTAAGCACATCCGTCCCGTCATCCACATCAAGCCTGAGCGAATTGTCAACCTGACGTGGAACGGAAACAGAACAGGCACCCTTATCATCGGGACGCATAGCAAAAAGAAACGCCCCGCCTGCCGGTCTCCCGTCAGCCCCATACCCGCAGACCTCTCCACGCACATCCAGGACATAAGGGAAATCCGCCTCCTCGACATGAACCGTTATAAGGCAATGATTCTTGCGTACACGCACTTTCTCAAATGCAGCCTCACAATCAGTTTCGACATAAGAGGAATGCATATACACACGCGGGCATTCACTTCCATAAGGAATAACCATGCTCCCGTCCTCAGCAACATATCCCTCCGCTCCACAATACGCATTTACCCTTGCACCTCTACGGGGGACATGCAACACCAGTTCCTCCACGAATGCTCCAGACCCGACATGTTCAACAAGATGAAACCCCTCACTTGAAAGAACATGCAAATCAGCATATGGCACCTCTTCCGCATCCGTCTCACTGAAATCAAGAAACAGCCTGCACGGACACTCTCTCCTGTTCTCCTTGACAGAACATCCTGTCCACAGCAAAATGCAGAAAATCACTGCCTGCAATCCGCGCAATACCTTCCTCATGACACACCAAGTCATATTTGTTCATATACTGGCGGCAGTTCCGTCCAGCCTTTCACAACTACCGTAATCCCCACAGCGGCATCGTCAACCGGAATGTCCGGAGAGGAGGAGCCGGGACGGGTTATCCTCAATTCGTATGAATACGAGGTGTTCCTTGCCACATTATCCAAAGTGACCGGATAATAATACGTCACATCATCCAAAGCCACCTCTGCCACAAGACGCGTCTTACGCGGGCACCATTCGGCAGCAGACGAATCCTCCGTCACATCATTAGGATAACAGTAGAAATAATGTTTCCCTTCATATGCCTTTCCGGCAGCCACAATCCCGCCAGTCACATCATCGCGCAAGAATGATGGAGAACCGGCCTGCGGTGCAGAACAGTTGTACCACCGGGAGGTCTCAGACGCACCGAAGAAGGCTTTATCTCCGGCAACATTTACCAGATATATGGACTTGACCTCAAATTTCATTGCCTTATGCTGAGGCAGAACCATGGCATTCTCTATTTTGCTTACGCCGATTCTTGCGGCCATACGCCTTACCTCAAGATTTATGCTGCCTGAAGCAGTAAGCACGACTGAAGTATCACCGGCCATGACAAGCCCGCCAGGCCCATTATCCGCAAGGTCAGAAACCAGCTGCGGCAACTCCCGTTCGTACCCCACCGAACTCTGCTGTCCCGCATTAACAAAAGCAGCTATACGTTTTTCACCGGCAGTGCATGTAAGCGAGATGGAATTCCCATTGCCATGCTTGTATGTCTCAAGCATACCTTTGGAATTGAATACAAGAACCTGCAAATCTTTTATGGCATCCTCAGAGGAAGGGACACCTGAAACTTTTGTAGCCGTACCAGGAACACTGAGGAAAAGTTCCACATTACCGTCAGCCAGAATAGGCGCATCCGATTTTTTCTCACTGCACCCAGAAAGTGCGGCAACAGTTACGGCCGCAATCACAAAACGAAATTTCATATTATCCTATTTATTATTTGTTTGTCTTTTTTTAACAAGAATAGACATTTCTGGGTCAAGATTGGCCCTGTGCTCCATATGAGCATCATATGCTATACTCAACTCAAGATATTTCATCGCCTCGACCTCCTGTCCGAGCCGCGACAAGACCAAAGCCTTGAGATAGCACACCTTCGGTTCAGAATCCCCGAGACGTCCAAGCACATCAAGTGCAGAATGGTTGTAATCTGCTGACACAAAAGCCAGGGCGGCATTGTAGTCATCGTATGGGCGCAATATCCCGACAGCAGTCTTGTAATCCAAATCGCGCAACGCCTGCACCCCTCTCAAATAAAGAGTATCCAGTTCCGCAGTATGTACTGTATCTTTTGCCATTCCTGCCCTGTGCAGATAGAAATCAAAACGCACACTTCTCAGCTTCGGATACAATCTTTCCCGAAGATACCTGTACTCATGCATCCGTGACATCTTCGACTCGGCATCGTCCGGGTCATGCAGGTCAGAACAAAGATCCAATATCCGCTTCCTTGACTCCGGAGCAATCACCGTATCATTTTCTACAAGACGCATCAGCTGTTCCCAATTCTCAGGAAGTCCTGACGAGCTCAAAATATCCTTCCATTCATCCGGAACAAAGTCTGACACATGTTTCAGCACAGCCTCCGCCCTGTCTTCCGACAATTTACGGTTCGACACATAACTGCCCTCAGGAGAACAAGAGGCCACAATCACTATAGAATCCGCAACCAGCCCATCCATTGATGCGACATCATCAAAACAGCGTCTTATCCTCCGCAATTCTGAGGCATTGTCTCCGAGACAAGTATCAATGGCGGCACTTCCCTGGCTGAAATCGATAAGCGCCCTCGTATTGTCATGCACGACACGCTCCTTGACAATCATCCTGTACTTAGGCCTATTGTCAGTCAGCGATGACAATGAACTTATGTAGAAAGTCAGGTCCTGCGGAAAAGGAAGGCACATGATGCACTCTCCCATTTCATACAGGCTTCCCTCCAACGACACACGAACCTTTTTCAAGGCAGGGCGGCTCCTGAAAGTCTGGCTGTAACGGTATATGAAATCCCCGTCCATACCGGTAATTACAGTATCCAGCCTGATTCCGTCAGTGACAATAGGGTCCTTCACATACTTTGCAAACATTTTCCCCTCACGCCCCTTGCGCCGCTCGTTATGCCTCAACATGAGTTTTCTCGTGTAATGCAGCAATGCGTCAGTTTGCGTAACACCGAACAGATTGCCCGCAAGAGGCTCCGGTATGACGGACGAATCATTCTTCATCCGGTAAGTATCCGGAAAATGCCTTTCGATAAAAATCTCAAGCTGGCCCATTCTGATGAAATCCGTCGTATCCCGTATTATGGAGGACAAAAAAATCCTATAACGCTGATACCCCCTCAACTGGGCAGCACGGTAATCAGAGCCTGTTATATATATCGGTTCCAAATCAGTTACCTCATCCATAATCTCCAGAAAAGGCCTTATCTTAAGCTGCCACCTTGAATCCGCAAGGCCGGCCGGAACAGTAATGTCAAAACTGATTGTCACCAGTCCGGCCCTCTCCGCCACATTTCTGAAACGGGCCGTCACCTTGGATGCGCTTATGACATCCGTAGCAACCATGTCCCCTGTCTCAGTATCCCGTATTGCGTTCATTATGACTGGACCGTCAGACAGCGAGCCTTTTATAAGACTGATTTCCGCCTCATCAAGCTCAGCGGCATCCTCACATGGCTTTTCATCGGATACGGAAAGTTCAACCCCGACCTCTCCGGAACGTATCTTCTGTACTTTCCGGTATGGAGTACAGGAAACAGCCAAGGTTATCATGGCAACAATCCAGAATCTATAATCAGAACACATAAACTATTGAAATTTTCACGTCATCAGGAAGAGCGAAGAAGCGGGAACCGGAAGCCTCGGTAAGTCCGCATGCCTGGCAGGAATACCTCCTGTAGAGTTCATACCCAGCCCATAGCCCAGCTCCGAATTCTATATTGAAATGCCTTGATAGCATGTGCGTATAACCGGCATACAGCCCAGCTCCGAACCGGTCCCCTTCTTTCGTGCTGCGGGAAATGATACCCCCGGAATTAAATTCCTGATATCGCATTTTCCCAGCAAACCACCATCCGGACAATGTATGCCACGGCCACATGCGGGCACCGAGCGAATATGACTGCTGCCTATACTGAAACTGGCGGTCCGGATTGCCTTTACGGAATGTGAACGGATTATATCTCGCCCCCGCAGTAACACTCCAGTACCTCGAGACGGAATAAGACACCTCCGCATTAAATGTCCCCAGGCAGGCATAGCCCAACAAATCCGTAGAAACACTGAACTTTTGGGCACTGGCCCTCTCAATACCGAATACCGCCAGAACAGCCGTCAGTATTATGATTTTCCTCATGATTTCAGTATCTGCTGAAAACCTGCTCAATCGAAGTTCTTCTGGCAGGATATGCCGACAGCAATGCTGACTTCAGCGCGTCCCTCGACAAGACGGAAGGTCCGAGCACATTGAAAATGTCAGAGCACGAAATTCCCCTGTCATCCAAAAACCTGAAAATCTGCGGATAGAACCAGAACGATGTCCCGAAGGAAGGGAATGAGCCGCCATAGCGTTCCTTATACATCTTGCTCTCAAGATAATACGCCCACATCTCACCGATTTCGCAGTAGCCCGAGCCTCTTGCGCTCCCGTCACCATATGTCATCCCTCCTGTCGTCAGGTAAGACTCCACTATGTAGAAGATATAATTATTCCAATATGACTTGCCGACCTTGGAGAAATGGCTTGCATGAGCCAGCTCATGACATGTGGAAGAGTAAATTTCACTGTAGCTGTCTATTCCTTTCGTACCTATCGTTATGTCAGGCATGAAAACTTTGAGCAAAGAAGCGAATTTCCCGAAAAACGAGCCGAGCTTGTCTGAAGACAACAGGGTTCCGTGGTGGAGCATCACAGCACTGCTGGCATCCATTCCGTTCAATATCCATATCCTGAGGTCTGACGGAGGGACTTCTATCCCCATGTCTGCGGAAGAGCACCGGCTTATATAGTCATATGCCGCATTATTCACGACGCACCTGCGGAACAGTTTCCCTTCAGAGTCCTTCGTCACAGTCATATTCACACCCTCTGGCCCGGATTTTCCCAATGTTGACACAGATGCAGGAAGGAGCACGAGATTGAAGCCTATGGAAAAATTCTTCTCGTTCTTGAAGACAAGCCTGTAGCGCAATTTTGAAGTAAAGCTCTTCTTCATCGTATAATATCCGTCCCGGTCAGTGTATGCCTTGTCAAATTTCACGAAAGAATTGCACGATACGCAAACTCCCGCAACTCCAAAAGGCTTTCCACCGGATGCGTTTTCATCAACAATTGTTATGCGTCCGGAAGGCTGGACTTTCGAAGGCCCTTTTGTATCCGGCTGCTCCAATCTGTCCCCATTGCCAGTGAGCATAAACGCACGGCGCTCAACTTCTTCCCAGTCAATTCCGTCAGCTGCACGCGTCCCTTTGTCATTTTCGGCGATATAGCATTCGTCAATCACCTCATACCTTACGGGAGGAAAGCTGAAATCAGGAGCCACCACAGCATATTGCCACGTCACATTTCCTTCCGGAACAGAAGGGTCATGATACCAGTCACCTTCAACAAGCACATCATAGTCAAGAGGATGATCGACCAGCTCAATCCCCATTGCAGCGAGCATATCATACTCATGTTCATCCGCCGGAAGAAACCTGACGTAGATATTGGTAGGCTTGACATCCACACGGTCAGCTTTCGTAGGATACAGGCTTTTGAGAGCCTTCTCAATGTTCTCCGTCTTGTAAGGGTTCTCCAGACGGTTCCCCAAGACAATCATCTCATGCGACAGCTTCCTGCCGTATGAATAATCAATACCGCTCTCCTGAAAAAGAGCATTCTTGCTGCACGACATCATGACCAATGCCATGAGCATAATTGTAATTCTACCTCTCATAATTCTTGCATTTATTACAGAGGCAAAATTATCCTCAAATATCCGCGTAACGAAAAAGTACACGACTAATTAACAAAAAGTGCCTTGCAAGCATCTGCAAAGCACTTTTCAATTGTATTTTTTGTTTGATTTTTATAAAAAATGAAACAAAATCCATCAAAAGAAAGCAACCGTCTTCTGCTCAACTGCAGAGAGGATACTGTTAGCCACACGGCTAACTCCGAACCTGAACAATTTCTTGTCAAGCCATTCCTTTCCCAGAAGTGACGACACAATCGAATAGTAACATACTGCATCAGCTGCGGAAGAAATTCCTCCAGCCGGCTTGAATCCCACTTTCTTGCCGGTTGCATTATAATATTTGGCAATGCATTCGCACATCACATATGCAGCTGAAGGCGTCGCATTCACATCAACTTTTCCTGTAGAAGTCTTTATGAAATCTGCCCCTGCCTCCATTGCCAGGAAGGACGCATTTGCGATAGCCTCAGAGGTCCGGAGCAGTCCTGTCTCAAGAATAACCTTCAGGTGAACTGCCCTGCCCTGCCTTGCTGCCACCTTGTCAATACATGAGCGCACCTGACGTATCTCCTCAAAAGCAGCCTCATAGTCCCCCGCAAGGAAGGCATTGAGCGCAAGAACGATATCAACCTCGTCCGCCCCCTGCTCGACAGCCATTTCGCACTCCTTGAGCTTAACCTCAAGAAAACTCTGCGAAGACGGGAAGCAGGCAGAGACCACAGTTATGTTGAAATCACATTTCCTCGCATTCTTGACTGTGGCCGCAAAATTAGGATACACGCACACAGAAGCAGGAAGAGGCCAGTCGGGGTACATGCCACTGAAAGAATTGACCTTTTCCACAAGCTTTTCCACGGAAGCCGGCGTATCGTCGGTCTTGAGCGTGGTAAGATCCATCATGGAGAAACAGTCTTTGTAAACCTGAGCAGAAGCCGCGTTCTCAAGATTTGCGGCAATAAGTTCCAGGGCTCTTCCCATGGACTCCTGATCAGGAGAATAATTGTATTTTTTCAAAAAATCCATATATGAACAATTTAGAATTTCACTTTGGAATCAACTATTATGGTTACAGGTCCGTCATTAACAAGTGCCACCTTCATGTCCGCTCCGAATATCCCGCATGCCACCTTCTTTCCCAAATGAGAAGAGACAACATCAAGGAACCTCTCATATAAAGGCACGGAAATCTCCGGAGGTGCGGCTTTCATATAAGACGGCCTGTTTCCCTTTGCAGTGGAAGCATACAGAGTGAATTGGCTCACAACAAGAATTTCTCCGCCGGCATCCTTTACAGACAGATTCATTACACCCTTTTCATCATCAAAGATTCTCATGGCAACCAGTTTCCTGGCAGTCCATTCAAGGTCTTCTTCTGAATCATCCGCCTCAAAAGCCGCAAGAACGAGCAAACCATGACCGATTCCAGCTTCATATCCCTCATCCGGAACAGCCACTGAAGCGCTTCCGACTCTCTGTATAACAACTCTCATATTTCTATCCGCTTATCTGAACATCAAATCCCTCTTCCACAAGGGGCCTTACATAAGCCTCCATTTCGCCTGCCGTACACTTGGACAAAGACTTGTCAGGAGTTTCCCGGTCAATCGTATAAACCATCACTTTACGTGGTTTCAGTTCCCTGACAATATCACGCCACCTTTCCAGCACCTCAGGAGCGGCCTGGTCAAAATCAGGAGACTTGAGGAACATGGTCTGAAGCACGAAATTGCCTCC
>DBLW01000198.1:7771-11004 GCA_002298075.1 Bacteroidales bacterium UBA714 | reverse complement strand
CCTCTCTGGAGGCACAGCAGGACTTTCCTTATGCTCATCCCGGAGAATGCCGCAGCCGGGCAGGTCGCGCTGCATGACCCGCAGGCCATGCAGCGTGCCGCGTCGGGCTCGACGCGGCAGAGCTCTCTGAAGAGAGCTCTATCGACCTTGTCCATGTTAATGGCAGAGCTTGGTGATATTTTGAAACCGAAGATGTTGTCCATCATTTTCCTGTTATATGTGAATGAATCTCAAGGACTGCCGACCTGGCCTCCGCAAGGGTCTCCGGAACCGTCTTCGGGCCTGTGCATGCGCCTGCATAGAAGATTCCGGACTTAGGGGAAGATGTTATGTGCAGTACATTGTCAGAGCTTTTCAGGAAGCCGTCCGAATCGAGCGGAAGAGAGAGCATTCCGGCTGTTTTCGTGCAGTCTGGATTGCATACCATACCCGACATGAGAACAAGCAGGTCCAGAGTGAGCCTGATTGGTTTTCCGGCCAATGTGTCCTCGGCCTTGACAATTACCCTGGAGTTGATGTCCTCGCTCACTTCAGAGACTCTTCCCCTGACGAAATGGATTCCGTAGTCGCGCTGCGCCTTCGTATAGAAATCCTCGAATTTCTTTCCGAAGAGTCTCAGGTCCATATAGAAGCACCATATTTCCGCATCCGGAAACTTCTCCTTCATTTCTATGGCCTGCTTAATCGCTGTGATGCAGCACACCTTGGAGCATTGTGAATTACGGGCTTTCTCATCCCTCGAACCGACGCAGTGCACGAATCCGACTGACTTTATATCGCGCTCCGAGATGCGCCTGTCGTCCTCAGTATTGAACCAGTGCTCCAAATCGCCGTTTGTGAGAACATGGTCATATACCCCGTAGCCGTATTCTTCCTTTTTCTCAGCTTCGAAAAGACGGAAGCCGGTGGTGAAGAGTATATATTTCGTGCTTATCGAAACACCGTTGGACAGCTTCACGTTGTAGTTGTCCCTCAGGCGGTTGATGAAAGATATTTCTGTGTTAAGGAAAATATTTGCCTCCTTGGTGCTTTCAACAAGTCCGGAAACGATGTCTGCGGCCGGAGTCATGTCCGGGAACAGCCTGTTCCATTTGGCGACATGTCCTCCGAGGCTAGGGCCTTTCTCCACTATGATCGGGGAGTACCCGAGTTTGAGAAGCTGTGAGGCTGCTTCAAGGCCGGCGATTCCGCCTCCTATTATTACGATGATTTCTTTCATTGTACAGGTCTGGTTTTATGTTGCCGGCAGATGCACTTTGGATATGCGGCTGCCGGGCTTTCCTAAAAGCATTTCAGGTTCTGTGGCAGTCCGGGACGCATTATGTCCTTGCTGTCGAGACCTTTGTATTTCTCCTGTGGATTATAGCTGATTCCAATCTTGTCAAGCAGCGGCTCCACAGCCACCTGATGGAGCTGGAGTCCAAGATCCCACGGATTATATCCGAGCACAAGCCCGGCAACCTCCTCGTATGTGAAGACAGGGATGCCGAATCCGTCCTTTCCGTAGGTCTTCCCTTCCATTTCGGCAATCACATACTGCCACCTGTCCAGAAAATAAGGGCAGCCGGGGCAGTTGGTGATTATCATGTCCGGCCTGTAAGGCTCCATCGACTCGAATTTCTTGTGCGTATTTGAAATGGAATAGCCCCTGTTGGCCTTGACATGATACTGCCTGAAGCCGTATCCGCAGCAGTGCCTGCGCTCAGGGTAGTCAATTACATTGCCTCCCCATGCCTCTATCATGCCTGCAAGCACGTATGGATATTCCGCTCCTCCCACACCTTTTGACGGGAACATCTTTGCATAATGGCAGCCGATGTGCTCCACTACCCTGAGAGGTTCGCCGGTTTCCTTGTTTACGAGACGGAACTTGGCTTTCTCCGCTATCAGGTTGCGGTATTTGTATATGAGGTCGCTGGCGTGGGCAAGATACTTCGGCTTGTCGAATTCTTTGCGGCATGCCTTCCATAGCATCTCTCTTATCCTTGTCTCCAGCTCGGGAAATTCCTCCCATGTCTGGAGGATTTCAGTATAATTTCCGAAAGACGTTATGCACGAGGCGACATAGTTTTCATATCCGGCCTCAGTCATCAGGGCGAACTGCCTTGCTACTATCGTCATTGCCGTCTCCTGTGGAATGGTGTCGCAGTGGTAGGCTATGCCTCCGCAGGTCGTATGATGCTCTGTCTCATAGAAATCCTTTTTGAGGATGTCACGGCATATCTCCATGAACATCCTTTCGGATGCCGGAAAGAAGTTCTGCCTGATGCAGCTTCTGACGTAGAACCATTTGTCGTCCGGAATCTCCTTCTGGTATTCCGACCATATCTTCTGTTTGCCTTGGTAAATCATAAAATCATTCCTCGTTCAAATGTCCTTCGGAGCAGTGGCCGAAGGTGTAAGTGAAATATTCCTCAATCGACATTCCCATCTCACGTGCCTTTTCCTCGGAGAATTTCTCCACGGCATTCATCCTTTCCGTACCTCCGGTCACATCGAATATGCTTTTTAGCTCGTCAAGGGACTCCTGCGGGATTTTCCTCAGGACTCCCGGACCTTCACCCCTGAAATTTGCCCCGAGTCTTGCGAAATTGTCCTCGAGATGCTCCGTGTGCCACTTCCAAACAGGGCCGGACTCGACATGGTCTTCCCATTTGAATGTGTCAGGATGCACACAGTATCCGTAATTGAGGATATTTCCGGTCATGATTTTCGTGAGAGGGTAGAGCTGGCGCCCCTTTTCCGAATGCACGAAATATCCGAGCTTTGCCGAAAGGTTGCGCAATGCCATTATGACCAGTCCCGGGCCGTTTTTGCGGGGACATCTTGTTACGCAGGACATGCACTCGCCGCAATACCATATCACGTCGCTTTTGAGAAGTTCCTCTATGTCGCTGTCGTTTCCGCGCTGCACGGTATCAACTATCTTGCGCGGGTCGTACCTGTAAAATTCGGCTGCTGGGCAGATTGCGGTGCATGTCCCGCAATTTATGCATGTCTTGAGACCTTCCTTTATGCGGTAGTCTTCCTTGAGCATTTCATAAAGTTTTCCCATATATCCTTATTTAAAAATTACTTCACCCGGGCATAGCCTGCATGATGGTGTCTATGCTTGCGGGATATTATAAATGATTGGTGAAAAGCCATGTCATGTAGGCCGCCTCCATGGCCAGCAGCATGCCTCCTTCAAACCTGTCAAGCTTCTTTACCTCAAAGGTATATGCGCTGGCAAG
>DBLW01000198.1:0-7354 GCA_002298075.1 Bacteroidales bacterium UBA714 | reverse complement strand
AGGAGTATGTTGGATATGTTGGAACCGAGTATGTTGCCGAGCGCAAGCTGTCCACGTCCCTTGATTGCAGCCACTATGCATGTGGCGAGCTCCGGCAGGGAAGTGCCTACGGACATTACTGTTATGGCTATGAACTTTTCAGACAGATGGAGCCTTTCGGCTATGTTTGCGGCCGAGTTTACGAAGAGCTTGCCGCCTCCCACAAGGGCTGCTATGCCTCCGATAATCATAAGGACGGCCACAGTAGTCGGATATTGCTTTGTCGGCTGCTCTTGTTCAGTCTCTGTAACATTCTGGCTGTCATGGCTGAACGAGGTCCAGATATACCATGTGAATATCGCCAGGAGCAGGATGCCGTCGATATGTCCGAGACGGTCTTCCCCGATGCCGAACAGGCTTTTCTTCATTCCGAGCATTATAAGGAGTCCGGTCACGGCGATATTGAGCGGAATGTCTTTCTTGAGATTCCTTCTGGTGATGACGAGAGGGGTAATCAGCGCTGTGATTCCGAGAATCATCATGGTGTTGAATATATTTGACCCGATGACGTTTCCGATGGCCATGTCCGCCTTATGCTGGAATGCCGATATGAAACTTACGACCATTTCCGGGGTGGATGTGCCTATCCCCACTATGGTGAGCCCGATGAGGAACTCGCTTATTCCTGATTTCCTTGCTACGCTTGAGGAACCGTCCACAAGGTAATTGGCCCCTAAAAGTATGAGCAGCAGTCCTGCTGCGAGTATCAAAAACTGTATAAACATATTTTGCATTTAGCTCTTCCTCCGGTAAGAGGAAACAATCTCGGCAAAGATATGAAATAATATGATAATATCAATCTGCACACATGGTTTTCCGCTGGTTTTTCCGGCGGTGCACAAGTGCTTATGCAGTGTCGGGGAAACGCTGTCCCCATGGCGCCCAGATATGATTTTGGGAGAAATTGCAGCTTTGCTGAAACGGAATCATCAGATTTTGTGTATGTTTGCATGATGCAAACCAAGATTATGATTACTATGAGACGCTTCCTGTCATTTTTATGTGCTTTGGCAGTGTGTACGGCAGCTTCCGCAGGGGAGGCCGTGTTTTATCGGATAAGGCTTGACCGCAATATTGACCGTGCTGCCCAGCGCATGGTGGTACTCGGGCTTGAGAAGGCTTCTGAGGTGTCCGCCGATTATGTGCTGCTGGACATTGACACTTATGGCGGGGCAGTGGATGCGGCTGACAGCATAAGGAGCGCGATTCTTCGTCATGAGGGACCGGTAATCGCTTTCGTTAATATGCAGGCTGCTTCTGCCGGGGCGCTCATCAGCATCGCATGCGATTCAATATATATGAAGACCGGCGGCACTATCGGTGCGGCGACAGTCGTTGACGGGGGAGGCAGGGTCATGCCTGACAAATACCAGTCATTCATGCGCGGGATGATGCGTTCTACGGCGCAGGCCAAGGGACGTGACCCTCGTGTAGCAGAATCTATGGTTGACACAGCCAATGTGCTGAGCCTGACTCCGGAAGAGGCCATGGCAAGGGGCTATTGTGAGGGCATCTGTGAGAGCGGGGCCGATGTTGCGCGTGCGGTATGCGGTTCCGGGGATTTCGTGATACGGAACATGGAAGATGACCTGACATGGGTTGACCGTCTGGTGCAGTTTCTTCTGAATCCTATCCTTCAGGCCATATTCCTTATGATGATAATCGGCGGAATCTATATCGAGATAAGGACTCCGGGTGTCGGGCTTCCGCTTGCCATAGCCGTTGCAGGAGCGGTCTTATATTTCTCTCCGCTTCTTGTGGAGCAGCTGGCGGCATATTGGGAGATTATGCTTTTTGTTGCCGGACTGGTGCTGATAGCCCTTGAGATATTCGTGATTCCGGGGTTCGGAGTATGCGGAATCTCCGGAATCATAGTAGTTGTGCTCTCGCTGGCTTTCGCCATGATTGACAATTCGGAGCTTTTCCGTTTGGACGGGACATTCACTCTTGTTCCGGTTATCATGCCGGTTTCGATTGTAGTCATATCTGCGTCATTGGCTATTTTCGGTGCCGTGCTGATAGTCAGGAAGCTTTATGCTACGCGTTCTTTCGATCATATAGCATTGAGGCAGTCGCTTGATTCGGCAGAAGGCTTCACCGGAGTCGTGTCAGGGCTGGAAAGCCTGCTGGGAGAGCCTGTGGTGGCCTTTACGGACATGCGCCCGTCCGGTAAGGTGAAAACTACGGACGGGCGCATAATCGAGGCGTCTCTGCGGTTCGGTGGCTTCGCGTCAAAAGGCACGACGCTCAAGGTCTTGGCTGCAGAGCAGGGAAGGCTCTATTGCGAGCCTTTGGCTTGACGGACTGTCATTGTGTGAGCTTGTCTGCAGCATCTGCTCATCGCCTTGACAGGAGGCATACATTCTCCACGTGGTGGGTGTGCGGGAACATGTCAACTGGCCTGACAGCCTTGATGTCATAGTCCTTGCACAATATCTCAAGGTCACGTGCCTGTGAAGCCGGATTGCAACTTACATATACTATGCGCTCCGGAGCTGCATTCAGGATTACCTGTGCCACATCAGGGTGGATTCCTGCTCTAGGCGGGTCAAGGATTATCACGTCCGGTCTTCCGTGTTCCTCGACAAAGCCGTCCGTGAGAATGTCCTTCATGTCTCCTGCAAAGAAGTCGCAGTTGGTGATTCCGTTCGCCTTGGCGTTTGTCTTGGCGTCTTCGATTGCTTCCGGCACATATTCGATTCCGATGACCTTGCCGGCCTGGCGGGACACGAACTGTGCGATTGTTCCGGTGCCGGTGTAGAGGTCATAAACGGTTTCCTTTCCGGTCAGGGCCGCATATTCCCTTGCGATGCTATAGAGCTTGTATGCCTGTCTGGTGTTGGTCTGGTAGAACGATTTGGGGCCAATCTTGAATTTCAGTCCCTCCATATATTCGTATATTGCATCCTCACCCTTGTACAGGTGGCAGTCTTGGTCCGCGATGGAGTCGTTTGCCTTTCCGTTTATCACATAGTATAGTGAGGTTATCTGCGGGAATTTCCCGGCGACTGCGTCAAGAAGGGCTGTGCGGGCCTGCACGTCTTCATGATACATGCACAATATAAGCATTACGTTTCCAGCCTCGGTGGTGCGGACGAACATGTTGCGCAGAAAACCTGTATGCTCGCGTATGTTGAAGAAGCTCAGGCCGTTCTTCATTGCGTAGTCTTTGATGAAGAGGCGGATTTCATTGGACGGCTCGGGCTGAAGCCAGCAGTGGTCAACGTCGAGCACCTTGTCAAAGAAGCGGCCCACATGGAAGCCGAGCCCGCATCTCTGCTGTTCGCTGAGAGTCTCAGGGTCTTCGTTTTCGTAAATCCATCTGCGCTGCGAAAAGGTGAATTCGAGCTTGTTGCGGTAATATGTAGTCTCGTCAGAAGGCACGATAGGGGATATTTCCGGTACCTGGAGATGCCCTATGCGCACGAGCTGGTCATATACCTGCTGCTGCTTGGCCTGAAGCTGCATTTCATACGGAAGGGGCTGCCATTTGCATCCTCCGCATACTCCGAAATGGCTGCAGAACGGCTCCAGACGATGCGGTGAGGGCTTTACCATGCGCAGGATGAATCCTTCCATGTAGTTTTTCTTCTTTTTGGTCACTTTTACGTCCACGATGTCGCCCGGTACGGCGAACTGCACGAAAAGTACTGTGCCGTCAATTTTAGCGATAGCCTTGCCTTCTGCGGCAACAGTTTCTATTACAACATTCTCAAGGATGATTTCCTGTTTCTTTTTTGCCATGTCTGTGTCTGGATTTATGCCGGTCTTCCGAAATGTCCGAAAGTTCCGGCTTTGTTTGTCAAACCGGAACCGCATATGGACTGCTTAAAAGGCTGGCCATATTGTCCGGGGGTGCAAAATTATCAAATAAATTCAATATATCACATATCAGGCTCTTGAAAGGCTTGGTGAAATTGCATGTGGCAAGTGTGGAACTCAAATGGTTTATTCTCAATGCTTTATAAAAAGACGATTCCCGTATTTAGGGAATCGTCTTCTGACAATATATTGAAAGTCAATGCGATACGCTCCACGCTGAGTGGCTGGCATACCATTGCAGTGCCAGCCGGCTATACAATCTGGCTATGCAATCTGGTTGTAGAGCAGATGTGCATTATATGCTATGAAGCCAAGAAACAGAACCAGGCCAGCTGCCCTGCCGATTTTGCCTCTGAATGAGATCAGTGGCAGCATAAGCGCTGCCGATGCCATTACAAGATAGTCCGTTGCAGTTATTCCGGATGCCTGCAGCGGAGTTATGAGAGGCGTGAGTCCCAATATTAATGTAATATTGAATATGTTGGAGCCTACAATGTTGCCCAGGGCGAGTCTTGTGTTTTTCCTCAGGGCGGCGGTTACTGATGCGGCAAGCTCAGGAAGGGATGTGCCGCATGCTATCAGTGTGATTGATATGAATGCGTCGTTGACACCGAATGACTTGGCAATCTTGATGGCGTTCGATACGAAGAGGTCGCAGCTGACAGCCAGTATAGCAAGGCCAGCCACAGTCTTGGCCGACGATATCCATAGGGGAGCGGCTTCTTCATGGACCGGTTCATGCTCCGGGGCTTTTTTCCTGTCGCGGTAAAACGAATACGACATGAAAACCATGAACAAGCACAGCAGGATTATGCCGTCAGCGCGTCCGAGCATTGGCATATCTCCATTGAAGAAATTGAATATCAGTGAAATGAGCAGAAGAGTTACGAAAATGCAGAAGGGGATTTCGAACTTCATATTCGCCCTGTCCACGACGATGGGGAAGAACATGGCGGTCGGTCCGAGTATTCCGAGCACATTGAAGATGTTGGAGCCTACGACATTTCCTATTGCAATGTCCGCATTGCCGTTTGCCGCTCCTATGACGCTTACGACAAACTCAGGCATGGACGTGCCAATGCCCACTATTGCCGCACCGATTACGAATTCAGATATCTTCAGTCGTTTCGCTATTGAAACGGAGCCGCTGACAAGCCAGTCGGCTCCTAACATTATGCCGAAGAATGAAACGGATATTATAATGTATTCCATTGTATTATAAGGTTATAGTCCTGTTGTCTTATCAGCGTCCTCCGGTCAGCTGGGGTACGTATGCAATGTCATATTCATATACGCAGGTGCATGGCACGTATTTGTACGGCACGTATTCAAAAAGCTGGACATATGCCTTTCCGCTTGACTTGCAGCAGTAAACATCGAGTCTGAGTCCGTTTCCTTTTCCTTCCTCGCTGCCGAATATGTTTTTGCCTTTCCCGGATTCGAGACATGTCTCGATGTCTGCGCGCATGCTCTGAGGATAGAAGCTTTCTTTCTTGCTGTATCTTGTGCCGGTCTGGACATCCTTATAACCGGTTTTCATGAAGAGCAGCATTATGATTCCTGCGAATATCATGAAGAATCCGACCAGGTTTATAGATACTGATGTCGGGAGTGCTATGAGGATTGCACCTGCTGTTGCTGTGCTTACTGATATGATGAGGTCTTTTGTAGAACGTATTCTGATGAATGTCTTTTCCATAATAAATAATGTGAATTTTTATATATTGTCCTGATTTCCAGTGATTTCTGTGCATATTGCCCGTATTGGCATCACCGCTATATGATGTCACTGCAAATCAAGGATTTATGTTATATGTGATTGCATGTCTGATTAGTCCTTGCCTTATGTTTTCGCTTTTTGTTCAGGACATGGGAAACCAGTCCTGACGTTAGCTTTCAAAGGCTTGGCAATCAAGAATTTGTGTACGGCGGAAGGATATGCGTCAGACTGCCGAAAAAAGGGGAGAGAGGAAGCTAAATAACTATCTTTCTGAGGTTTATGAATCTGTGTGACGGCTCTTCAATGCCTGACGGGAAACGTCTGATGCAGTCCAGGAGCATGGTAATGCTGTCTCTGCTGTAGGCCTTTCCTGATTTGATGAAATTCATGTTTACCGTCTTGGCGCATGTCGGGCGCTTTGCATTGTGGCTTGTCCTGAGAGGAGCCGAATAATGTGTCGGTCCGGTGAAGTTGCATGGTGAATCCGAGGCTGACAGGTCATGCAGGAAGACACGGGACCATGAGTGGTCAGCCGGACTGTCTGCAGTTTCATGAATCAGGTTTCCGGAGTCAGCCGCATGTTCGGAAACTGCTTTTTCCTGGATTGAGAGAAAAAAGCAGATGAGCGTCATTGCATATGTCAGGAATCTGTGTGTCATTTCTGTCGGTTTGCCGTTTTTACGACGGTCACGCGTCCATGCAAATTCTGTGCTGTAATTGAACATCGCTGATAAAAAAGGGGATATTTTCTATTCTCATTTCGCGTACTTAACATAATGTACATTGTATAACAAAATGACTGAAAAGGGGAGAAAGCAAATTGGAGTCGCGTCCTGTTCTGCCGGAAGAATGACAAATGTATGGCGGAGTCTTGTACAAATGATTATCTTTGCGCCCGAAATATCTGATAAGAGAACGATTCAATTCATAAAAACATGAGTATGAATAAAGTAAGATTCTGGTTTCAAAATGCACGGCCGATTTCACTGCCGCAGTCACTTTTGCCGGCTTTCACAGCGCTTGCACTATCTTACGGCGCTCCGGAGTTCAATTGGATTGCAGCGATTGCTTCCGTTGCAGGAGTTGCTTTTCTGCATCTTTCCCTCAATCTGCTGGATGATTGGTTTGATTATCGTGAAGGTTCTGCCGAGGCACGTCAGAAAGTTTCCGACGAAGGTTTCAGAGGAAGGATGATTAAATATCCCTATCTGACGTCCTGCGAGGCAACGCCGAAACAATTGCTGTGGGCTGTCGCGGCCTTTATGCTGATTGCAGCCGTAATGGGGCTTGTCGTGTTTGTCATAAGGGGCCGGGCTATCCTGATATGGGCTTTTGCTGCATTGATAATCGGAGTCTCATATTCTGGAGGACCTTTGAAGCTTGGTTTCCGAGGACTCGGCGAGCTTGTCATATTCATTATTTTCGGTCCTCTGATGATGACAGGCATTTATTATGCGGTCACGGGAACGCTTGACTGGAAAATTTTATGGCTCTCTGCGGCTGTCGGCCTGCTGGTTACGAATATTGTATATTCGCATTCCGTGCTTGATTCGGTTCCGGACAGGAAAATGGGAAAAAAGACGATGGCGCATCTCATGGGCTCTGGCAGAGGGCAGATAGTATTTTCCGCTGTTCTGAACACATTCCCCTACCTCATGACTGTTGTTGCCGTGGCTCTTGGACAGCTGCATCCCGCTTATATGGCCGTATTGCTTGTCCTGCCGCTCTCAATGTGGCTTGTGAAGTCTCTCGATGATTTCGTCAATCACCGTG
>DBLW01000166.1 GCA_002298075.1 Bacteroidales bacterium UBA714 | reverse complement strand
TGCTCTTTCCCAATGTCTTGAAATCGAACATGGCTCCGCTTCCTGCCGCATCATCATTTTTCAGTGTCCAGACATTTCCTGCATCAGCGAACACAGCTCCTTCCAGTTTCCAGAACATGTTGAACCTGTATTCCAAATTAGCCTCCAGCCGCATGTCTCCTGTCTGGTTCGGGATTACGAACGAGCTGTCCCTTTTCGCAAGTCCCGGGCCGACGGTCCTGGCCTGCCAGCCTCTCAGACTGTTGGCTCCTCCGCCGTAAAAATGCTTCTCGAACGGGAGTGCATTGGAATTCCCATATGCATGTCCGGCCCCAGCTACGATGCGTGCTGCTATCGACTGGCCGGAATTTTTGCCGAACACCCATGTATTGCCGAGAGTCAGTTCGGCTCTCACAAATTGCGAATAAGGCGTGTTCCATATCATACCTGCTCCGGTTTCATCCCGTTTCATAAGCGGTTTGAATGCACTCAGAAGATTGCCGGCTATATCCATCTGCAATCTTACATAATGATATGTATGCTTGGGGATGCTCTCCGATGCGCTTGTATAATAGAGCGTACCTCCGGATCCGAGGTCAAAGTGGTCCTGGTAGGCATTCCTGAGGAAAGGGTCCGCAGCCAGATTCTTGTAAAAGTTCTGGTCAAGATTAAACAGCCTGACTATGTTCAGCTGGAGCGGATATACCTGATAGAAAAACCTGTTCTTTACATTTCCGTTGTATCCGTAAGATGTGGAAATTATGTTTCTGGTGTATTCCGGGCGGCTTTGGTAATTGTATGACACGTTGACGTCCGTGCGTGGAATCGGGCCTTTGAACATGCTGTAAGGCAGCAGAAGGAAGCGCGGAAAGCTGAGTCCCGCCGATACTCCGAACTCATTTGAACGCACGTCGTCCTTGAACTTGAACTGGAAATTTCCCATGAAACTGAGGTTCAGCCACTCCCCTCCATGGAAAATGTTCTTGTGGTAGTATGACAGTTGCGGTGACACTCCGAGCAGTCCGGAAGAATTGGTTGAAGCCTCGAGGTTCACCTTGAATCCCTGCATCTTTGACTGGGACAATGATATGACGCAGTCTACAAGATTGGTGTCGGCCTGTGTCATGCTTATGTTCACGCTGCTGAACATCCTTAGGGCTGACAATCTCGAATAGGTGTTGTTTACTACATCGCTGCTGTAAACATTGCCCGGGGCAATCATATTCAGCTCACGCAGAACCTTTTCCCTTATGCGCAGAGTCTTGGGATATGACAAAGTGACATCGTTGAAATAAAATTTTCTGATGGGATGGTCCTTGTCGGGAGTCTCATTTCTGGTATATCCGTTGACGGTCATCTTGAGTATGGCCGTGTCCGGGATGCTCAGAGTGTCAGCCTCGAAGAAATAATGATTCTTGTTGAAATCATAATATCCCTTGTTTCTCATGACTGCGCTTGACCTTACTGTCTCTTTTTCCAATGCCTCCTCTGACAGCCAGTCGCCATTCTTCACGGTAATAGCCGCAGTGTCCTTCAGGAAATCTTCGGTAAACTCCCCTTCTGGAGGAAGAGTAAGCTCTATGGCTTTGATTGGAAAACGTTTTCCGAGAGTCACGTCATAATTCACATTTACCCTTTTTTTCTTCACGGATACGGTGCTTTCGACCTTTGAACCATAATATCCGAGATATTCGAGATGGTTCATCACATTCTCCACGGATTCGTCCACCATTTCGGAATCATATACGACAGGAGCTACTCCTATTTTCTGGACAAACTTGTCCCACCCCTTTCCTTTGCCGTTGGACCAGTTATAGACATTCAGGAACGGGTTCCAGCCGAACAGGAAATAAGAATTGGGCTTTTGCTTCAGATATGGCTCAAGCGAGTTTGCATTGAATTTCTTGTCATTGCTGACGCTTATCTTATTTTTTGCTAAGCGGTATTCGCCATCCTGCAATACACGCGTGGTGCTGCAGGATGCTGCCAGAATTGCTGCCGCGATGGCGGAAAATATTATCGGTCCTTTTTTCATCTGTCGTAATTTCTGCTGGCATGTGGCTCTTGCTCAGGCATGTGTCAGGTAAAATATAAAAAGCTGAAGCGCCAGCATATATGTGAACTTCAGCTCAAATTCACAAATATATCACAAATTTATATATAATCGTCCTCCTGAGCTATCTTTCGGAATATTTCAAGACACTTTCCTGGCACACATCACCGCATGCGGATGCGCCATGTTCAAAATCTTGGCCAAAAGCATCACGGCTTGTCCTTGCAGCAATCCGTGCCGGCATGAATTCCAGTTGACTTGAAGTGTAACGGATATTTTAAGTTGCTGACTGTTAGTGCTTTATGTGGTTTCGGGTGTGAGGATTTGATATCTAAAGTGTTAATAGTTAACAACTTAAATATTGCAACGCTTCAGCGAATTTGTCGATTGCCAACAAGTTTGATGTCTGCTCTCAGCTTTTTTGCTTTTTTTTGAACTAAAGTTCATATATAAGCCTGCGTCTCGGCAAAGTGAAAATAAATTTTCACTCTGCACTCAACTTTTACTATATTTGCGCAGTTTTTGGCAATCCGGGTGAGACGGATTGGCCATTTGGCGCATAAACCAACTTAATCGCATCACCTTAAATGAAGAACAAGTACATTGATCTGATTGAGCAGACTTTCGAGTTTCCGCAGGACGAGTTCATGGTCGAAGACGGTGAACTCCATTTCCATGACATCAATATGATGGACATCATCAACCAGTACGGGACCCCGTTGAAAATAACCTATCTCCCGAAGATATCCTCACAGATACAGAGGGCGAAGAGAATGTTCAACGTGGCTATGGCAAAGGTTGACTACAAAGGTACATACAACTATTGCTACTGCACCAAGAGCTC
>DBLW01000165.1:3198-20145 GCA_002298075.1 Bacteroidales bacterium UBA714 | reverse complement strand
TGCAGATGCCTTCGTCGAAGAGTTTTGCACAGAGGGCCATTATAGCTGCTGCATTGGCAGACGGGGTGTCCCATTTGCGTGGATATACTCATTGTGGGGACAATGATGCAGCTGTTGATGTGGCGAGGGCTATAGGTGCGGAGGTGAATATGGACGGCAATGAACTTACAATCAAGGGTATTGCTGCTTCGCTTGGCAGTGTGGCCTTACCTGAGCTTCATGTCGGGGAGTCCGGGCTTCTTGCCAGAATGATGCTGCCTTTGATGGCGCAGCTTAGCGAAACTCCGGTAACGATTAGGGGTGAGAAGACCCTGCTTGAAAGACCGCTTACAGGTGCTTCTGAGATTATGGAAGCATTCGGTGCAAAAGTGAAAAATGCTTCAGAGGCATCAGGTCCGGAACAGGGGGACAATTGTCTGAAAGTCCCTTTTGAGGTGACCGGTCCTTTGTCGGCAGGACGCGCGGAGGTGTCCGGAAAGCATGGTTCACAGCTTATTTCAGGGCTGTTGATGGCCTTGCCTTTTGCCGGACGCAATTCATCGCTTATTGTGCGTGAGCCCAAGAGCATACCATATATGTTCATAACTCTTGAGGTTCTCAAGAAATTCGGAATAAAAATCGGCAATGAAATGCTTGGCGGGCGCGATTTCCTTGAGTCGGACGGAGACTGGTCTCTTTGTACGGAGATGGTTTTCAAAATCAAGGGCGGGCAGATGTACAAGGCAGCGGACATTGATTTGGAGGGTGACTGGAGTGCTGCCTCGAATTTCCTTGTGGCAGGAGCGATATTCGGAAAGGCTGAGCTGCAAGGACTTGACACTACGTCTCTTCAGGCAGACCTTTCCATAATGGACATTCTGATGGATGCGGGAGCAAGTCTTTCGCAACTTGACGGAGAGAAGGGCAATATCACCGTGCAGCGTGCGCCGTTGAGCGCATTTTCAGTAGATGCGTCCAATTGTCCTGACCTGTTTCCTGTCATTTCCGTGCTTGCTGCGTTCTGTCAGGGAACAAGCCGCATTGCGGGTGTCGGCAGGCTTGCAAACAAGGAGAGCGACAGGGCCGGGGCTATCCTGGAGATGATGTCGCAGATGGGATTTTCTGCAGAGGTTGAGGGTGATGAACTGGTTGTGCATGGCAAGCCGCTGGCCCAGAGACTGATGGAAGGCTCCATGCCGAAGGGAGGGCATTATTCGTCACGTCACGACCATCGTATGGTGATGGCTCTCAAGGTGGCCGGACTGGGTGCGGAAAGCCCGATTGTCATTGATGATGAGGCTTGTGTGTCAAAGTCTTTCCCTGGATTTCTTGAGATGTTCGGCAGATTATGCAATAATTGAAAATCTAAACGAAAAGAATAATGAACAGTTTTGGACGAAGATTCAGGGTTTCCGTTTTCGGTGAATCCCATGGGCCTGCAATCGGGGTGGTGATTGATGGGGTACCTGCCGGTCTGCGGCTGTCTGCGGAAGATTTCTGTGCCGACATAGACAGGCGCAGAAGCGGTGCGCACGGTACGACTCCGCGTAAGGAGGAGGACATCCCGGAGATTCTCAGCGGAATCCATGACGGGTATGCAACGGGAGCACCGATGTCGATAATCTTCCGAAACGGCAATACCCGTTCGTCTGACTATGAGCTTTTAAGGGCAGTTCCGCGTCCGGGGCATGCCGACCATGTGGCTGATGTCAGGTGGCATGGCCATAATGATGCGAGGGGAGGGGGGCATTTTTCCGGACGGCTCACTTTGCCGGTCGTGGCTGCCGGTGCCGTTGCGAAGAAACTGCTCTCCGGATGTGGAGGAATCAGTATAAGGGCCTCTCTGGTTGAGGTGGGCGGAATCAGCTTCCGGCAGGAAGACGGGACTTTGCCGCAGGATGTTACGGATGCGATTGATGATGCAATCCGGGAGGGGGACAGTCTTGGAGGCATTGTGGAGTGTGTCGTGTGCGGACTTCCTGCCGGAATCGGGGAACCGTTCTGGGACAGTCTGGAGTCAATGATTTCGCATGCCGTATTCTCTATCCCGGGAGTGCGTGGCGTGGAATTCGGAGATGGTTTTGCAGCTGCCCGCATGAAAGGTTCTGAGCATAATGACCCTTTGGGATGTGACGGGGTCCCGTTGAAAAACGGTGCCGGCGGAATTAACGGAGGCCTGTCCAGCGGTGCTCCGATTGTGTTCCGTGTGGCTTTCAAGCCGACTTCGAGCATCCGCAAGACACAGGTTACGGCAGATGTCAAGGCTGGTGTGATGACTGATCTTTCTGTGCCTGGCCGCCATGACGCGTGCTTTGCCTTGCGTGCTCCGGTTGTTGTGGAGGCGATGGCCGCGGTAGTGCTTGCTGACATGGTGCCGCAGTGCCTTTGAACATAGTGCTTATTACATGAGGGTGACCAAAAAGTAAATTTTTAGTCACCCTTTGTTTTTGGAAAAACTGCCCTTATAAATCCCCGAAAACTAAGTTTTAGACCCCTAATGGGGGTGTTTCGGACTTCCGGCCCGGGCGCATCGCGACTTTTTAATCCGGACCATCTTAATCGTTATCGGCTTAGCGCAGAACAGAAGACCTTAGGGCTTTAATTTCAGCCTTTGTGTCCTCTCCGGCTGTTTTTATATTCCAGGCAATTGGGGCCTTTCTCGAGACCATGTTCTTTTTTGAAGCGGCTGCCGAGAACCCGTCACTTGCAGGAGGGAAAGTGCCTTTCCATACTGCGGAAATAAGGTTGTAGTTCTCGTCCACAAGTTCGATGGTCAGCACATCAATGTCACCGTCTTTGGAATATTTGAGGGTTCCGTCTATTGCAGAGGCGAACAGAGACTCGTCAGTAAGGTCGAAATACCATGTCCCCATAGCTGAATCGCCGTCCAAAAGCAAGCCTGGAAGCATGCCGGCCCCGTAGTCGAATGTCATGTTGTACTGTCCTGACTCCGGGAACGGAATTGTCTCCGAGAAACCGGCGGCCGGAGTGTTGAGGTCAATCACGACATAGCTGCTTTCGTCCGCAATCTCTATGTACCAGTTGTCTGTGTCTGTCTCGTAATAGTCCCCGTAATAGCTTATCATCATTTCTGAGTTCTCGGAAAATGTGAATGTCACATCCGAGGTGAGAGTTGACGGTGAAAGGGAACCGGATGATGAATTGTCTTCAAAATCAATTTCGCCGTTATATGTGGCCTTGACCGACAGGCCGTTCTCGCCATTGAGGTCGGCATTTAAAGTGTATCCTGTACCGGAAGGCGTTACGCTCATTGTGCCGCCTGTTATCATGCAGAAATTCTCGGCCTCGCCGCTGGTGTTGTATTTCACTATAAATGAACCGGTAATGTCAAGGATGATTTCTCCTTTTTCGATTGTCTTTGCCTCATATGTGTCGTTTACCGTATATGTTCCTGCAGAAAGGCCGATGAAAGATGACGGCTCGTCGAATAAGGACAGGAAAAGCGTATATCCGGCTCCGCTTATGTCTCCGGAAGAATTGATTGGGGCATTTGTAAGCGCCATTTCATATCTGTCTGTACCTACGCCATAATCATCTCCGTAATATGCTCCTATAGCTATAGTCATTCTGACGTCAATCGGCTCGGTCATAGGAGGAAGGATGTCGCTTGCATCCGGGTCGGCTGTTTCAAGTTCGCCTTCGTAGCTGAAGATGAAGTCGCTTCCGTCGGCAAGCTTGAATGTGCCTTTCACGATTTTGGCTGATGCCCTGCTGCTGACCTCCACGGAACCGGATGTGAAATCCGTGCTTTTTACTGCCCCGTCCTTTATGGTCTCGATTCTTGTATAATAGTTGTGAAGCATCCCGTCGGAGAGTTCCTCATCCTCTCCTTGCAGCAGGTATGTTCCGTCCGGAAGCTCTGCCGTTTGCCATGACCCGGATGCAACTGAGCTGTAGAAATCAAGTTTTACCATGCATCCGTCTCCGGAAGGGATCAGGTACCCGTCTTCATCCCCGGTAATCGGGGTGCTGCAGAATCCGATGAAATAGTTGTACAATCCTTCTGTCTGCCTGTCTCCATAATAAAGGAGGGCAGTGGCGTCTTCCATCACTATTGTATTTTCTTCTCCGCCCGGAGACGGAACAGGCGGCAGTGGTGAATCTTCTGGTTTTTTGCATGATGATGCAAGGCCTGCGAGAAGCAGAATCGCCATTGTGGCGAGGGGAAATCTGTTCATGATATAAAAATTTTATTGTGCCTTTCGGCTGTTGAGTCCATTTATTGGTTTTTGTTGGCATGCAGGCTGTTTATCCATTCTGCAATGTCTGCTGGCACTTCCGGAGAAATGGTTTCTTCAATGTTGTAGTATTCTGTCGGATGTCCCGTTGTGCAATGCTGAAACATATGATTCAGTTCCGGATATGCTTTTGTATCTGCATGCGGCACAAGCGTGCGGATGACTGCCAGATGGTTTTCGCACAGTACCTGGCTGTCTTTTTCTCCGTTTATCGCAAGTACGGGGCATTTCACTTCTGATATATATGGAGCCGGGTCCAGTGCCATCAGATATTGCATATATGCATTTCCGGTTGCCTTTGTATGGGATATTGCGTTTTCAGCATATGCCTTAGCATCCTGTCCGGACATTCCGGTGAGAACTGCTATTCTGATTGTCTGGTCGAGCAGGGTCTTCTCTCCAGTCTCTGCCATTCCTGCCATCGAGATGATGAAATCCGCCAACCCGTCCGCGGCAAGCATGAATGCTATAGTGCCTCCCTCGCTGTGCCCAAGGATTCCTATGTGCTTGAATCCGAGGCTTCTGAGGTGAGTCACGCCTGCATGTGCATCTTCCATGAATGTCTTTGTAGTTGCATTTGATGCATCTCCGGTTGACTTGCCGTAGCTTCTGTCATCATATCTTAGAGAGGCGATTCCGTTTTTTGCGAGTACATCTGCAATTATGGCGAAAGGCTTGTGCTCAAAGATTTCCTCGTCCCTGTTCTGCAAGCCGCTTCCGCTCACCATCAGAACGATTGGTGTTTCTTCGGACATGCCGTGCGGAGTTGTGAGCGTGCCGCTCAGCACGGCGTCGCTGTTTGTGAACGTGACCTCTTCCGTATCATATGGGAAAGGCGGTTTCGGGGTCTGAGGCCTCTTTGCTGCCGGTTTGCCTCGCTTGAATGTAAGCGGAAACTCCATACCCACCTGCCTGAAAGTTCCGACAATAGTATTGCTGAGATACAGCCCCTCGTATGAGGCTCCAAGCATCGGGATTGAAAGCTTGACTTGTGCCGATTCCGTACCGTTGATTTCTACCGGGATGTCTTTCGCGCCTTGTGACGGCACGTCTAAGGTACAGGCATCTCCAATATGAAGGACCATTGTCAGCTCAATGTCTTGCACAGACAGTTTGCCTGTCCATGTCCCCTTGAACGGCTGGCCGGATGCCGCCAACGACAGCAGTGCTATGGCAGCAGTTATTAGTGTCTTTTTCATATGCAGTTGTTTATGGCTGTTGTGTATTGTTGGCATGCTGTTCCGCTTGGTCGCCAGTTTTATTTGCCGTTGCTTTTATTGGTTCTTATGTCTTCATTTTTATCTTGCCGTTCCAGGTGTGATTGATGGTGATTATACAACTATACCCAGTTTAAATGGCTTATAAAAGACGGCAACATGTTTTTTGTCCGGCATTGACATGGCTCTCTGAATCGTATGATGACATCCTCCATCTGCCGGACCATGACAAAGATAATAATTGTCCCGGAATTATCAAGTAAACGGCATCTATTCATGTCATCATAGAAGCTGGTTCCAAATTCACAATTACTGCCGGCAATAAAACCCGGATTTGACTTATGGTCCGCTTGTTCCGCTTGTTCCGATATAGTGTTGCTGCAAGTTATTGCACAGCCTGGAAGCATTAAGACATGGCTTTTGTGGCTTAATGTTTTCTCCGGCCATTTTGCGGCTGCTTAATGCCTTTGACCTAACATCTTGTCTATCATCGGAATGCTTAAATGCGATGCCCCAAATCAGGGGAATCGTTTTCTTGTAAAATCATGATATGCTGTGCCTTATGCTCCATGTGCCAGACCGTAGATTGAAAAGCGAAATCGTTAGTAATGGATTAAGCAAAGACGGGAATGCGATTCCGCATTCCCGTCTTTGTGCATTTGATTTGTAGTAAGTTGGGTGTTTGTGTCACATGACAACCGGTACAAGTATAGAGACCACGTGGCTGTATCCATGAAATTCCGACTGGGGATGGATAGGAGAGCTGAAAATAATGTTCTATCCACCGAAATGGCATTCTGGGTGGATGCCACAGAGTAAAATCACAAGCTGCTACTGCGGAGGCGTTTGGACATGGCTGCAAACAGCTTCATGATTTCGTTTATGAACATGGCGGATGCGGAAAGGCCGGCTACCTGTATCCATTGTACCGGGGTGAGGGACGTTACCTTGAACAGGGCCTGCACTCCCGGTACGAGAAGGACCACAAGCATGGCTGCAAGAACAAAGGCTACCGAACCCCAGAGGAACTTGTTGCTGAACAGGTTGCAGAATGCGTTTCTCATGCCGCTCCTTATGCTGAAAATCAGGCTCATCTGCGAGAATGCGAGAGTTGCGAAAGCCATTGTGCGTGCTGTGGCGAGGGCCTGGGCTGAAGATGTCGCCGCTTCCGACTGCATTCCAATCAAATAGGCTGCAAGAGACAAGCCTCCTATCAGCATTCCCTGGAACAGAACCTTGAGCGAGAAGCCCCGTGTGATGATTCCCTGCTTCGGGTCAATCGGACGCCTCTCCATTATTCCCTGCTCGGCCGGCTCGAAACTCAGCGCGAGGGCAGGAAAGCTGTCAGTCACCAGATTAATCCACAATATGTGCACAGGGAGCAGAGGAGTGGCCAAATTGCACAGAACCGCAATGAAAAGCACGAGAATCTCCCCGAGATTGGTCGAAAGCATGAACTGGATGGACTTCATCAGATTGTCATAAATTCTTCGCCCCTCTCCGACAGCCGAGACTATGGTGGCGAAATTATCATCTGCAAGCACTACGTCAGCAGCTTCCTTTGAAACATCTGTTCCCGTAATTCCCATCGCAACCCCTATGTCGGCGAATTTCAATGCCGGGGCATCATTCACTCCGTCTCCCGTCATCGCCACCACATTCCCGTTCTGCTTGTAAGCCTTTACAATCCTCATCTTGTGCTCCGGAGCTACGCGGGCGAATACGGACGTATGCTCAGCCGCCTTGCGCAACTGACTGTCAGTCATCTGTCCGATTTCATCTCCGGACAAAGCCATGTCTCCGTCGTTCATTATGCCCAAGGACCGCGCTATCGCCTCTGCTGTAATCAGATGGTCCCCTGTTATCATTACCGGCCTTATTCCCGCCGCGCGGCATTTGGCCACGGCTGCCTTGGCTTCCTCTCTCGGAGGATCAATCATTCCTGTCATGCCTAAGAATATGAGGTCTTTCTCTATGGTCTCGGAACTGATTTCTTCAGGAATGGAATCAATATGGGCATATCCCATTGCAAGCACCCTCAATGCGTGGCCCGCCATTTCACGATTTGCCCTTGCCGCATCCTCCTTGTCCTTGCTCTCCAGCGGACGCACCCCACTGCTGCACTCAATCCTCGTGCAGCATTCAAGTAGCTCGTCCAGCCCTCCCTTTGCCGCCACAAGGAAACCTCCTTCCGGAAGCCTGTGGACAGTAGTCATAAGTTTTCTCTGCGAGTCGAAAGGAATTTCCGCCACACGGGGAAGCAAGCCGTCAAGCTCTTCCTTGTCTATGCCGAATTTCAGTCCGAGGTCTGCCAATGCGGTTTCGGTAGGGTCTCCGAGGGTCTGCTCACTGCCTTCCTCCCCTGAAATCGCCGTGTCGTTCGCAAGCACGGCAGAACGTATCAGAAGCTTTTCCGCATGGCTGACGCCGTATCCCGTCCGCTCTCCTTCCGCTGCCGCCATGTCTGCCGCTGTCGAAAGTTCTGCTCCTGCCGTCAGTTCTGTCCCTGCCACCCCGTCAAATCCGGGCAGCGTCCGGACATTCCCGCAAGAATATATCGAAGTCACGGTCATCCTGTTCTGTGTCAGTGTGCCGGTCTTGTCCGAGCATATGACAGTCGTGCTCCCGAGAGTCTCCACTGAAGGCAGATTGCGCACAATGGCGTTCCTTTTTGCAAGCCTCTGCACACCGATTGCAAGCACGATGGTGGAGACCGCCGGAAGTCCTTCCGGTATCGCTGCCGCTGCAAGTGAGACAGATGTCATGAACATCGAAAGCATGTCTTTCCCGTAAAGCATTCCTGTCGCGAACATGACAGCGCAGATTGCCAATGCGGCAATCGCAAGGAATTTGCCGAGCTTGTCAAGCTTGTGCTGCATGGGGGTCTTCATGTCCGGAACAGACTGTATCATGGACGCTATCCTGCCGACTTCAGTGTCTTTCCCGACAGCAGTTACAATTCCACGCCCGTGTCCGTATGTGACTCCGCATGAGGCGAACGCCATATTGTTCCTGTTTCCCACCGGAACGGAAACGGAGGACTCCGGCTCTTCTCCCTCGTTCCGGGCTATCGGTTCGCTGTCTTTCTCTACCGGCACTGATTCTCCTGTGAGAGCCGCCTCCTGAATCTTCAGATTGGACGTTTCCGTGAGCCTGATGTCGGCCGGGACTGTGTCGCCTGTGCCTATGACCACAAGGTCGCCTTTCACAAGCTCGCGAGTGGCTATGACATGCACGTCTCCGTCACGCACAACCTTGCAATGAGGCGCGGACATCTGCTCCAGCGCGTCCAGGGACTTTTCCGCCTTTGTTTCCTGGAACACTCCTATTATCGCATTTACGACAGTGATTGCAAGAATTATGATGACATCCGTAAATCCTTCCCCGTTCATTACTCCCACTATTCCGGACACGGCTGCAGCTGCTATAAGCACAAGAATCATGAAGCTCTTGAACTGGTTCAGGAATTTTACGGCTAAGCTTGTATGCTTCTTTCTGGTAAATTCATTGAAGCCGTCGCGCTCAAGCCTTTTGCGTGCTTCTTCAGAGGAAAGGCCCTTCTCCATGTCGCATCCGTATTGTCTGCATACTTCTTCAGAGGGAAGCCTGTAAACATCATCTTTCATGGTCAAATAAAAATTTAATGGAGGTTGCCGATATACCAAAAGCTGTTCCAAATTCTCCGCCCAGATGGCAACTGCCCGCTCTTTCCGCCCTTGTTCAAGGCGTCTTCAAGGGGGATGAAGGCTTATAAAGCCATATCTACCGTCCACTTTAGGCACTTTGTTTAGGTGAGTGCATGTTTTTGATAATCAATAATATATGACAAATGGAAAACGCGTGTGTTTCCACTTCTTAATTTCATCTGCGACAGGATGCATGACGATTTTCATAATTTTGTCATGGTGAAAGCCGGAATGCAGGTTTCCGGTACCTTTCTGAAAGACGGGCGGACATGCCGGGACATCAGGCTGCGGTACAAAACCCGGACGGCAACCGGCGCAAACCACGCAAAACTGACCATTATTAATAATCACTAAATTCTACCGTATGAGAAAATATCTGACTATGGTGGTGCTGCTTTTCACAAGCATGGCTATCCATGCCCAGCAGCATTCTGTAAAAGGTACGGTGGTGGACCAGAACGGACTGCCGGTAATCGGAATGACCGTTATGGAAAAGGGGACCGGAAACGGTACCACCACTGATGCCGATGGAAACTGGCAGCTGAATGTTTCCTCGGGTGGGGCAAACTTGGAATTCTCCTCCCTTGGTTATCAGACGATTGTCGAGAAAGTAGGCAACCGTGCCGTAATCAATGTAACTTCCGCAGAGGAAGCAATCGCGCTTGACGCTGTCGTGGCCATAGGCTATGGCTCAGTCCGCAAGAAAGACCTCACTACTGCCGTTTCCACTGTCTCCAACGAAGACATGAAGCTGCGTCCAGTCACAGAGGCTTCCGGATTCATCCAGGGAAAAGTCGCAGGTGTGACAGTGCAGCAGACAAGCGGACTTCCCGGAAGCGGAATGACCGTGCGTGTGCGCGGAGCTTCTTCAATCGCTTCATCCAACGACCCTCTCTATGTGGTTGACGGCGTGCCTGTGGGAACCGGAAACTATGCGATAGCATACCTCTCGCCTCAGGATATCGAGACTATGCAGATTCTGAAGGACGCATCCTCGGCTGCCATATACGGCTCGCGTGCCGCAAACGGAGTCGTGCTCATCACTACAAAACAGGGCAAAAAGAGCAAAGGACCGCAAATCAGCTTCAACGCTTCCGTCGGACTTGCCAATGTCGCAAAGACATATGACGTCCTGAATGCCGCCGAGTACAAGGACCTTATGGATGAAATCGGCGTAGTGAGCCTGCCGGACGGCCTCAAAGACGAGACCGACTGGTTCAAGGAAACATACAAGACCGGAATCAACCAGAACTATCAGCTCTCCGTATCCAATGCCACTGACAAAATGCGATATTACCTCAGCGGCGGATATTCCGATGAGCAGGGAATACTTCCGGTCGCATACAACAAGAGGTTCAACATGAAGGCCAGCTTTGACTCCGACTTGTTCAGTTGGATAAACGTAGGCGCAAACGTTGCCTATTCGCATTACAGGAACAACGGAATCATATCCGGAACAGGCTCAAGCCGTGCCGGCGTCGTACTTTCCGTCATCAACACCCCGACATACGCAAAACCTTGGAGCGAGACCAATCCGGACTGGTACTGGACCGAGTTCTACGGAGCCAACCTCACGACTCCGTCAGAGAACCTTGCGAGAACGGAAAACAATTACAACCAGACGGACCGCCTGCTGCTCACCGGACATGCCACAATCAAGTTCCACAAGACCTTCCAGTTCAAGTCCACAGTCTCCATGGACCGCAGATGGACCCACAACTACTCGTTCCTCGACCCTATCAAGACATCTTACGGCCGCACTCAGCATGGAACGGCCTCTTCGGAAAGGGCTGACGACATGAGGATGGTATATGACAACATCTTCACATACAACAACACATGGGATGCCAAGCATAATTTCGAGGCTATGGCCGGCACATCTGCCACGACCTCGAGATGGGAAAACCTCACAGGCTCACGCAGCCATTTCTCGCCTGACTACGGCAACGCCATCTTCGGAATCAACGGAGGAAACAAGGGCGGTCTCAGAGGCCAGTCTCAGGGCTATGCCAAATGGGCCATCATGTCTTACCTCGCCCGTGTGTCATACAACTTCGACAGCAAATACTACATCACCGCGAACTTCCGTGCCGACGGCTCCTCAAAGCTTGCCCCTGGCCACAGATGGGGCTATTTCCCGTCAGTATCGGCTGCATGGCGCCTTTCCTCAGAGGACTGGCTCAAGGACGTGAGCTGGATAAGCGACCTGAAGATACGCGCCGGCTGGGGACAGCAGGGTAACCAGTCCGGACTTGCGGACTACGCGTGGGTGCAGCAGTATCATACCAACTATTATGACTGGACTGATGAGAAATATGCTGACGCAACCCCGACTCTCGGAGGCAAATCCAATATCGGCAACAAGGACCTCACATGGGAGACAACCTCACAGGCCAATGTCGGAATCGACTGGTCGATGTTCCGTGGCCGCCTGAACGTCACCTTGGACGGATACTACAAATATACGAAGGACCTGCTGATGAGCGTTCCGCTTCCTGCCCCGAATCCGGACATATTCCGCAATGAGGGCGAGATGTCCAACTGGGGAGTGGAGCTTGCCGTCAATTCCGTGAACATCGAGAAGAACGGATGGAGCTGGACCACCGATTTCAACATCTCCATGAACCGCAACAGGCTCGAGAAACTCGACCTCCAGCAAGTTTATTACTACACCCAGACCTCTGAGGCCCTTAGCGAATATGTCGTGAGGATGACTCCTGGAAGGCCTCTCTCGCAGTTCTGGGGCTATACGGCCCTCGGAGTTGACCCTGAGACGGGAATGGTAATATATGAGGACTATAACAATGACGGCAAGATAAATGTCGCAGACAAGCATTATATCGGTGATGCCAATCCTTGGTTTACAGCCGGAATGACCAACACAGTAAGCTGGAAAGGCCTTAGCCTGAGTATCCTGCTGACAAGCTCTGTCGGAAATGACATCTACAATGCCTCCCGCATAGAGATGATAGGAATGTACAACGGAAGCAACCAGATTAAAGATGCTGTAAGACGCTGGAGGATTCCCGGACAGGTTACGGACATCCCGAAAGCCGGAGAACTTGACAACCTCAAGGCTTCCACCAGATGGGTCGAGGACGGTTCGTATCTGAAAATCAAGAATATCACCCTTGCATATGACATACGTCATCCTGCCCTCAAGAAAGCCAATATCTCGAGCATAAGGCCGTATGTGACGCTTGACAACATGGTCACGTTCACAAAATACTCCGGCTATGACCCCGAGATGAGCCAGTGGTCGAGTGCAACGAACATGGGCATCGACTGGGGAACCTACCCTTGCGTCAAGACCGTCCTGTTCGGTGTGAACATCGAATTCTGACATTTGCTTTCATGAGGAATTTATAAATCAATCAGAGGAAAAATGAAAAAGACATATATCACAACTGCGCTTATCTGCCTTGCAGCCCTCTCTTCCTGCGACCTGGACCTCTTTCCGGAGACAGGGTACAGCGAGGGAAACGTGAAGGTTGACGAGAATACGGACGAATCGCAGTATTCCACAAGGGAGGACATGAAAGGACTCCGTGACGCAATCTATGCCAGCTGGACGAAGGATATCCAGGAGAAAGGATACCTTGACTGGCTGGTCTATGCCGAGTGCCGTGCCGACAATGCATATGGCGGAAATCCCGGTACCGGTGAGCTGATGGCCATAGAGGCCAACAAGCAGGACGCTGAGAACAAGAATGTGGTCCGTGACTGGGACTGGTATCTCTCGCAGGTGAGCAACTGCAACAATATAATCTGCAACATAGACCGCATAAAGGAGGCGGACGCTTCCATGACAGACAGGGAATACGGGGAATGGAAGTCCGAGGCATACTGCTGGAGGGCCTGGCTGCTTTTCCAGATGTCGCAGATTTGGGGTGACATTCCTCTTGTCAACACCATCCCTCCTGCCATAACTGCGGAAAATATTGAAGAGGTCTATGACGCGTACTTCCCGTCAAGGACAGCGAGGGCGGACATCTATGCCCGGATAATCAAGGAACTGGAGTTCGCCTGCCTTAACGCTCCGGATGTAAGCCATTCTGACAAGTTCCTCTTTACCAAGGCTTTCGCTCACGGGATGCTCGCCAGGATATATGCCGAGGAGACCGCGCGCGACTGGGCCAAGGTGGCGGAGAATTGCGAGGCTGTGGAATCGATGGGCTTTTCGCTGGTGGACGACTATGCCAAGATGTGGGCATATGACGAGACTGATGCGGTACGCAACACTTCCGAATCCATTTTCGAGGTGACATGGACACGCAGCAGCGGAAACTGGGTATGGATGATGTTCCACAGGAATGCATACAACCCGAGTGACAGCTATTCGTGGATTAAATGGATAACTCCGTCCCGTGACCTGATTGCGGCATATGATGCCGAGGGGGATGTGGTGAGGAAGAACGCCTGCATCATAATTGACGAGGCCTCATGGTCTAACTATTGGCCGGGCAGCGAATATGCTTTCATGCACAAGTGTCCGACCAATGCATCCAGCACCATCCTTATGCGCCTGGGAGAGATTTATCTTCTTCATGCCGAGGCTCTTGCAATGGCGGACGACTATGACGGAGCGACAGAGTATGTGAACAGGATACGTCAGAGGGCCGGTCTGAAAGGCATATCGCGCCCTAAGAGCCGCGATGAGATGATTGAGGCGATTCTGCATGAGAGACGTCTGGAGCTTGCTTTCGAGGGATTCCGTTTCTTTGACCTTCTTCGTCACGGGATTGACAAGGCAAAAGCGGTCCATGATGCGATGCCGGGCAAGGACAGGTACTGGCAGAGCAGGTTCCCCCTGTCTGAAGAGACCGTCCTGATGCCTATACCTCAGACTGCGCTTGACAAAAACCCGAGTCTTGTCCAGAACGCCGGATATTGATGTGTAATGAGGAGGGGTGCATGCTGCAAGGCACCCTCTTAAAAAGATTTGAATATGAAATTTACAAGGATATTGCTTTTCTCAATGATGGCTGGAATGTGCGCCTGCAATTGCACGACCGAGAAGCCGGAAGACGGGCCTCAGCCTGCAGGGCCAGAGACTCCTCAGCCCTCAGGCAAGGATGTCATTGCCTATGTGACAACTTGTGACGGCTCAAAACTTTTCGAGGCAAGCGGCTTCGATTTCGGGAAACCGGGCAGCATGTCTCCGTATCAGGTTACATATGACAAGAATTCCGCTTCTCCGCAGATTGACGGCTTCGGCTTGGCAATAACTACTGCCACGGCTTATAACTTGCTGCAAATGAGCAAGGAAGACCGCACTGCTTTTCTCGCGGAGACATTCTCCAAAGACAAGGGAGCTGGTTCAAGCTTGATTCGCGTGGCGATAGGTGCATCCGATTTTTGTCTCAGGGACAATTATACATGGTGCGACACTCCGGGTCTGGAGAATTTCGCGGTGCATGCCGAGGACAGGGACTATCTGTTTCCGGTATTGAAAGAAATCTATGAAATAAACCCTGACGTCAAGATAATAGGCTCGCCATGGTCTTGTCCGAAATGGATGAAAGGCGGCGGCTCATGGGGTTATGAGGGGGATGACAATGCAGTCCTGGAAAGGAGTTTCGATTCATGGACAAGCGGCCGTCTCAAGCCTTCGTGCTATCAGGCATATGCCGGGTATTTCGTGAAGTGGATAAAGGCGATGCAGGCCGAAGGGTTTGACATCCACGCCATAACGATGCAGAATGAGCCTCTGAACCACGGAAACTCCATGTCGATGTATATGCCTTGGAGAGACCAGGCTGCATTCCTGAAAGTGCTCGGACCTGCAATGGACAAGGCCGGCCTGGGGGACGTGAAGATTCTGCTGTTCGACCACAACTACAACTATGACAACAAGACCGGCCAGCAGAATTACCCGCTGAACATCTATGCGGACCCTGAGGCTGTCAGATGGGCTGCCGGTTCCGCATGGCACAGCTACGGCGGCTCAGTGTCGGAACTTGACAATATCCGTGCGTCAGCCCCTGAGAAGGACATATATTTTACCGAGGCCTCCATCGGGGAGTGGAACTACAATTTCGAAAGATGCCTTGTGGATGACTTTTCGTCCATTTTCCTCGGAACGCTCAGGCGCGGGGGCAAGGGAGTGACATTGTGGAACCTCATGCTTGACGACAAGAAAGGCCCTTACAGCCCTCATGACGGCTCATGCAAGACATGCTTCGGCGGAGTCACAATCAATTCGTCCGACTACAGCACAATCACAAAGAATACCCACTGGTACAATGTGGCTCATGCCAGCGCTGTCGTAAAGCCTGGCGCGAGGATGATGTCCACAGGAGGATTCCAGCTGCCTTCAGGCCTTGAATGCGGCATGTTCCTCAATCCGGACGGCTCAGTGGGCGTGCTCCTGTGCAACAGGAATGCGGACGGGCAGCAGCTTGTGTTCGCCAACACGAAATTCACTGTCAAATATACCGTGCCGGGCAAATGTATCGCTTCGCTTCTGTGGCATGAGTGACGGAGTGCCCGCATACGGTAAAACAAAGAATCAAAGACATAACACATGAACAGATATATAAAATATTCGATGACGCTCATTTGCGGGGCTGCGGCACTTGTGTCGTGCATGAAGACCCCTGAGCTTGCACTTGCTGACAAGGGGCCCGATATGATCGTGAACAGCTGCACGGAGTCTGCCTATATGGGAGCGGACCTGAAATTTTCCGTGACTGTCAGCGATGATGATTTCGCGCTTTCCACTTTGAAGGCCCGTCTTTACTATGACGATGCGCAGGTGGGTGAGACCGTGATAAGGACAAAGGAGAACGGTACATACGAGGGTTCTCTGACCGCGCCTCTCTACAAGGATATTCCGGACGGAATCGCTTCCGTTGTGTTCGCTTCTCAGAATGTGGGCATGGGATTGACATATGACACCCTCTATGTCAGCCTTAAGCGTCCGGATTTCCCGGAACTTGCTCTCTGTGCCCAGGACGGGGAGGGCACATGGAAGATGAAGAGGACTTCGGGATACAGATACGAGGTGACGGCTGATTTTCCGTCTCTCCTCAAGGCTTTCGTGACCACTCCTGCTGTAAATGCGGAAGGTGAGGTCATCTCATTGGGCTGGGACGGCTCTGCGCTTTCGGCCGGAAATGAGAATCCGATACCTTTCTCGGCCACGATTCCCGGACAGTACACTGTTTCCGTTGACCTGATGAGCCTTGAGGCTGCGCCTTTCAAATATGTCGTGACGGAGGAATTTGACCTTTCGGAGCAGTCTCCGCAGGCAGTTTACAGCTTGCGTCAGGGACTTGGCCTGAGGTTCCCTCATATTGACGGGATTGCGGACTGGGACCTTGATCCGGATTTCTTTACGGTGGATGATGACAAGAATGTCACTTTCGATGCGGTTGACGGATATTATAAGTTCGTGGCCGACTTCAAGAATACCTTTATCAAAGTGCTTCCTTGTGACGCTCTCGGAAACACTCTCTCTTTGGGCGGCGGATGCGACGGCGCGGTGTGGGCCATCGGGCAGAATTTCGGAAAGCCTGTCATAGGGCCGTCCTGGAACACGACTGACGGGGCATATGCTTTTGCCCAGGTTTCTCCTAAGGTATATCAGTTCACACTGAATGTTGGCGGACAGATAAAGGACGGCGTTGCTCTGAAAATATATCACCAGATGGGCTGGGGAGGCGAATTTACGAAAGCTGACTTTGCTTCATTTGACGGTGCGGGAGTGTTCGTCATGACGGATTCAGGTGACATCAACATCGCTTCAGGGGCCGCTCTTGCCGACAAGAAGGCCTACAGGTTTACGCTTGATCTTCGCCAGGG
>DBLW01000165.1:0-2794 GCA_002298075.1 Bacteroidales bacterium UBA714 | reverse complement strand
CGGTGAACGGGACAAAGGCCGACAGGCTCTCGAGAAGCATCTATAAAGTCTCTGCCATGTCACTGAAAAAAGGTGATGCCGTCAGCTTCTCAGGTATAGAAGGCCTTGCTGACTGGTATTTTGACCCTGACCATTTCACGGGTTCCGGCAGTGATTTGAAATTCAATGCCGTAGAAGGATGGTATTCTGTAGAGATGGATATTGATGCCGGTTTCGTTACCGTAAGGCGAGTGAAACAGGACGGAAAGGCGGCCACATTCAAGGATGAAGGTGCCATCACCGTCATGGCATGGGGACTTGCCCATCCTGTGATGACAAGCCAGCTCGCATGGGAGAGCGGAGCCCTTATAACCATGGCGGAGATTGAGGACGGGGTTTATCAGTTCTCCGGACTTGCGGTTGAAGAAACCGACGGCGTGACTATGGGAGGCCGCTTCAGATATGACTATCTGTCAATCAAGTTCTTCGGTCAGGCAGGCTGGGGAGACGAGATGGGAGATGTAACCTTGACTGACGGGGCCGCGAAGCTGATACGTGTTCCGGGCAACATTGAGCTTGCGGAAGGCGTGGAGCTTGAGAAAGGAGCGATGTATGTGATGACGGTGAGGGCTGACAATGCCGGGTTTACGGGCGGAAAATTCAATTGTACCGTTGACCTTGTGAAAAAATAAGGCTTCTTATTATCTTTGCGCATACTAACCGCAATGTCTCATGAAACACATGTTTTTCTGTATGGCCGCTTACGTGGCTGTCCTATGTTCATGCTCCCGTGCCGGTGACAATGTCCTTCTGGAGAAGCTCGACAATGTTCTCGGCCAGAAAGAAACCTATCAGGGATATTTCCGTGACAGGATGCAGGTTCTCAAGGACGTGCTTTCGGAGCAGAATGACCTGGAGCAGATATATGGAATAAACAGGCGGATTGCGCAAGGATACAGCGCCCACAGCTTTGACTCTACACTTGTATATTTGCAGAAGAACCGGAGAATCGCCCAACTGCTGGGCGATTCTCTCAAAATCATGGATACGGACTTCCAGCTTGTGAAGTCGTATGTGATGGCAGGCTACAGTGTCGAGGCCGGTGACATCCTGAACCGCTATGACGGACGGACAGTCCCGCCTCAGATGCTGAGGGAATATTATGACGCCTCCCATGTATGGTGGGGCGAGATAATGGCCTATACTTCCAAGGGAATCTCCGCGGATGAGAAATGGAAGCAGAGGAACAGTTTCCGTGACCTGCTACTTTCCGTGACGGAAGAGGGCACTTTCGGGTGGTACGATCTCAAGAGGGAAGAGGCTGAGTCGGAGGGAGACATGCAGGCGGCACGCTCATATGCCGTAAAGATGATGGAACAGACCCAGGAGAACACCCGTGACTATGCCAAGGCCTGCTATTTCTATGCGGACTCGTTCAAGGGCACGGACGGGCATGAGAATGAGGAGTGGCTGATACGCTCTGCAATCGCGGATGTGATGTGCGCCACGAATGACTATGCGTCTCTGAACTCTCTGTCCCGTATCCTGT
Source organism: Bacteroidales bacterium UBA714 (assembly GCA_002298075.1). Classification (GTDB taxonomy): domain Bacteria; phylum Bacteroidota; class Bacteroidia; order Bacteroidales; family UBA932; genus Cryptobacteroides. The sequence continues at coordinate 1,266 of DBLW01000165.1, read as the reverse complement.
TCACCAAGGGAGACATCGACCGGGCTTTCCGCTATGCGGCCGACCATTGCATGTGCGATGCGCTTTCATACAACGGCAAACTGCGTCCGTGGCAGATTTCGCAGTTCTTTCCGGAGATTGAGAAGGCATATCAGCTCAAACATGCCCGGGCGACGCGTGTCATGGTTCTGATGATTGTCTTCATTTCCGCGCTTCTTGTGGTGCTTCTCCTTCTGATGCTTTTCATTTTCAAAAGGCAGCAGATATTGGATTCGATACGCCTGAAACTTCAGGAGTCATATGTGCAGATTGAGGACCGCAACCATGAGCTTGTGGCAATAAACAGCCGCTTAGTGTCGCTCAACGCCAGGATGCAGGAAGCTGACAAGGTAAAGCAGGAGTACATTGCCTTGTTTCTGAGCATAGTTTCGGAAAACATAAGCAAGGTGCGGCAATATAAGAACCATGTGCTCAAGGCCATAAGGCAGGGAAAGACCAGGGAGGTCGTGCAGGAGATTGAAATGCTTCCGCCTATTGACGAGGACATATCGGAGTTTTACAAGATGTTTGACCAGACGTTTGTGAACCTGTATCCGGATTTTGTGGATAAGTTCAATGCGCTTTTGGCTGACGGGGCGGCTATAGTGCCCAAGGGGGATGACATCCTGACGCCGGAACTGAGGATTTTCGCTCTTATAAAGCTCGGCATTACGGACTCGAGCAAGATTGCGTCTCTGCTGCATTACTCCGCCAATACGATTTATAACTACAGGGCTAAGACAAAAAACAAGGCGCGTGTCTCGAGAGACAGTTTTGAGGAGGCCGTGCGCAATATTGACTGAACAGAAACATTATGATAATGAAGAAGACATTGTTGGTGCCGCTTGCCGGTGCCGTCCTTCTGGCTTCATGCGGCCAGGCGGGCAACGGGAATGCAGGTCCGGTCTATCTTGACGTGGACAGGCCTTTGGAGGAACGCGTCGAGGATGCGCTTTCACGTATGACGCTTGAGGAGAAAGTCAGGGTGCTGCATGCGCAGTCGAAATTCTCTTCCGCAGGTGTTCCGCGTCTGGGGATACCTGAGCTGTGGTGTACGGACGGGCCTCACGGAATACGTCCGGAGGTGCTTTGGGACGAGTGGGACCAGGCCGGCTGGACCAATGACTCATGCGTGGCCTTCCCCGCGCTGACCTGCCTTGCGGCTACATGGAATGAGGACATGTCCGCCCTATACGGCAAGTCCATCGGTGAGGAGGCGCGCTACAGGGAGAAAGACGTGCTGCTCGG
>DBLW01000162.1:972-5517 GCA_002298075.1 Bacteroidales bacterium UBA714 | reverse complement strand
ATGGTTTGTCTGCTGTTTCTTGTGAGTTGCCTGGCTTCCATCCGACTGTGTCTTGATAGCCTGGCTTTCTTCCTGTGCGGATGTTGTCACGGCATGTGCCGCATTTGTGCCAAGCAGCATGCTTGCCGTCAGCGCCGAGAGTATTTTACCGATTCTTAATGTTGCCTTGTTCATTCCTTATGTCGTTATAGTCCTTGTTTTTTTTTGCCCGTTTTTAATGTTCGTTTTCTGCCGGGCCGCAGGTCAATGCACATTTGCCGTGCCAAAGGTTTTAAAGCTTTGATTCTTAATTGTTTGTCTTTTCTGCTTTGAGCGCGTAGTGTAAAGAATTTTTACAACGGCTGTAAAATTATTGTCCAATTTTTTCACTTCGTGGCATCCCAGCTCTCCTGTCCATCTCGAACCGGAATTTCATGGATACTTTCCCGTGGTCTTTCTTTGCGGGCGGGGAGGGGAGGTGGCGCGGATGTTGCCTAAGGCCCATGTCATTAAATTGAAAATGATATGAAACTTCATTCGGGACTGCCATATTGGATAATAAAGAATCGTCTGTATGATTATTACAATCCTCTGAAACATGATGTGACTGCGGATGTCGCTGTCATAGGCTCAGGAATAACCGGGGCGCTTGCCGCACATGAATTGTGCAAAGCAGGCTTTGATTGCTGTGTGATTGACAAACGGAGCATAGCCACAGGGAGTTCTGCCGCGAGCACGGCCCTGCTGCAATATGAAATAGACCTTCCTTTGCATAAGCTTGCCGGGAAGATTGGGGAGGACAAGGCCGTGACCGCATACCGTTCGTGCCTGGATTCCATTACTGAACTCGGGAAGATACTGGAGGAAACTTCAGTGCAGGCGGATTTCGTGCGTAGGCCGAGCATTTTTTATGCGAGCGATTCCAAGGGAGAGGAAATAATAGCGAAAGAATATGAAATAAGGACAAGGCACGGCTTGCCGGCTGAGCTTGTTTCACGTGAGGTACTTCTGGAGAAATATGGCCTGCATACATTTTCGGGGGCGCTTTGCAATTGCGAGTCAGCGGAAGTGGATGCATATAAGGCTGCCACAGGGCTTCTGGACTATGACATGAGGCATAACGGCCTGAGGGTATATACTCATACTGAGATTTCCGATTGCAGCCAGGATGAATGCGGCTGCATTCTGACAGATATGGACGGACATACGGTCAAATGCAGATATGTGGTCGTGGCAGCAGGGTTTGAGGCGGGGCAGTTCCTTCCGGAAAAAGTGATGAAACTGACCTCGACATATGCCCTTGTGTCGCATCCTGTGGATGAGAGGCAGCTTTGGCCGGGACGTGCGCTGATATGGGAGACGGCAGAGCCTTATGTCTATATGCGCACCACGAAAGAGAACAGGATAATAATGGGAGGGGAGGATGACGGATTCTATGACCCGAAAAGGCGTGACAGGAGGCTCGCCCGGAAAGTGAGGACATTGGAGAAAAAGTTCCGCGACCTGTTTCCGGACATCCCGTTCACAGCAGAGATGGCATGGTGCGGAACATTCAGCTCGACGGATGACGGACTGCCTTTCATTGGCCCGTGGAAAGAAGGCGGCCGGGTCTTCTATGACTTGGGGTACGGCGGGAACGGCATAACCTTCAGCGTGATAGGCGCCCAAATGATAAGCCGCACCCTCTCCGGTCACCAGGATTCTCGCTACGGGATATTCGGCTTCGGGCGGCTTTGGGATGATTGAGCAGGCCTTGATGGAACAGGAGCGGGCGGCGTGTGAACCGTTTGGACTTTTGGTAAAGCATTAGTATTTTTGCAGAAGTTCTGTTTTCAACTTTTAATTTGGTATGGTCCGTTTGATGTTTTTTATGCCGCAGTTTCCCGGTTTCGGGGGGATAGAGACGGTCAGTGCAAATCTGATTGAATATCTCGGCAAGGATATGGAAATATATGTGTTTGCGCTTAAGAGGGCTGAGGGAATGGAGGTTCCCGAGTGCCTGAAAGGGGTGTTCATTCCCAAGAGTGGCGAAAGGGCTGCTATTACCGAATATTATAATGAAGTTGTAACTGCCTGCGGAATCACGCATGTGATATCTCAAGGAGGCTTCTCGCATCTGACCAGAATTGTACTCAACAAAAAAAGAAACAGGGATGTCAAAGTGATAACTGCGTTTCATGGCATGCCCGGTTATGAACTCATAGAATTCGAAGGCCTGAAGAAAGTCTCTGACGCTAGAAACAAGAAGAAGCTCAAATGGAAACTATACTGGTTTTTGGGCTTGGGTGAGGCTGTTTTGGAATTTAAAAGAAGAAAGTATCACCGCATTTTTGCGGATTCCTTCAAGAGGGCCTGTTCGAAAGGCGACAGGATAGTATTGCTGTCTGACGGATATGTTGACAGCTTTGTCTCGTTATACAAATTGGAAAAGTGGCGTGAAAAAGTTGTGGCGATTCCTAATCCGTGTCCTCTTAAATATGCTGATGTAGTTCCTCTTCCGGGAGACTTAAGAGCTGATGAGGTGCTTTATGTAGGCCGTCTGAGCCATGACAAGGGCCTTTCTCTTTTGATTGATGTATGGTCAAGAATCAAGGACAGGGGCGGATGGAAATTCAGGATCGTCGGAGATGGACCGGCAAGGGAGGCCCTTGAGGCTAAGGTAAGGGATTCTGGCATTGGGGATGTCGTTTTTGACGGGTATGCCGTTGAACCGGGACGCTTTTATAAGAGAGCCAAGATTCTTCTGCTGGCTTCAGATTTTGAGGGGTTCGGAATGTGCTTGCTTGAAGGGGCGAGATTCGGAGTCGTACCTGTCGCTGTTGACATAAGTGCCGGTGTCCGCGATGTCGTGTCGGAGGGGGCTGGCGTGCTTGTAGAAAAACGTGATGCGGACAAAATGGCTTCTGCCGTCCAAACTTTGATGGATGACGGAAGCTATTGGGAGGAGATGTCCCGAAATGCGTTCGCGCACTCAAAGAAATTCTCCATTGGCCCTATAGGCGGGCAATGGAGAAATCTTATAATGAGCTTGTAGTATAGGAATACTTGTAGAACATTCTTTTAAGCTTGCTTGTGAAGCGTTGTCTCTTTATGAGATATTGCCTTGAAAGGTATAGCTTGTAATATGTGAACTCAGGATGCTTGTATTCGTTCTTGAACAGGTCGATGAACAGTCTCTTCATGTACCTTTCCTGTTTTGGCTGATTGTTCAGGATTGCGTATATGCCCCATTTCATTGTCTTGACAGAATGCTTTGTGAGCTGCTGGCAGAAGTCTGAATGTTTAGGGTCCTTTGCCATTGACAGCAGATATTTTGTCGCGCGGAACTGGTGCTCCATAATGACTTTGCCGTTTTTGCTGCTTGTGGCCGCGTTTGTGTTCTCCCGGTACATGTAATATGTCTGCGGACATGTGCTGAGTTTTTTGCAGAACGGGGCAAGAGCATAAAGGAATACCCTGTCTTCGGAGTAGGCAAGTCCATCCACGAATCTGATATTGTTGTTCTTTATCGTCTCAAGCAGGAAAAAATATCCTCCGATGGCAAGCGGGAATGTGATTTCTTTTATGCATCCCGTCCAGTCTTCGAGGGTTGTGTATGTGTATGATTTCGCTTTTGTAACCCTGTTTATGCTGAATGCGAGGACATCGGCGCCTGTTTCTGACAGCCTCTGTGCCGCGAATGAGAGCGCGCCCTGGCGGAACCAGTCGTCTGAGTCGATGAATGTTATGTATTTCCCCTTTGCCAGTTCAATTCCGGTGTTCCTTGCCGAACTTACGCCTCCGTTTTCCTTGTGAATGGCCCTGATGCGTTTGTCCCTGGCTTCGTATTCTCTGCATATCTGTAATGACGAATCCTTTGAACCATCATCAACCAGTATGATTTCATAGCTGTCATAAGCCTGGTTAAGAATGCTTTCCACGCATTCTTTAAGGTATTTTTCTGTGTTGAATACAGGTATTACTATTGAAAATGTCGGTTTAGTTGATTCTGTAATCATATAAGCGGTACATTATATATAATAATCAATATATGATGCATGTTTTTCTGAAATGTTGCATGTGCTCTTTCTGTTTCTTGATTTTATGCGTAAAAACATGTTTTGTACGGTTTGCCCGCCTGTTTGAATATTGACCGGATATTATCACCGGGTGTCAATTTTCGTCAGACCGGATTGGGAAATGTTGCAGTTGGTATCTGCTTTGTCGTTTTTGGAAAAAATCGCTGCTTTATTTTAAATACGGCTGTTTTCAGTTTTTGGGTTAGTGGAGATTGGCTCAGCAAAGTTGGGTGGTCTTCATTTGTTGGATTCGGTTTAAGAAAACGGCTTTTTTTACACCGAATTGCGTTTTTGTGTAATTCGGTAAAAAATATGAAGGTTCTTTAAACCGTTTTGCGTGGAGGGGAGATGGTTCTCGGTTTCTTGGTTTGCAGAACGTGTTGTTGTGGTGGTTGGTTGTGAGGTGCTGTGGTTTGGTTGAGGTGAGGTCGCTTCTGCTCTCAACTTTTGCTATATTTGAGCTGACGCTCATATATACGCTTGGTTTCGGCAGAGTGAAAATAAATTT
>DBLW01000162.1:0-638 GCA_002298075.1 Bacteroidales bacterium UBA714 | reverse complement strand
AATAAATTTTCCCTCTGCTCTCAACTTTTGCTATATTTGCAGATAGCACTGTAATTATAGCATAATGAAGAAAATAACTTTGTTTATTGCCGCGGCGGCCTTGTTTATTGCTGCGGACGTTTCTGCCCAGATGACAATGGTCAGAGACGGAAAGGTCAAATCCAGGATTATCGTTACTACAGACCAGAAGCCGGATTCGGTGGCTGCCGTATTGTTGCAGGACTTTGTGCAGAGGATAAGCGGGGCGGTTCTCCCTGTTGTTCCTGCCGATGAGGTGGGCAAATTCCTGCGCAAAGGCGATGTGCTTATCGGAAACGGTATGACTGATACCTTGTATGATGTCAGCGAAAGCCAGGAAGGGGAGAAGGTTCTTAAAGAGGACGGCTTCCGCCTGCTTACCGGAGACGGGAGGCTGAGAATTGCGGGCGGCGGTGACAAGGGCAGCATTTATGGCGTGGTCACACTGCTGGAAAAATATCTCGGAGTCAGCTACTGGGGTGAGAATGAGTATTCGCTCACGAAGTCCAAAGATGTCGTTCTTCCTGAGATTGATGAGATCGACAATCCTGCTTTCAGGTATCGCCAGAGCCAGTTCTACGGCATGCGGAATGACCCGGTGTATAAATTGTGGATGAGGC
>DBLW01000027.1:9841-45954 GCA_002298075.1 Bacteroidales bacterium UBA714 | reverse complement strand
GGCAGAAAGCTGCCCAAAGAATCTGCTGATGAGACCTAATTGACCTTAACGTCAGCTATGTCAATCAGAGTGAACTGGATGCTGCCCTGGTAGAGAGTAATCACTCCGGTCACATCTATGGTCTTATTTCCGTTGAGCACTTCAGGGTCGATTTCAGTGTCCGCAAAACGGGAATAACCGCTCGTGCGTATCTGGATTTCCTTGTTGCCCATTGTGAAATACTGGCTTACAGAATATGCCGAAGCATTCTTCATCATCTGCTCTTTGTTCGTTCCGACAGTACCGTAATTCTGGTCATTGCCATTTCCTACCTTCGCCTTGTCCCATACGCCGGAAGAAAGGTATTCAAGATATTTGTTCTTCGACATGGCCCATGTGGTTATGCCCCATGTCCATGTGTCCTCGTCCTCGTCATCCCTCGAAAGGAACACCCTGTTTGAAGAAAGCTTCGTGTCCTTGTTGCTGTCAAGATAAAGCAGGGCAAAGACTTCCTCCGCATACCTCAGCCCCTTCAAAGTCACAAGGCTTCCGACATACCTGTTAGTAGCCTGCGTGTCATTCTTGCCGGGAAGCTGGGACTCAGTAACAACCTGAGGCACAACAGGCTCGCCGAACTCTCCGCGGAAAATATGCCTGTCGATGATAGGGGCCACATCAAGATACGAAGTCTCATAATCGCCGGTCGGGTCTTCATAGCCCAACTGCACCATTCCGCTTCCGCCATAGTTGCCGCTCTTGTACCCGTACATTCCGAGAGTAAGTCCCTCACACTTCACATACACGGTCTGACCCGGCTTATAGTCATTGTACAGTCCGGTCTTTCCTATCTTTATCTCGATTCCTCCTGTCTCATCCTGGATGTAGAAGCTCCTGTAGAAATTTCCGGTACGGTCAGACGTCGAGACCTTGCCGGCAATCACAATGTCATCCTTTATGACCTGAGGCTTACCGAGCTTATACATAGCCACAAGCTCGGCTATCGTATGGGTAGGCGTCATCTCGACTTTCTCATATTCGCCCGGCTCAGGATATTTTCCCGTAAAGACCGGAGTGAATTCATCGCAGGAAGTGACCGACATAAAGGCCAGCACCGCTGCAGCTATCTTATATAATGTCTTCATAACTTAGAATCTGAAATAGAGGTTCAACATATAATTGACACCGCTCATGTAGAAATAGCGCGGATCGAACCTGTAGTATCTCTCACCGCTATTGCTGTCAATCAGACGCGTCTGCTCATAACCGCCTGTACGCACATTCCTGCTGTTCAGGATATTGTTGACATTGAGAGAGAAACCGAAATTGTACTTGCGCTGGATATACCAGGACTTGCCCACACTCGCATTAAGCAGGAAAACAGGGTCGAACTTCTCCTGGGCAGCCATATACTCGATTTCAATCGGAGTAGCTATGCCGTCCGGACCGGCCACGGCCATGTCTGTCCTGTAGAGAGGGTTCATGTCAAGATATGAATTGGCAAAGCACTGTCCTTCGAGAGTGAAGAACCAGTATGAGTTCGTGCGGTAATTGAAAGCAAGGCTCGAAGCTATCTGAGGTGTGCTCGGAACATAATGCTTCTGGTTTTTCTCAACGACATAATTGCCGTCAAGGTCAACCTCATATGTCTCCACACCGTCAATCATATACTTCTTATATATAGGATGTTCCTTCCAGTATGTCACAGGCTGGTTGTTGAACACTACCGCAGCGCTGTTGTCTATCGTCTGGGTCATGCGCGGGGTGGAAGTATAGATATACTCTCCCAGGCTGAGCGCACCCTGAAGGGACAGTCCCTGAAGAAAGAACGGGATACGGAATCCAAGCTCAATTCCCATATGCCTCTGGTCGATTCCGGTCATCGCGAAATTGGTAAATGAATTCTGCGAATCGTCATAGAAGCTCATGAGGTCGGTCTGATTCATTATCTTGGTCCAGAATCCGGTCACACGCAAATCATAGCCATTGTTGCTATAGCTGTAATTGATGTCGGCAGACATGGTCTTGGACGTCTCCAGATTAGGAATCAGCGTATTTCTCGTCCTTGGAGAAATGAATGACTGCGAGAACGTAGGCGCATCGGTATAATATCCCGCATTGGCATAAAGCCTGTGACCGCCCTGGAACGCATAACTTGCTCCCAGCTTTGCCGACCATGTCAGGAACTGAGCCTTCTCAGAATCACCTTTTGAAGAAATCACCTTTCCGTCAGCATCATACGAAGTCAGTTTCTTTCCGTCATAGAAAATCTCCTGTCCATTGTCGTCAAGACCTGCAAAAAGACCTTTGCGAAGAAGTCCTTCCCTCCAGAAACCTGTATACCCGGCCTCCAAAGCCACATTTGCAGCAAGACCTCCGTGAGTGAACGTTCCGTTGGCCCACACACCCGCATTGCGCACATGAGCATAGTAGTCATATCCGTATTTGCCTCCGCGGCCTATCTGCTCTGCAGTGCCGTGTTCCAGATAATAATCCAGATCATTCTGAATCATTGTAGGAGAAGACGCGAAATCGCGCTCCGCAAACTGGTCAATATTAAGGTAATAGTCACCTCCGAGAAGGTCGTCAAGCTTCTTGTAATACTCCGTGCGGTTCCATTTGAAATTGGCTCCTCCCGTGAGAGTGAACAGATTGCTTGCCGTCCATTTTACATTTGCAGCCACATTCACATCATTCTGGTCCACGCGGCGCTCCTCAACGGCATACTTTGACCTGTTCAGGAAAGTTCCGTCAGCCTGCTCGACCGGATTGTTGTAATTGACATTATAAAGCCTGTCCCAATTCAGGTGACATGTGCTGTTCATATTTGTAAGCCATGCTTCCTTGGCCCACTCTGCCTTCAATTCATTGTCCCTGCCATAATCCGGATTCGGATTATAGAAATAAGACGGAAGATTGCGGTAATAGTCAGGACGCGGGTCAGGAGCATCATACCAGTCAAGCGCAGTATATCCGTTCTTGCCTGTACGGTAAAGCACTGTGGCAGAAGCCTCAAGATTCTCAAGAGGAGTGGCTGTATATTTCACCACGAACACCGGCTCATGAGTCTTGCGCACACGCGCATTGCGCATCTTGCCGCCCTGATAGCCCCAGTTCGAGTTGTACATGTTGTCACCCATGAGGTCATAGACTTCCTGTGTGGAAGCATTCTGCGCTCCTCTCTGCCCTGGAGCCGCAAAAGCCATGAAACTGAGCCTGTGCTCATCACCGAACTTCTTCTCGGCACCGGCATAATATGCGAAATTGCGGTAATAGACACCTTTCACCCAATCGTTTCCTCCGACGCGGGCAGAAACATTGAACGCATATGACCAGCCGTTGTCAAGCTCTCCCGAGGCATAGGTCGCCATAAGGCGGAGACGGTACATCGCGCTGTTGCTCAACACGCTGAACCTCCATCCCGGACGCACGGAAGAAGCGGTAGCAAGGATATTGGTAACTCCGTTGTATCCGCCTGCCCCATACTCCGAAACCTCGTTGCCGACAGTGGTCTCCTTGCTTCTTGTAGCCTCGTTAAGGCCGCTCCAGAGAGAATAAGGAGAATAGCCTGTTATGGCGTCGTTCATCTTCACTCCACTCAGGTAAACATCCTGGGTCTCATTGTTATAGCCCCTGTTCTTGAAACGGATTGCACTGAACCCGAAGCCTACGATATCGGTATATACATCATTGGAGAACAATATGGACGGAGCATCCGAATATCCCGAATCATCCATATCAAACTCCGCGAAGCTTGAATCGTCCGCCTCCACGACATTGCGCGCAGCTACGAGCGAAACGAACATCAAGTCCTTTACAAAGCCATTCTCGACAGTCACATTGACATTTGCAGGAACAAAGCCCGCCGCCTTGACGGTCATCTGATAGATTCCGTCCTCAATTCCTTCAAACAGGAACTTTCCGTCATTTCCGGACTGTCCCGTGACCACGGTCTCACCTCCGAAAGAAAGCGTGACCTCGGCTCCCGTAACCGGGACTCTGCCGGAACGGTTGACTACGGTTCCCGTCACTCCTCCAGTCTGTGCCCACAAAGACACGGAAAGCAGAAGTGCGGCGAACGCAAAAAATATTCTTTTATACATAATGGTAAGTTTATATGCTATTTGCCAACTACAATGAATGTAGGATAATGGTCACTGTAACCGCCTATGAAAGCTCCTCCGGAGAAGGTCCTGAAAGGATAGCCCTTGTACTGGCCCTTCTGTGTCACCATGAACGGGCGCTTGAATACGACGCCGTAGAACCCTTTCTTTCCGACCGGCTGTATCCGCAGGCCCTCTTCCGCATTCGCAAGATTGTTGTTCACAAGAATAAGGTCATAGATGCTCCACTCCCCGCGGTATGCCAAAGAGCCGTATCCGGCCTTGTACATAGAGAGGAACGGCGAAAAGAAATCCTCCCGGGACATCTCGTCCTTCTTTTCCTTTCCGCGCATCCATACGGCCATGCTGTCGTCGGTCGGATTGTCGTTCATGTCACCCATTACGACTATCTTGATGCCCGGATGCCTTTCCGTCATCATTGCGGCGTGGTTGTAGATAATCTCCGCGCCACGGCTCCTGAGGTCCTGGCCCTTTCCGCCGATACGTGACGGAAGATGGGCCACATAAAACGCGAAATGCTCGCCATCTATAGTTCCGTGCACCATGAGGATGTCCCTCGTGCGGAAATAGTCCTGCTGTTCTTTGTCAAGCGTAATTTCCACCTTGGTTCCCTCGAATGTGAAAGGAATGGACTCGCTGTCAAGATATGTGAACTGCTCCGGCTTATAGAGCAGGGCCACATCGACGCCTCGCCTGTCCGGTCCGTCATAATGCACAATCTGATAATTGGCGTCAGCAATCTCAGGCTGACTCACCAGATCCTCAAGCACAAGACGGTTCTCAATCTCCGACACGCCGAGAATCGTATGATAGCGGCCGTTGGCCTTGGCCATCTCACTGATGACACGGGCCATATTGTGCTGTTTCTTGTTATACTTGGCTTCAGTCCACTTGTTCTTTCCGTCAGGAAGGAACTCTTCGTCATTCTTCGCAGGATCGTCATAGATGTCAAACAGGTTCTCGAGATTGTAGAAACCTATGACATAGTTCCGCTGTGTCTTGCACTGCCCGAATGCGGCACTCACCGACACGAGCAACACCAATACTGCGGTCAACGCTCTTTTCATGTTCAGTCTCATGTTATAATTACATTATGCTCTTGCCCCGGCGGCGCCGGAACGCTTTTGTTTATTTTCCAGGCAGGCTCTATTGCCACCAGAAAGTGTCATTCTTAGGGTCTGCCGCCTCCACACGGTCAGCAATCACGGCTCCGGCCTTGGTCTTGAGATTCGGGAAGAAATCCATGCCGACCATCTCCTCAAGCTCGTCCACCGACATTGACATGGACCGGTCTATGCCAGTCTGGCTGTAATCCTTATGCTCCAGATAAAAGGCAGCTGCCCTATATCCGGCATTCTGGGCGGTTACTGTCGATGATTTGGAATACCACAGAAGAGCCTTGAAATAGCCTACAGGCACTGTAACGGACTTTCTGTCATTGTCCCTTACAGTCAAAGTGCTTCCCTTGACAACGCATCCGGTCACGACATACAGAGTATCGGCATTCCTCGACCAGTCCCTGACCCTGGTCTCAAAGCTCGCCCATATCTTCTGATTGAAATTCACTCCCCTCTGCGGAGTCATGTTAGTAAAATAGAAAGTCTGCTCATTAGCCTCCCGGCAGCATGTCCTGTCCGCGGACGGAAGCTGATGGCCGCGGTCATATCCGCCACCGCCGAAACCACGGAAAAGCACAGGCTGCTGAGACTGCGGCACATTCGGGTCATAAGCCCATTCGTCAGTCCTTTTCTGGCTGCCGAGATATAGAGGACACAGCGGATATGCTACCCAATGGGCCACAAGCGCTTTTTTGTCCCAGCCATAGGAATAGTTCCTGTACCTCTTCCCGTTCATTGAGAAGAAGTTGTTGTGATATTCCAGGCCGCCATCCACAATAGGCAGTTCCATCCATCCTGGAACATCACCGGGCTGCACCACAGGCGGTTCAGGCTCGTCTCCGCCTCCGGCTTTCTGGACAAGCGTACACGTTTGGATGCGCGATGATGCCTTCACCGTGATTCGGAGAGTCCTGTCCGACTCGGAAGCATTTTCCCCATATTTGAGAATTACATTGCTCTTGTCGCCAGTCCCTGATGTGGTACTGAGTTCCGCCCACGGCTCGTCATCCTGTCCGAATTCAAGGCTGAGCACCCATGCTCCTGATGCAGTAACTGACACGAATACGCTTCCGGCACCGGAAGGCAGCTCCGTAAGGCGAGCAGAGACAGACAGGGCGTGCGGCTCAGGCTTTATGCTGTCCCCGCAAGAGGAAAAAACCAGCAAGATGACAGCCAGAACGGCCGCCAAAGCACGATTATCAAATTTTGTCCTATACACCATTTGCCTTAGATAATCAAAGGGTTGCCCGGAGGTCCGGGCAGCCCTTTCGTAAAAAGCAGGAGCTATGTCCTATTCGTAAATAATCTTTATAGAAGAAATTCTGCACTGACCTCCTGTAAGCTCAGCCTCAAAGTTTTCAATTCCATTACCGCTATAAGTCACAGTCTTTTCTGCTGTATCAGCCACTGCAATTGCATTATTATCTGACAATACTGTCATATCAAAACATTTGTCAGAATAAGCACATGTCACAACTATAGATTTGATGACTTTTTTGTCATCTGAATTTATTACAAGAGCATTATTCTTATAGACTCTGATATGGGTATTCTGCAATTGGGCATCAGCATTTGCCGTATTCGATTTATATTTATAGAATGCGACATTAAATCCATCCGATACGAGTTTGCGTCCTTCACCATAAGTCGCATGTGTATCGCTGGCCCACGCACTTTCTTTAGTCGTGGATATAGTCACCTCTTTCACATCACCGGCACCGGCCTTCTTGGCCTGGGTCAAAGTGACGACATATGACTTTGTCGGAACGTCCTCTGTCGTTGTCACGGTAATCTTTGCAGTCCTTGCAGACTCCTCGGACTCGTTCTTTGTAAGCTCGAGAACGACATCACCCTCACCGTTTCCGCTCTGGCCATAGAGAATTTTCACGAAATCGCCCTCGGTAACGGAAGCTGTCCATGCGACATTTCCGTTTACCTTGAATGTTGCAGACTCAGCGTCAGCGGAAACATTCAATTCAGCCGGAGCGACAGAGAACAGTTTGTCATTGCCGAAACGTGCGCCGGTAAGGCCGGCATAGTCTGAATTCTGAGCGAATATAAGCTGGATGTCGTCATTGTTCCTTGCTGCGATACCCTTGAGTGTACCGGAACCCTGAGGAACGGTCTCCGAACCGAATTTTGAATACTTGGATGAGAACACGATGAATTTGCTGCCGTTCTTCTCATCTATATTGATGCTTGTGTGTGCGCCTGCGACAACCCATGTCTTTGAAAGGTCCTGGATGTTCACCTGCACATTTTCAACTGCCACATACTGGCCCTCATATTTGTTTGCAAGGAAATCCGCCACGGAAACGGTCTTAGGCGTCACTGTCTCACCTGAAGAAACACGGACTGCCATGCTGTTGTCAACCTCAACCTGGACTGCCTTGTTATAAGCGCCCTTCTTAGCTCCCGAAAGATTGATTTTAACCTTGTCACCGAACTTGAAGTCATGGTTGGCAGTGAATCTGAGCTGAAGACCTCCGGTAGCATCCTGAATATATGCACCTTTCTGTGAGGTAAGATTATTGAGGTCGGCACTTGAGATGATGACACCCTCGATTCCGATGCCGTCACCAATCGCAGAACCCTCTCCCAATGCAAGAATAGTGCTGATTGAAGCTACAGTGAAAGGACCCGGGTCTGGAGTTTCTCCGCCTCCCTGGCCGTTAAGAGTCACGATTTTGTTGCCCTGGGCAAACTCCGGAGTGTTTCCGTAATAATTGAGGACCTTGCCGCATACCACGACTTTGTCTCCGACTTTAATCTGGTCGGCAGAAGTGAACTTTGCGCCGTTCAGATAGAGTCCCCTGTGGCAAGTGAAGCTTGTGGCCTTGTCGTAGTTGCCGTCATCTGAGATAAGGTAGGATATGTTTCCGTACTGCTGTACGCCTGACACATCCTTAATCTGGCAGATTGTGCCTGATACATAATATTCTGTTGTGGATTCCACGTCAGCCTCCATTGCCGAGACGAACTCGATGGCCTTGGCTACGCTGAAAGGAGATTCTGCGGTGCCGTCTCCGCCCGGTGCTGCCGTTCCGTCACCTTTCTGGGAAATGGAAAGAGTTTTTGTGACGGTGCCGATAGTGAAGTCAACGGATGCCGTACGGTCAGCCGCATCGTTTGCGGTAACGGTAACCTCGATTGTTATTCCGTCAGGCTTTGCCTCCCCCGATGCAGGAGATACGTCAATCCACTCAGGAAGGCTTCCCTTTACTTTCCAGTCTCTTGTAGAGGCAAGAGTAATTGTCTGAGTAGCTGCATCCTGGGTGTCGAATGTCAGTTCAGACGGTGTCAATGTCAAATTCGGTTCTCCCTGGACGGGATCCTTTTCCTGACAGCCTGTGATGATAAGTCCGGCTGCTGCAAGAATACCGATAAAAATGTTTCTGATTTTCATAAAAACCTATATTAAAATTTAAAATTCGCCAGTTTTACCCGGTAAATATAATTAACTATTTCTTATCAACATGAATTTTTCTGATTTTTTTATGCAAAAGCGATGTTTTAAAGGTGCGAATGTTGCGGCACAGCTACTCTGAGGGCATTTTGAGCTAATAATTCACACTGGAAAGCATCTGGATTTTTCAAATTTCCGATGCAAGAATGTACATTTTGCAAAAAAACTTTTACGGAATAATGCAGATATCGGATTTATTATTACATTTGTTTTATAATTGGAAATGGTCATGGCAGCATGTCCATTTTTATTTGGCCCGTATGTGATTAAGGAACCATGCCCAAATATTAGACGGGCAGACGCAGCACTGAATTTTATAACCAAACACATTTTTAATAATATGAAAAAGTTTTTATTGTTTGCGGCGGCAGTCCTTGCTTTTGCAAGCTGCGAGAAACCTGCACAAGACACTCCTGAACCAGGAACAGATCCCACTGAGGACGTAATTTCCATTAATCCTAAAGAAAAAGCTTTCGGCAACGGAGGCGGTTCTGTGGATGTAAAGGTGACCAGTTCAGCCGACTGGACTCTCACATCCGGAAACGAGTACAGCTGGGTTACAGTTTCTGCAACAGCAGGCAAGAACGGAGCAACTGTCAAGTTCGATGTCAAGGCAAACGAGACTGAGCAGGAGCAGAAAGCAGTCTTCACATTCACTTGCGGCAAGGCTACTGCAACTTTCAACATCACTGTAGCCGCAGGTGACGCACCTGATCCTGCTGTGGAGTTTGATCTCTCGGATGCAAGTCAAAAGAACCTGAGCTTCGAAGCTACAGGCGGCAACGCGATGGTGAATTTCAAAACGTCTTTGAACAAGGATGCCATAACATTGAAGAAGAGTGACGGAGCAGATTGGGTCACAGCACAGCTGGCACAGACTACAGCTCCTGTACTCGGCATTATCATTCCTGCAAACACAAATGCAGAGAGAACCGCTACTTTGACTCTTTCTGCAGAAGGAGCGAATGACATCGTAATCAACATCACTCAGAAAGGCGGCGGTGAACCGGCACCTTCTGACAAGATAAATGTCGTGAATTTCGATGGTGCATGCCTCTATTCAAATTGGCCTAATCCAGCTCCGCTTACTGATCTGAGCCAATTCACTGCTGAGATGCTCATGACCGCAGAAAGCTTCAGCAAGAGACTGGGTCCAGACTCGGAAATCAACACTCTGCTCGGAATAGAAGCAAAATTCCTTATAAGGATAATCGGAAAATCAGACAGCGAGGGAGATATTGAGGTGGTTTATGATAACAACGGTGAATGTAAATTGAACAGTGTCGCAACCGTCAACACCAACAAGTGGTATCACATCGCCACAACTTTTGACAACGGAAAAATAGCCTTGTATGTAAACGGAGAGAAAAAAGGCGAGAAGACCCTTGACAATGGCATCACTACCATGTCCCTTCAGACAGGAGAATGGACTGCAGAATCAGGGTGGGGCTCCAAGAGGAATTTCTACCTCGGCTTCTCATGCGACAACCGCCGCTGCCTGAAAGGTACCATGTCTGAGGTCCGCATCTGGAACAAGGTTCTTACAGAGTCTGAGCTGAAAGCAAACGGACACTTCTATTCAGTTGACGCAGCTTCGTCAGGCCTGATAGCATACTGGAAACTGAATGAAGGTTCAGGCAATGTAGCAAAGGATGCCACAAGCAACGGTAACGACCTTTACGGCCATACAAGCATTACAGGCAATAACGGTGGCGGCTCTAATCAGAACACTGAGGGCATCCAGTGGGCAGAAGTTGATGACATCAAAGTTGAGTAACAATTACAGGCAACGTTTTTAGGACCGCACCCTGTACAAAATGAAGAAGAGGATGACTAAAAAGTCAGAATAACTCTCTGAGAATTCAATATTTGGGAACCAGGTCGAGGTTGACCACACCGAAAAACAAGAAAGAAGAGGCCGACTAATAAGTGTTAGTCGGTCTCTTCTTATGTATTCATATGTAGCCCTGTCCTTTTACTGAATCTTGCATGGCTGTCCGAAGAACACTCCGGTTATGATTAACCAGGCCCGGCAAAATCGGCCAAAGACAAAAAGGAATGCGCTTACTCTCCGAAAAGATAGGCATGCTGCTCCGGAGTAAGCGTGTCGATTTCGCAGCCCCAGAATGCAAGTTTGCGGCGCGCCACCTCCCTGTCAATCTCAAGTGGCACATCATGAACCATTTTTCCGCTTTCACGAGAGATGCTGTCCCTATGTTCTACGAGATATTTCGCACTGAGGGCCTGTATTGCAAATGACATGTCCATTATTTCTGCCGGATGCCCGTCTCCTGCCGCAAGATTCACAAGGCGTCCCTCCGCAATAATATAGACTTTACGGCCATTCGCAAGCTTGTAGCCTGTTATGTTTTTCCTTGCAGGTGATATTTCCTCTGCGATTTCAGCAAGTCCGGCAACATCAACCTCACAATCGAAATGTCCGGCATTGCAGCAGATTGCCCCGTCTTTCATAGAAAGGAAATGTTCCTTTACTATAACCCCGTCACATCCGGTAACAGTTACGAAGAAATCCCCGAGAGGAGCAGCCTGGGCCATCTTCATGACCTTGAATCCGTCCATTACAGCCTCCATGGCCTTAATCGGGTCAACCTCAGTCACAATGACTTCCGCCCCAAGGCCTTTCGCCCTCATGGCGACACCTTTTCCGCACCATCCGTATCCGGCAACAACCACGGTCTTTCCGGCAACAATCAGATTGGTTGTGCGATTGATGCCGTCCCAGACAGACTGTCCTGTGCCATAGCGGTTGTCAAACAGATGCTTGCAGTCGGCATTGTTCACAAGCATCATAGGGAATTTCAGTTCACCGGCCTTATTCAGCGTCACCAGACGGAGTATTCCGGTCGTCGTTTCCTCGCACCCTCCTATGACATTCGGAATGAGATGCCTGTATTCAGTATGCATGAGGTTCACCAGGTCTCCGCCATCGTCAATAATGATGTCAGGGCCTATTTCAAGCACCTTGCGGATATGGCTCTCATACTCCTGGGCCGTCGCCCCGTACCACGCGAAAACATTGAGTCCTGCTTCCACAAGCGCTGCGGCGACATCATCCTGAGTGGACAGAGGATTGCTTCCTGTGACATACATCTGTGCACCGCCAGCGGCGAGTACCTCGCAAAGATATGCCGTCTTGGCTTCCAGATGTACTGAAAGGGCCACTTTAAGTCCTTTGAACGGAAGAGTCCGGGCAAATTCCTCTTCAAGGGAATTCAAAAGAGGCATATGATGTCTCACCCATTCTATCTTGAGCCGGCCGTCCTGCCAAAGCTCCGGATTCCTGATTTCGCTTGCCATAATATCTCTTGTTTTTGTTGTTTTCCATCATGTCCGCCTTATTCGCAGGCTGCGGAGCTTCCCGAACATCATCGTATTCGTTCATAATCGGGCGAACCGGGCGCAAAGATAGCTTTTTTTGGCCACAAAAATCAGTTTTTGGCCACAATGGCCTTGTTTTGACCAATTGAAGCACAATAATTTTTGAGGTTTACGGGCTGTTGGATATTTTTGCGGAAAAATTATCACATACATGGGACTTCTTGAAGGAAAAACAGCCCTTGTCACAGGAGCGACAAGAGGAATAGGACGCGCGATTGCGCTCAAATATGCAGCAGAAGGTGCCAATGTGGCATTCACATACCGCTCCCAGCATGAAGCTGCGCAGAGTCTGACAGAGGAGATTGAGGCTCTCGGAGCAAAAGCCAAAGGCTATGCATCAGATGCAGCTGATTTCGGGCAGGCTCACAATGTGGTGAGCGAAGTGGTAAAGGAATTCGGAAGCATTGACATTCTTGTCAACAATGCCGGCATCACCAAGGACGGTCTCATGATGAGGATGGAAGAAAAACAGTGGGATGCGGTTATTGACACTAATCTGAAGTCTGCATTCAATTTCATACATGCATGCACTCCGTTCATGGCAAAGCAGAGAAAAGGCAGCATAATCAACATGTCTTCCGTAGTAGGAGTTTCAGGCAATGCAGGCCAGTGCAACTACTCCGCGTCCAAAGCCGGACTCATCGGACTCGCAAAGTCAATGGCAAAGGAAATGGGACCTCGCGGCATCCGTGCGAACTGCATAGCTCCGGGCTTCATCATAACAGACATGACAAGCTCTCTTCCTGAAAAAGTGCGCGAGGAGTGGGAGAAGACAATACCGATGCGCCGCGGAGGGACTCCTGAGGACGTGGCCAATGTGGCATTGTTCCTCGCAAGCGACCTTTCATCTTACGTGAGCGGCCAGGTCATCAACTGCTGCGGAGCGATGAACTGCTAATCTGTCCTTATGATTCGCCAGTGTTTCAATGAGGCGTTTCCGGACAAGACAAGAATTTACATATCGGGGGCGGGAAACATATAACATTTGTCCCGCCGAATAAGATTCAATAAAACCTGAACCATCAAGGGCCGGCCTATCAACAGGCTGGTCCTTTTTATTTGTTTGAAACGTATTATTTTTCTCTTTTTTATAAACTTTTTTCTTTTTCTTATATCCGGAGACAAACATCATGGCTTACTTTGCGGAAATGCGGAGGCGACATCGGGACTTTGCCGGGACAGAACGAGCGGCATAGCGTCCCCTCCCAAACAGGCAGCAGACCAGACGGCAGCGCTGCAGGAAACATTTTTATTTGCAACGGATATGAAAGACCTCATCAAAGGGCTCCTGATTGCCATGGCCGACCTTCTGCTGCCGCGCCTGTGCATCGTATGCGGACGGAAACTGAACGTCAGAGAAAAGCACATCTGCCTGTACTGTATGGCTGATTTCCCTTTCACACGTTTTTGGAAACAGAAGCACAACGCCATGGCAGACGCATTCAATGCATCAATACAGAAAGGCCTTGACGCAGGCCGTTCATTTTCGGAAACTCACGGCCCAGAAGAAAATCAGGCAAGTCAGCATCCACGTGAGCCATATGCGTTCGCAGCCGCACTGTTCTTCTTCCATAACGGCTCCGAATACAGGAACATCCAATATAGCATCAAATACAAAGGTGACATCCAGGCCGGACGGCATTTCGGAAGAATCCTCGGAAGCAGACTCGCATCGGCAGAACATTTTTCAGATGTGGACATTGTGATTCCGGTCCCCCTCCACTGGTCAAGGCAATGGAAACGGGGATATAACCAGGCTGAGATAGTCGCAAAAGAAGTGGCGGAGCAGCTTGGAGCCGAGCTGAAGACAGACATCATAATAAGAAACAGGCGAACACGTACCCAGACGGAATTGTCTGCAGAAGAAAAAGAGGCAAATGTCAGCGGAGCATTCTGCATAAGTTCATTTTCCGCAGGAGGTGGTATGGAGCAAGAACGCATTTCCCATATACTGCTGATAGATGACATTTTCACTACCGGCTCCACTCTATACCATTGTTTTGCGGCTTTGCGCACGGTATTTCCACCTCCGTTGCGTATCAGTGTGGCCACATTGGGATTTGCGGGATAGGAGTCAGTGCAAGATTGTTATCCTGTCACGTGGAATGAAATAGTATCTCACAAGACCGTCTGCGACATCCTTGTTCTCAGCCACAATCAGGTCCGCCTTCCGAAGCATCCACTTAAGTTTGTGGTGCCTGAAATGTATCTTGAACCAATTGTGGCGGCAAGTCCTGTCTGCAAGAAAGCCCAAATCTCCGACTTTCACTATTTTACGGCCTGTGGCCTTGTCTTTATATTTTACCGTCCTCATATCAAATTCCATTTATGGCAAAGCGCATCATGAGCAATGGCTTGTCCGCATACACAAAGAAGCACACAAAAACAGAGCAAGCATGATGCTCTGCACTATCCATTTTTGCCTGTAGACACATGTCATCCACCTGCCTACGTCACATCAGAGCAGCAAAGTTATGCGGCTCAAGGAAGCATACGGATGAAGATCCATGATCATTATTTCGCAAAATTATGTATTTTTGTCCACATGGTACTAAGCAACATTATGAAACTCCTCTTTATATTCATCTTTTCAGCATTCCTGTTTCTGTCATTGTGTCCGAGAACAGCTAATGCGCAGTCTGCCCCCCCCAAGCAGAATATCGACACTGACATACGTGCATTAAGAAATGAAGCAATGTCCTCATTCAGATGGTATTATGACGACTATCTCCAATATGCGCCGGCAGGAGTCCTGATAGGTCTCAAGGCCGGAGGGTACGAAAGCAGAAGTTCATGGGGACGGATGCTTGTCTCAGATGCATTTTCAGCCGCCATTATGGCCGCTGCTGTGAACGGAATCAAATATTCCGTCAAAAGGCTGCGTCCGGACGACTCTAGCCGTAACTCATTCCCGTCAGGCCATACGGCTACAGCATTCATGACCGCAACTATGTTGCACAAGGAATACGAATGGAGAAGCCCGTGGATAAGCATAGCGGGGTACACAGCAGCAACAGTCACAGGGGTTTCCAGGATATTCAATAACCGCCACTGGATAAGCGACGTGATGGCCGGAGTCGCCATAGGAATCGGCTCTGTGCATTTAGGCTACTTCATAACTGACAAAATCTTCAAGGACAGGCATATCTCAAAGAATTTCGCAGATTTGGAATACCTTTATGACCCGTCACAGAAGCATTATGTTGCGGAAATCATGTTCGGCCGCCGATATATACTTGGCAAGCAATGTGAAAAACGTGACGGCAGCCTGCCTTATAGAGGAGGTCTTGCCGGATTACAGACGGACATTCCGATTATACCCGGAACAGGAGTTACAGCCAGAGCATCAGCAAGTTCCATGACATATTCCGGAGAAAATGTGTCAAATTTGTACGCATTGTCGGCAGGAGGCTTCTGGAATCTTCATTTTGCGAAAGTATTTGAAATGCAGCTCAGGGCCGCAGCCGGATGCGGGTGGTTCTCAGGACAGGCCGGAGCAGACCTTTCAGCAGGAGCGGGACTGAGCCTTATAACGGACAACAATTTCAAAGTCAAGGCTTTTGCTGATTTTGAAAGCATCTGTTTTTCTAGAAGCAGATGGCTCAGTTCTGTAACAGTAGGCTGGGCCGCAGCATGGTTCTGGTAAAATGTTGGCAGGCAGGCCGTTCCAGCCAGGCTGTCTTGTCCGGAAGACGTGGCAGGAGACATGACGGCAGGTGAGGTGCTGAGTGACAACATGCCGGCTGACGATATGATGGCTGACGGAGTCTGATGAAATTTCTGGACGGCTCCATACCATCACTTGCCCGCATTCAGGCCATATATACCATCCATTTGTACAGAGCGATACAGCTGAAATCTTCCGTTATAATAAGAAACTGAGACTTACCGGGGTTTAAGGACTTGCTAAAAAGAGCCATAAAAGAAATTTTGAAAATCTAAAAAGTTCAGAAATTTACGTTATCTTTGCCGTCCGGATTGCTTTGGTGGTGGAATAGGTAGACACGCGGGACTTAAAATCCCGTGGACAGCAATGTCCGTACGGGTTCGATTCCCGTCCGAAGCACATGAAAGGGTTTGACTAAAAATATTGGTCAAGCCCTTTTTGCTTGTTTTTTATTTTCTGCATCACCGGTACATAGCGTGCGGGCAATGGAAAAACTGGAAAACGGTAAAAATATCATGCAATTCTTTTACCGAATTTCTTTTGGTGAGCATTCGGTAAAAATCCGGCCCATTTTTTAAACCGTTTCCTGACATATTCCTGTTCAGACTTTGTAATATATATGCCTGATTCCGGACTTTACCAGAAGATTGGACGGAGGATTTTCCCGGTGACCCGTAATATTCAATTATCAGAGAGTCTTTCCGGCTTTGACCTGAACTATCTTTTTGCCCTGATGACGAGCTTGCATTCAAACGGGCCAAGCGAAAAATCCACTCGGGAAATCAAAGTTAAAGTCAAATCAGGATTGTTATTCATGTCTGTCATACAACACAAAGCATTCGGGTCATTTCTCTTGGGCACTCACTGCAATCTTCAACTCTTGCACAACACCACAAAACAATGGAAAACGTCGTAATGGCCGAGTTTTTGTTTTTAGTCGGAGCGGCTATGATTATTGGTAGCCCAAACAGGAAAATTAAAGAAGCTGTTTGAGATTTCGCATCAGAATTTTGAGGCGGATTCTGCAGATTATAAAATTCAAGACAATAGAAGGAGGTGTACGGAGATGGGAAAAAATCAGCATGTAGTACCTGTTGATGACCGCTGGGGAGTCAAAGGTGAGGGGAACAGCAGAATGACTAAAACATTTGATACACAAAAGGAAGCTATTGCTGCTGCCCGGATCATTGCGAAGAAGCAGGAGTCCGAACTGATTATTCATAACAAGGAGGGCAAGATTCGCGCAAAAGATTCATATGGCAATGATCCAGTTGAATCAAAGGGTTAAGAACAATGCCATTGTTCACGAAAGATGGAGACCGACTAACACTTATTAGTCGGCCTCTTTTTTCTTGTTTTTCGGTGTGGTCAACCTCGACCTGGTTCCCAAATATTGAATTCTCAGAAAGTTATTCTGACTTTTTAGTCATCCTCTTATCGTTTTTCCTAAAAACGGACTTCTTCAACCCCGGAAAACAATCGTTTACGGCTCGCCACCCAAAGCCCACCTGGCTATTTTGTCATTCACTCACGACCTTTAAGTGACTTTTCGTCAAAACGTTCTTTCGCCAAGCTTCTCCATTGACAAATAACCCGACATCCGCCCTCGGCTTGACAAAAAGGCAGAGGTTTGATACGATTCAATGCTCATTGTAAGATTTTTCAATTTCACAATTCCTTAACACATTGATTATAAGCAATTCCAACCAAAAGTGTGTAAGATTATTCTTTTAGGTAAATAGCCCTTGTATGAATATTTCTTCATACCTTCGTGCGCTATATCTATCTAAAATAAAGCGATATGAAACATTTATGTAAGCTGATTCCTTTGCTGGTCATGTTTGTATCATGCAACAGGCCGGAAGATGATACGTTGGAAAAAATAACAGACACGATAATCGGAAAATACATGTGCAAGTCGGCCACAATCCAAGACGGACATCTGCTGGATATTGATGGCAATGGAATAGTCAGCGATGACGTGATTGCTGAATTCGAGAGATTTGAGGCTGCATTTTGGAGAATAAGAGATACACCGGTAAGAATATACCCTGTCAAAGAATACGGCCAGGTAACCAATATTAATATTCAAATCCCCAAACAACGGGTCAACTATGACAAGAGAACAGGTGAACATATAATCAAAATCATGTCCGGAGACAGCATGTATATATGCTTCAGATACTCTGTTGACGAGTCCGGAAAAATCATCACATGGCCATATAATGAAGGTAACAGCACTCTGGGATGGGAAGATAAAGACATGATTGAACTCATTGACTATCGGGACAACTCCGCCAAAGAAATCATTTTCGACCAAAAAGGCGGCTTTCAGGCCCTGATTGACTGCAATTTTTATGACTTCGCCACTGACAAGATGATGACTGTACCTGTGTTATTTGTATATGAAAGGGTTTCTTACTCTCTGTAGTATTTTTCTTGCGTTCCTGAACGTCTGCTTTCCGGCTGCAGCCGATGAAAAAGAAATTGCGGACACTCTCGAAAGGGTCATCATTTCTGCGGAAAAGTCCCCTATTGCATATACCGGGCTGAAGCGTCTTGACCGCAAGGAACTTATTGCAGGAACCGCAGTATTGGGAACCCCGGATGTCATAAAGGTACTTCAGAACATATCTGGAGTCGCGTCTGGAATGGAATTGATGTCCGGGCTTTACGTGCACGGCGGGGATGGAAGCGACAACCTTTTCCTCCTTGACGGAGTACCGCTGTTCCAGGTGTCACATCTTGCAGGCCTTTTCTCGTCGTTCAACACTGACATCATCCAATCTGCTGACTTTTATAAAAGCGGATTTCCGGCGCGATATGGCGGCAAACTGTCTTCCGTCGTTGACATTACGACTACGGACGGCTCTATGGAAAAGTTCGGCGGTTCCGTCTCAATCGGACTTATTGACGGAAGGATAAATCTGAACGGGCCAATTGTCAAGAACAAGCTGTCATACAATGTGGCGATACGCAGAAGCTGGCTCGATGCCATCATCGCACCAATACTTGCATTCAATAATTCCGGAAGCGACACAAAGACAAAGGGCGGCTATGCCCTTTTCGATTCTGACGTAAACCTGGCATATGCCCCGACCAAGTCTGACAAGATAAATTTCCGTTTCTTTGCCGGAACAGACCATTTCAGCTACAGCAAGATAACCCAGGAAAAGTATTATGGCAAAGAAATATACGATGCGGAAAGCGGAGTCAAGACGAATATGAAATGGGGTAATATTGCCGCGTCGTCAAGCTGGAACCACATATTTTCACAAAGGCTGGCCCTTTCAGCAATGCTGTATTACTCAAAAGGCTATTCAGATATCTCGGATTGGCAGAAGTCCAATGATTTCTCTGATGACGTATTGACATCCGGCACATTTACAGAGACATCTGTAAGCAGCGCCAATGCAGCAGGAATCAAGAGCGCCTTGGTAATGTCATTCAAGCATCACAACCTTTCTGCAGGCATTGAGTACAGGAGCTCCTGGTATAATCCGTCACATACAAAAGTAAAGACAAAAGGAGAGGATATCATGACCGATTCCGGCTCCGGAAAATATCTGTCCCATGAAGTTTCTGCATTTGCAGAAGACGAGATGACCTACGGGCCGTTCAGCCTTACCGCAGGACTCAGGCTTGACGGATATTTCGCAGACGGAGCCGCATATTTCAGGCCACAGCCAAGATTGGCGGCAAGCTATAATATCACAGATGACATTATAGCAAAGGCCTCATACGAAGCCATGAGCCAATATTCCCATCTGCTGTCGTCAATTTATATCGACCTGCCGACAAACATCTGGATGCCGTCCACAAGCATAGTAAAACCGTCCGATTCCCATCAGGCCGCGGCCGGGATATATGCCCGCATTTCAAAGAATTGGCATGTGGATGCCAGCGGTTACTACCGTTCAATCCGGAACTGCCTCATCTATTCAGGCTCAGGCTCCCTTTTCCCGCCAATTGACAAATGGGAGGAGGAATTCATAAGCGGGAAAGGCCGTTCATACGGAGCCGAGCTTGAAGTAAAATATCTTTCCGGAAAATTCCTCGGAAGTGCCGCATATACCTTGTCATGGAGCGAACGTAAATTCGACGAGCTTCATTCCAGCTGGTTCAGGGACAGGTTTGACAACAGGCACAAACTGACCCTGACAGCCTCATACCGGATTACGGAAAACATTGACATCAATGCCACATGGAATTTTCACAGCGGCAATCGTGTGACTGTCCCGGAGCATATTGTCAACCTTCCGGGAACAGGGACGAAATTTCTGTTTTCCGAACCATATAATGCAAAGATGCCTGATTATCATAGGCTTGATCTGAGCTGTAACTTCCACAAGAAGACAAAACGCGGCAACGAGAGCATCTGGAATATCAGCATCTACAACACTTACTGCAGGATGAACCCGATTCTTATGCGGACAACAATCAATCTTGAAAACAAACCGGTAGCTACCATATATTCGCTTGTCCCGATAATCCCATCCTTCAGTTATACTTTAAAATTTTAGCAATGAGGAAAATACCCGCCATATTATCATCTTTACTGCTTATTGCGGCATTGTCATGCGAGCGTGAGACTGATCTTCCGCTCAAGCCGGACGGAGGGCGCCTGTATCTTGAATGTTTCCCGTCCAACAATCACGATACGACATATATCAAGCTGACGGCAGCCGTGCCGATAACAGAGTATGAAGGCCCGAAAGAACTATCGAACATCATGATGAACTTCAGGGTAAATGGAGACTCATTTGCCCCAAAGTTATATTCTGAAGACAATTACGTTTACACGTACATTGCAGATGTCCCGTTGAAACCAGGCGATATCGTATCGGTAGATGCCAGTGCTGAGGGCTATCCTCAAATTACGGCATCATCTTCCGTCCCGGATGAAGCAGATATGGAAATGAGCCGTGAAATATACAACTATGGCACTCTCCGTCACAAATTCACAGTGAGACGAAATGATGGATCCGGACAGAAGCATTATTATGGAGTGGCCATCAGAGGGGTATGCAGAATGGAAAAGACATATGCCGATTCAGACCGGCAGCCGGAAACGGAAGTCTCTTATCTGCGATATGACTACAAAATGGAGTCACCTGTGAAGTCCAAGGATGAGGATATTCTCGGCTATAAAACCATCAAGCAGTGCCATGTGAACGGGACTGATATGGTAATCTTTGAAGATGACGGAGGAAAAACACAGAATCTTGAAATCGTGGTGGACATACCATATCAGCAGGACAAATACTGGGTAGTCGTTGAAGATTACAAGATATTCAGGCGCACGCTGTACAATGTGGAAATGTTCCGGATTCCGAAAGAGGCCTATGAATATCTCAATCCGCGGATAAACGAGTCACTGCTCGCTGCCGGCCTTATCCCGCCTTTCATCAGCAACGGAAACATCTCCGGCGGTTACGGGATAGCGTCATGTATGGGATGCACGTCTTCCGGATGGATTGGCAACCCGATATAATGAAGATAGGGCATGCCGGAAATGCATAAGGCTAAAGAAGTCCAAGAATGTCATCATATTACAAAAACGCCTTGAATCCTTGTCATTGTAAATTTTATTGGGTACTTTTAAGAATCATATCTGACATCTTATGACTATGAAAACCAAAATGAAACGAATAGTTGCTGCCGGCGTCTTGGCAGCGCTCCTGCCGACATTCACGATGTACGCGCAGAAAGACACCACCGTCACTGCGGGCACATGGAAATATACCGGGGAATATCCGGTCGGAGAAGGGACCTTGTATTCATATGAGGAAGGACTCATTTCCGGACATTTCGTGGAGTGCGTCGCCGAAGGGCCCGGAATCCAGTACCTTCCTGACGGAAGCAGATACCAGGGGAATTTCTCTGGCGGCAGACGGTCTGGACACGGACAGCTTTTCTCGGCTTCAGGAGACATCATCACAGGTAACTTCAAAGACGGGCAGGCCGACGGACGCGACACACTTGTAACCAGTTCCGGTACGGTATTCATCGGGGTCATGAAAGACGGCAGACCGACAAAAGATGGGACCAAATATCCGTCCGCAAGTTCCGCAGGCATAAAGATTCCGGAATTCAAGTCCACAGGTCCGGACAAGGAGCAGAAGAAATTTCTGAAAGAGATCATGAACAGCCGCCCTGCATCAGGAATAGACGACAGGAAGGCCACATACAAGGGCGGAAATTTCAGCAAATTCTATCGCGAATGGATGCAGCCGAGACTTAAATGGCCCAAGAATTCGGAGGGAGATGAGTCATTTGTTGAGTTCTGCTTCACAATCAACACGGACGGGACTCTGACAGACATACGCATCATCAGATGCATGGACAAGAGATTCGGTGACACCGTGGTGAAAACGCTCTCCAAAGCTCCTGAATGGGAACCGGCCGTCAAGAACGGGCAATTCGTTCCCCAGACCTTCATGCAGAGGATAAACTTCATACAGGACCGCTAATCCGGGAGCACGAACACACTGCATCCAGATATATTGATACGGATATCCGACATATAAGGCATCAAGCCTGTCATTTCCCGTGGCCGAGAGGGATGCTGCGGGAATTTTTCACTTCGCCAATCACGAAAATACTGTGCAGGCTGCCGATGCAGTCAAGTTCTCCGAGCCGCCCGAGCACAAGTTCCTGATAATGGGCCATGCTGCGGGCATATATTTTCAGCTGATAATCATAGTCTCCCGAGGTATTGAAGCATTCCACCACTTCATCTATGCCGGCTATGACTGATGTGAACTGCCGGCCCAATTCATTGCTGTGATGCTTCAGACGCACATTACAAAGCACCATTATGCCGTTTCCGGCCTTTATCGGATCGACAACGGCGATATAATTCTTTATATACCCGTCCCTTTCAAGACGCTTCAGTCTTTCAAATACTGGAGACGGCGACAAATGGACCTTTGCGGCAAGCTCTTTAGTTGTCAGCTTGGCATCCTTCTGCAATTCGCGCAGAATCATAATGTCGGTCACGTCAAGGTTTTCCATTTCTATAAATTCTACAAATCAATGAATATTCAGAATATTTCACCAAAAATACAGGTAAAATCAGACAAATATAGAATATTTTACCGAATTGCCCCAAATGTTTGTTTTTAACAATCATATATATGACCTTTGCATACCGTTTTTGGAAAAATTATGACAGCACACGAATACATACACGAAGGAATTTTTGAACTTGAGGCAGGCGGAAGCATCACCGGACTCAAGGTAGCCTATCACACATCGGAAAAGCCGTGGCAAAAAGGAGACAGCAGGAAAGTAATCTGGCTCTGCCATGCACTTACTGCAAATTCAGATGCACAGGACTGGTGGCCGGAACTGACCGGACCCGGAAAACTTTTCGACACTGACAAATATTTTGTCGTCTGCGCGAATATGCTCGGCTCGCCATACGGTTCCTCAGGCCCTGCATCAGAAAATCCGTCAACCGGCAGGCCATATCTGCTGGATTTCCCGAAAATCACAGTGCGGGACATAGTCAGGGCCAATTCACTGGTTCGCAAATCATTGGAAATAGAACGCATTGACCTTATCGTAGGCGGTTCAATAGGAGGATTCCAGGCTCTCGAATGGTCGGTCATGGAGCCGGATGTAATCGGAAAAGCAGTTTTCATTGCATTGAGCGCCAAGACTACCCCATGGCTGAATGCTGTCAACGAGGCAATGAGGATGGCACTGGAAGCCGATGCCACATTCCTCGCTTCAGAAAGCCTGAAAGGAGGAGCGGCAGGACTGCAGTGCGCAAGAAGCATCGGCATGCTGCTTTACAGGAACTATGAGGGATTCAATGCCACCCAGCAGGAAAGCGGCAATGACACACTCTTCGCATCACGCGCCGCATCATACCAAAGATACCAGGGAAAGAAACTTTCCGACCGTTTCGACGCATATTCCTACCGCTATCTGTGCGACTGCGCGGACAGCAACAATGTCGGGAGGGGCAGAGGCGGAGTAGAGGCGGCATTGGGCACAGTCAAGGCAAGCTGTACCGTAATCGGAATCGACAGCGACAGGCTTTTTCCCGTGAACGAGCAGCAGTTGATAGCCTCATGCATTCCCGGAGCTGTCTATCATGAGATTACATCCGGATTCGGACATGACGG
Organism: Bacteroidales bacterium UBA714; assembly: GCA_002298075.1. Taxonomy (GTDB): domain Bacteria; phylum Bacteroidota; class Bacteroidia; order Bacteroidales; family UBA932; genus Cryptobacteroides. The sequence continues at coordinate 22,066 of DBLW01000027.1, read as the reverse complement.
CTTTCTTCTCGAGAATGTCCAGCTGGAAGAAATAATAAGGCCGCTGATGCCATAGGCTGCATTTGAAAAGCCAAAGCACGGCAGGACGACCTCGTAAGTAAATCAAGTACAGCAGAGCGGAACAGCCCATCCGGAACGGCACGGCAAAAAGCGGCTACAGGAAACAGCCGGAACGAAAACACCGGCAAAACAGGAATTTACATAACACACAAGACTAATTGATATGCAAGTGATGAAATTCGGCGGCACATCGGTCGCCAATGCGGACAATATGCTCAAAGTGACTGAAATCGTCGCAAAGGCGGCCGAACGTGACAGGACCATACTTGTAGTCTCTGCCATAAGCGGCTGCACCGACACCTTGATAAAAATCGGCACACTTGCGGCAGAGCGGGACGAAAGCTACAAAACCCTGATTGACAGCCTGCAGCAGAAGCATCACGAAATAATAGGCAGCCTGCTCCCACTTGAAAAGCACGAGGAGTCAAGGGAGACATGCGACCGTCTGTTTGACTCGCTGCGCGGAATCGCACAAGGCGTTTTCCTGCTTGGAGAGCTTTCTCCGGCCAGTCTTGACGCAATTCAGAGCTTCGGAGAACTCTGGTCAACGAAAATTCTCGCCACGAAGCTCGCCTCAATAGGCATTGCTACAAAATGGACGGATTCGCGCGAAATAATAAAGACAGGAACAGAAAACGGCAAGACAACAGTCAATATCGCACAGACATATTCCCTTGTCAAAAGCATGACTGAAGCCAATCCCATAACACAACTTTTCGTTGTGCCCGGATTCATAGCCTCAGACATGCACGGCCGCACAACCACCCTCGGACGAGGCGGTTCCGACTATTCGGCATCGCTGTATGCCGTCGGCTGCAATGCCCGCATCCTTGAAATATGGACGGACGTGTCCGGAATGATGACGGCAAATCCAAAGGTAGCCCCGTCCGCTCACACTATAAGCCATATCTCATACAAAGCGGCCCTGGAACTCTCACACTTCGGAGCCAAGGTAATCTATCCTCCGACAATCCAGCCCGTGGTGGCGGAAGGGATTCCGATATATGTGAAAAACACATTCGACCCTGATGCCCACGGGACTCTCATCGAGAAGAATCCCCCGAGAAGCAAGAACAAGCTCATCGGAATCTCAAACTCAGACAACATAGCCCTCATTTCACTCGAGGGAAGCGGGATGGTCGGGATACCGGGCTTCTCAAGCCGCCTGTTCGACACGCTGAGCCGCAACGGAATCAATATAATACTTATAACCCAGGCCTCTTCGGTGCATACGATGTGCATAGCCGTAGCGGAAAAAGATGCAGAGAAAGCGCGTGAGGCTGCGGACAGATGCTTCGCATACGAGATTTCGCTCGGTAAGCTGAACCCGCTGAAAGTCGAGAAAGGATTTTCAATCGTATGCCTTGTGGGCGATGATGTGCTGAGCCAGAGCGGGACCACAGGCAGGATGCTCGCAGCCCTGAGCAGGCACAGCATACCGGTAAGGGCAACCGCGCAGGGTTCTTCGGAACGCAATGTATCGGTAATCATACCCTCTGTTGATGCGGATGCGGCAATCCTGCATATCCACAACGAGTTCTTCGGGAAAAGTACCGTAAAGGACATACATGTCTTCATAGCCGGATACGGTGTCGTGGGCAAGGCCTTGACCGACATCATAGCACGCAACGGAGACAAAATCGCCGCACGCACAGGCAAGAGGCTTCATGTCTGCGGACTTTCCAACAGCAGGAAATTCATTGTTGACAAGGCAGGAATCAGTCTTGACGGAATCACCGGACGTCTTGAGACTGGAGAAAGCGCGGCTGACGAGGCATATTTCGAGACTTTGGCGACCCTGTCGCTCGAAAATTCAGTATTCGTGGACTGCACAGGCTCTTCGGACATAGCCTATAAATACATGAATCTTTTCAAACGAGGATATTCCGTAGTGGCATGCAACAAAATCACGTTCTCAGCACCATACAGCCAATATGCGGCACTTAAGGCCGCCGCCCTTGAAAACGGTGCGTCGCTAAGGTATGAGACAACGGTAGGCGCGGCGCTTCCGATTCTCGAATCCATATCCCGTAGCGTCAACAGCGGAGATGACATAATCAGTATCGAAGCAGTCCTCTCAGGAACGCTGAACTATATTTTCAGCACATACCGCGGAGGCGAAGGCGGGACATTCGCCCAGGTAGTCAAAAGGGCGCAGGATGCCGGCTACACAGAACCGGATCCCCGCCTTGACCTGAGCGGAAGGGATGTGCTGAGGAAACTGATTATCCTGTCGCGCGAGGCAGGCATTCCGATAGAGGAAAAGGATGTGGAAATATCACCTCTCCTCTCCCCTGAGTTCTTCGCAGGGAAAGTGCCGGCATTCTACAAGATGCTCGAAGATAATGAGGACGCGTTTGCCGCAAGGTATAATGAAGCTGCCGGGAAAGGTCTGAGGCAAAGGTTCATAGCTTCGCTCACGAAAGACGGGGACGCACCTTCCGGATACCGGGCCAGGATTGCCCTCGAAGACATTTCTCCGGAGCATCCGCTGTTCAATCTCAACGGGACCGATAATTCCGCAATCATCAGGACTGGTTTCTATCCGTCACCATTGGTGATATCCGGTGCCGGAGCGGGGGCTTATCAGACTGCATCCGGTGTGCTTAATGACATTCTGATGTAGTTTCAGTGCCACGTTGCATTGTGCACATGGAGCAAAACATACTGACAATCAACATAATACACAAAATCGATTCCCCATCACAGGGGCATCGTTTTTCCACAAATCATTAATAACCACCGATTTGCGCTCTATGGTCCAAACGGCAGACATTGCGTTACAGGCCACCGGGATGCAAGACAAAACATTTTGACGACATGAAAGAAAAGAAATACAGATTCGAGACCCTGCAAGTCAGGGCAGGACAGGAGATTGACCCGGTTTCCAAAGGAACAGCTGTTCCGATTTACCAAAGCACAGCATACACCTTCGATGACATGCAGTATGGAGCGGAACTGTTTGAGCTTAAGCGCCCGGGAAACATATACACCCGAATAACCAACACGACAAATGAGGTGTTCGAGAAAAGGATGGCGGCCCTTGAAGGCGGAGTGGCAGCTGTGGCTACCGCTTCCGGACAGTCTGCAGTATTCCTTTCCATAACGAACATATGCGGTCCCGGAGACAACATTGTCGCACAACCGTTTCTCTACGGAGGCACATTCACGATGTTCGCAATCACTTTGAGCGACATGGGAATCGAGGTGCGTTTTGCGAAAAGTGACAAGGCATGCGACCTTGAGGCATTGACTGACGGCAGGACTAAGGCCATTTTCCTGGAAAACCTTGGCAATCCTGCATTCAATGTTCCGGATTATGAGCCTATCATTGAGATGGCCAGAAAAAAAGGAATCTGCGTCATGGTGGACAATACCTTCGGAATGGGAGGCTATCTGTTCAGGCCTTTTGAATGGGGTGCGAATATATCAATACATTCCGCCACAAAGTGGATATGCGGCCATGGGACTGCACTCGGAGGCGTAGTCGTTGACGGAGGAAACTTCGATTGGGACGCGGAAAAATATCCTCTGCTGGCCAAGCCTTCGGAAAGCTATCACGGATTGGTTTACAAAGAGGTGTTCGGCCAGGCTGCTTTCGCCGGAAGAGTCAGGGTGGACGGTCTTCGCAACATCGGACCGGCACCGTCTCCGTTCAATTCATTCCTTATGTTGCAGGGACTTGAAACCTTGTCACTAAGGGCAGAGAGATGCTGTGACAATACACTTGCCGTTGCCGAGTTCCTTGAGAAGCATCCTGCAGTTGCAAGTGTGAATTACCCGGGCCTGAAAAGCAACCCTTATCATGGGCTGGCAAGCAAATATCTCCGTCATGGTTTCGGAGGCGTGCTGACTTTCCGTGTCAAAGGAGGATTCGAGGCGGCAGCCGCATTGGTCGGCAGGCTGGAGCTTATTCTGCATGTGGGAAGTGTAGGAGATGCCAAATCGCTGATTGTGCATCCGGCCTCGACGACTCATTCGCAGCTGAGCGAACAGGAACAGATTGCAGCCGGAGTATATCCGGACATGCTGAGGCTGTCTGTAGGAATCGAAAATTCGGATGACCTCATAGCGGATCTTGCCGCAGCGCTTTGATGGGCTTGCCATCTGGTTTATTCCGTTTGTGGCTTTTATCATTTCCGCAACAGACGGAATTACAGGTATGTCTGCCGGGGACAGATAAGTTTTTTGAATAATTTACAGCCGGATTTGGAGCGTCATGAGGATTTTATGATTAATTTTGAAAGATTTTGACAATTTTTCATGCTCTTGCCAAAGATTGGCGGGCCGGAAAAGCCTGGCGCGAAACAAGACAAAGCAAAACAAGGCAACATGAAAGAGGAGAAAGTGAAAGAGAACAATTAAAAAGAAACGATATATGAAAGTAGCTGTAGTAGGTGCTACCGGCCTGGTAGGCACCAGAATGCTTGAGGTCCTCGCAGAGAGGAATTTCCCTGTCACGGAACTGCTGCCTGTAGCGTCCGCAAAATCAGTAGGCCGTAAAATCACATTCCAAGGCAAGGAATGGAGTGTAGTAAGTGCCGAGGAGGCCATTGCAGCCCGCCCGGACCTTGCGCTCTTTTCTGCCGGAGGAGACACCTCACGTGAACTTGCCCCTAAATTCGCAGAAGCCGGATGCCGTGTGGTTGACAATTCTTCATGCTGGAGAATGGACCCTACGAAAAAGCTTGTCATTCCTGAAATCAACGGAGATGTGCTCGAAGAGCAGGACTACATCATTGCGAACCCTAACTGTTCCACAATACAGATGCTGCTCCCGCTTGCACCGCTGCACAAGGCCTATACTATAAAACGAATAGTGGTATCCACCTACCAGTCAGTCACCGGAACAGGCTATAAGGCTATGGACCAGATGAATACGGAACGTGCCGGAGGAGTATGGGGTGAATATCCCGCAGTTTATCCGCATCCTATCGACCAGAATATACTTCCTCACATTGACTCTTTCCTCGAGAGCGGCTATACCAAGGAGGAGATGAAGATGGTCAATGAGACGCACAAGATTCTCCGTGACGACACTATCGGAGTATCCCCTACCACAGTGCGCGTGCCTGTACAGGGAGGGCACTCGGAGTCCGTCAACCTGGAGTTTGAAAAAGATTTCACTTTGGAAGATGTACGCAGGATGATGGAAGAGATGCCAGGTGTCACATTGCAGGACGACCCGGCAAATAACGTATATCCTATGCCGCTTTACGCATGGGGCAAGAATGACGTTTTCGTAGGCCGTATCCGCCGCGACCCCTCAGTAAAATCAGGACTCAATTTCTGGTGCGTGGCAGACAATCTGCGCAAGGGCGCAGCCACGAATGCGGTACAGATTGCCGAGCTACTTCTTGAAAAAGGATTTCTGCCGAAGTAATGCCCGTACCCGGCAAGACCTTTTCCTCCCGGTTGAGGAATCATAAAAAAACTGCTCCTGCCTTTGTCAACGGCCCAAGCCAGAAACAAGGCAGGAGCAAGTTTTTATGCCGGCATTCAGCTTACTTTACGGCACCTTTGAGAAGTATATCCTTGGATGTGACACCGTTTGCGATGATGCGGAAAGTCTCCTGATAATCTCCGGAAGGCATTCCCGCCGTTGAAACGGACACCCGGACCTTGGCAGAAGCGCCGGGCTCAAGAAGCTCCGGGAGCTCCACGCTCACATTTTTGAAGTCAGACTTCCAGCCAAGCCTTAGCGGCTCTGACCCGCTGTTGCAGATTGTAAGCTCTTTGACCGACACTTCCCCGCGCCTGTATAAACGCATGCCGACAGCAATCATATCCGACCGCAATCCGGGAAGGAGTTCATGAGGGTAGCGAACCGCCTCCTCTGTCACATCACGCTCCACATAACCATGGACCGTAATCGTATTGAATTTCCGGTAATCTCCATTGGTGGCTATCACTGTCAGATGCCTGGTCTGCTCGGCGAAAAGATGGGAAGGGTCAAGCACCACGTCCACATATCCCTTTGCTCCAGGAGCTATAGGCTCGCGCGAAAAAGAAGGCTTTGCACAGCCGCACTGCGAATGCACATCCACAATGGAGACCTTCCTGTCACTGATGTTCGTGCATTCGAACCTGACAGTCACAGGACCGCCGTCATACCGGACCGTATCTATCTCCATGACAGGAGAATCAAATCTCAGGATACGCGGATTGCCCTGTCCGGAAGCATTTGTCACGGCCAGGAGACATATCATAGAAAATATAAAGGTGCGCCACGACACCTGCAGGCAAAGCATGGAACGCGACATGGTACAAATCAACATTTTACACAAATACAATTCCCCACAAACGGGACGCCATGTTTCAAGAACAAATTAACATTCAAACACTTACAGTCCACGAAAATTGTCTCGTCCTAAAAAAAATTACCACCGGACGTAAACTTTCATGCAATCTGAAATCCATCGGGCGACGCATCGGATTCAAAGGCAAATGCCGAAGCGAAGTGTATGCATCCGAAGCATAAAACAAAACCGGAGCCGGCGCATATGACCAAACACATATGCAGCCGGCCACGGAAACCAATCTAATCTATTACAGGGCATTTGATATCACCGCTCCAGGCCGGAGCCCTGTTCGGCGTACCATGATTGCCATTTCCTGTCATGTCCACAAACTTGCCGTTTTCATCAAGCCCGTCAAGTCTCCAATATCCTATCAGTCCCTCGGACTTAGGGTCAACATAGCACTGGTTATTCTCCAATTCAATTGCATTGAGCGCCCTGTTCCATACTCGCGCCTCGCTCACGATTCCGTCCATAAGACGTCCCCTCTCAGAGAAGCCGATATGGAAACCATCCATATAATCCCAAGCCAAATCAATCGCCGCCTTTCCAGAAGAGGCTACCTGTCCTTCAATCTCCCCGTCCACATAGAGCACCAGATTCGTTCCGTCATCAACAACAGCGAGGTGATACCACTGCTTTGTGTTGAACTGGCTCTTTGAAGTCACGGAAGCGCCTCGCCCGGCATACTGGAGCTGGTTTTTCTTACATGAAATGTCACCGAAACGGAGCAGGAAGTTCTCCTCCACACCCATCACGGAAGCGATTCCCGGATTTGAGCTTTCAGAATAGAAAGAATTCATATAAACCCTTATTTCCATTGTACAGGCTGTCATGTTATGGTACATGGCATTGTTGGTGATGGAAGGGAAGCTGACGTAATTGTTGCCGCGGGTCTCGAGTCCCTTGGTCGTGATAATCTGGCTGATGAGGACATATGTAGTCCTTGAAGCCTCCAGAACTTTCATACCGTTTGAAGTTCCGGTGATGGTAAGAGGCGCACAATATGCCACACCTTCCTCAAAATCATCCATCGAAAGGATTTCGAAATTGACAGGCAGCGAGACATTCTTCCCGGCTTCAATCTTCAGATTGGAAGAGGACAGCTTATAGCTCCCCTCCGGCAGCATCTTATATGCAGTCCCGTGTGCGGCATTATAAGCGTAAACCGCAGCACCGTTCACCTCCACGTCAACTATCATTTCAGAAGACAGTTTGGCAGATGATGTGACAGTGATGCCCATTGACGAAGGACCGTCAACATACATGCTCGTCACAGGAGAATTTTCCGTACCGGTGAAATAAACCACGTCGGCATATTGGATAGACTCCTGGCAGGCTCCCGCAGCAAGTGCTGCGGTTGCCAGGAAAAACATTGTCAATATATTATTTTTCATTGCTTTATGCTTGATTTTGTTTTTCAATCCACACTATTTATTTCGCATAGATATTGAATTCGGCAGTACCCATGTTGCTGCCGTATCCGGCCTCAATCTTAAGATACCTGACCGTCTTATGTCCATAGAAGGACACATACGACGAAGGATTTGACGAAACTATCGTACCCTCGGACTTTGACGCCGTACCCAAATCCTCGTAAATGTCATCGTCAAGGCTTGCCCTGATGGAGATGGAAGACGGCTGCAGGTTGGAATATGAGTCCGTGCGGGCTGTTATAACCAGTCCCGTAACGTCATACTCCCGCCCGAGATCAACGGTAAACACAATAGGGCCTCCCCATGTGCGGATATATGTCTCAGTGTCCCCGTCAAGCAGATAGTCGTAGTCTCCGGAATGGATTTCAGTTCCTTTCTCGATAAGCTTCCAGCCGCTCCTGTCAGCGACCTGTGTTCCCTCGATATCTGAAATCGAGAATCCCGACCTCAAAACGGCAGTGCTCTCCTCAACCTCAATGACGATATACACAACGCCTCTTCCCGAACTTACAACAGCACCAGCAGGAGCTTTGAGCTGCACCGGAAGCAGGTATCCGCCCGCATTCTTGAGTTTCGAGATGTCACCTTTCAGGCTGACGGAAATCTTGCCGGCAGATTTGTTCGCACCCGGGCCAATCTCGCAAGGAACACCTGAAATCTCAACGTATGAAGCATCCAGGGCCGCATATTTGGTATTATGGCTCGCGTTGTAAGACGCAACAAGAGAACTGTTCACCTCAGCACCGACAGAATAACCTGAAGGAGAGGTAACCGTTGTCATTACATTGAATGAAGCATCCAGGCTTGCGTTGGAGCCGGCTATCGCATGATGCACGACCTTGCCTGTGAACACATTGTCCGTTCCGCATATCGTATAGACAGTCGGCTCTGTGCTTTCTACCTCATATACATAGAACTCAGAAAGAGTGCGGTAATATCCCGAGAAACCGAACGAGAGCCTCAGATACTGTGCGTCCAGATAGTCAGAGAACGCCAAATACCAATCACCCTGGCTCCAGCTGCTTCCCGTCCATACAGCCTCACCTTCCGCAACTGTTCCTGCCGAAGTCCAGGCAACCCCGTCACGGCTGAACTCCACACTTACATTATTCACACCGTAGCCATGCAGACGCAATCCTGTCACAAGATGAGTATCGGCCATATTCACCGTAAGGACATTGCCCGAAGACTGGAAGCTGACAGATGTATTGTCATCGTCATCAAAAAGTTTTGAAGAACCGTCAGCAGAACCGGACCATGAGGACCTTCCGCCGGCAGGGAAACCTACCATCTCGTCTGCGGAAGATATAGCCCGAATCATATTGACCTCAGGAGTTATAATGGCATATACCACTCCCCTGCTCTCGCTCACGACTGCTCCGGAAGCTGAAAGCCTGACAGGGATAAGGTAGCCGTTCACGTCGGTAAGGCCGCTGAGATCGCCCTTGAGTGCAAATTCCGCATTTGAAGCAGAAGCATTGTCATTGGCGGCGATGCTGACGGAGGTTGTCTTCAAGTCAACATTTGCAGAAGGCATTGCCTTATATGAAGTGCCATGCTTCTGGTTATATGCAGCCACGAGGGAGTTGTCCACAGCAAGGCTCACATTGTATCCGCTCGCAGAAGCAATGGTCGTATATGCCTTGAATGAGGCCGAGAAGTCACTCGTAGAGCCGACACCCTTCTTATGCACAATCTTTCCGGTGACAACATTGTCGTTTCCGATTGTGGCATAGACGGTTGGCTCGGTACTCTCAATCATATATACCCCGACTTCATTTATGGTATTGTTGCCTACGGTAAGACGGAGGTACCTCGCTGTGAAATAGTCATACACGGCCACATACCAGTTGCGGCCCGTATAAAGATATTCACCGGACAGAGGCGTACCGGCCTGTGACCACTCTTTTCCGTCTTCGCTGTATTCGATTGACACCCCGTTGGCGCCGGTCAGGTTCAGTTTGAGACCTGTCACCATAATCGGCTTCTGCATGTCAATGACAACAGTGCCGTTTGCCTTGGTGAAAGCCACTCCCGTTCCGTCAGAACCGTCAAAGAGATTTGCGGCATTGCCGCAGTCCGCTGTCCAGCCTGATGTTCCTCCGGCAAGGAAACCGACCATATCATCAACAGAGGAAACCGGACGTATGAGGGAAATCTCAGTATTGACGATGAACCAGAGGTTGCCCATCTTCTCACTTGAGCCCAAGCCCTCAGATATGACCTTGAGCGGAGCAAGATATCCGCGCTGTGTCAATTTCGAAAGGTCGGCGTCCTGAGAAAGACGCAGGCGTACCGTATCGGCAGAAATCGCAGCATTCTCAGGAATCACCACAGAAGCATTCTCAATGTCGATATATTCCTGGGGAAGAGCGGCAAAAGCAGTCCCGTGCGCCTCATTGTAAGAAGCGACAAGCTCAGCATCATAAACCACGTCAACACCGACGGCAGCATGAGCCGTAGAGTTGGCATTAACCTGAAATTCAGTCTCAAAACTGCCTTCAGAGCCTGTAGGACGATGAACGACAAGAGTCTCGAAAGTATCGCCGCCCTTAGGGTTCACATATGCAAGTTTAGGTGCCGCATCAATCACAGTCTGATAGTCAACCATCTCCTCGCATGAGGAAAGGGCGAGCATCATTGCAGCGGCTGCCGAAGTATATTTCAATATGTTTTTCATATAATATCCTCCCTGTTAATATTTGACAGCCGGATTCTGGAGCTGGATTGCACGGCGGAGATGTCCGTAAGGCGTGTCCTTGTCTGCTCCCGAGTCTGTCGTATTGTAGTCACGCTGGCCATGGAACGCTCCGAAACCGCCTTTACGGCCTCCCGTTGACGGCTGGAAAGCAGCCTGCTGCTCCATATTTCCTCCTGTTGACCAATAGTCACCTATATTCTCGGTAAAAATCAGCTGGGAATTTTTCCAGCCGGACCGGTTGAAGTTGCTGTCACTGATGGCCCTTCCGTAGCTCTGCGATATATGATAGGTACAGAGTTCCTCGGTTCCGCCAGGAGGGGTATTTCCGTCAACTGCAAGTATCATGTGCGGATTAGGCGATGCCGGGCCGATGTATTGCGACAGATACTGAAGGAAAGTCCTCATAGGCTCTCCGCTTAGCGCGTCTCCTTCCGGCTCATAATCAAGGTCATAGCCGTCGAGGTCATTGTCCCAGACTTCCCTTAGGATAGAATTGCCCGCATATACGCACCACTCCGGATACTCCCACTCCGGATTCTCTTCAGTGGAGCCTTCTTTAAGTTTGCGGCTCGGATTTGCACGCATATCAGCGATAAGAGCACGTGTACCTGCCTTATGGGCCTCTGTCTTGGCTGTTGCGCTGGCAATGGCCTCGCTCTCACCGGCCGCTATCTGCGCGGCATAAACTTCCTCATAAGTTTCATTGTAGCCTTTGTTGCCATCATATCCGTTCATATAGGTAGGCACGCCTATTTCTTGCGGCCATGTAGGGAGATAAGTAGTGTGAGCAAGACGGATAATCTTCACTCCAACCACCTTGGTCCCCTTCTTGATTCTCATTTCCTGCATCTCGTTCCAGTCAAGAGAGCCTCTTTTCGGCACTCCGCCCCAGAGAGAGACCACGTCCACGCTGTCCGGGATGCCTGCAAAACGGTAAGCCGGAGATGTAGGCACGCCATAATCGGCAAACCAGAGATAACAGATTGAATGGTCGCTGTTCTTGTATGCGCGAAGGGCCTCATAGTAGGCATCCGTATATTCGTATGCCGGCTGGAGATTCAGCGCCTCGGGCTTCGTGCAAGAAAAGACCGAAACAGCAGCCATGGCCGAAGCCAATATTATTGTTGATTTTTTCATTTTGTCAAAACAATTTAACCGTTGATTAGAATCTTGTGTTCTTGTCCCACCACAGGCGTGAGCCGCCGTTGTCGCCATTAGGAAGAGATGACTCCCTGTTCAGGACAGAAACCGCCGCATTCACATTTGCCGCATTGGTACGGTATTCAGTTGAAGGCCAGTTCAGCCTGCGTATCTGCCGCTGCGTGTCAATTGCACCGTTGCTGCGGTTAACATTGTAAGGAATCACTTTCGGATAGCCTGTCCTTCTGAACTCGGACCATGCTTCCTGGCCCTCAGGATATATGGCGATGTACTTCTGGGTTATTATGCGCTCAAGGTTCTTCTCGAATCCCGCGCCGTCGCTCCATGCCACCGTAACATCAGTGAGTTTGTTGTTGTAGGAGTTTCCACCGTTCACAACATCAGTGAATGTGCCCGGAGTATTCTCGGTGTCGGCAATATAGCCGTCCGCACCGGAGACGCCGGAAGTAGAGAATGCAACACGGATTCCCTCTTCGTAGCATGACCTTGCCTGCGAATTGTCACCTTTGCGGAGCCAGTACTCAGCCTTCAGGAACCACGCTTCGGCAGGAGACATCCAGGTGATGTC
>DBLW01000027.1:6291-9438 GCA_002298075.1 Bacteroidales bacterium UBA714 | reverse complement strand
CCGTGATAGTTTCCGTCAGAACCTGCGGTGAAGTATTTTGCACGGCGCGGGTCTGCATATCCGTTCATGTAGGTCTCGATAGTCGCACCGATTCTGGCATCGTCAAAGGTATATTGGATGGTGTAGAGCGGATACTCCCATGCTCCGGCAGCCGGCTTGTGAAGAGCCGCAAGGTCGCCGGCCTCAGTCATCACACCGATTGTGTGGTTCAGAGAGGCCTCAGCCTGCTCCATCGCAAGCGCATTGTCTGCATATACCACACGCAGGGCAAGACGCAGACGGAGAGTATTGGCGAATTTGACCCATTTTCCCACATCTCCATTGAACACATTGTCATATGCCTCAAGTACCTTTGTTGACGGCTGGGCCTGATTGAATGCAGTCAGCACATCTATCGCCGAGCCGAGCTCTTCAAAGAACTTCCTGTAGATTGTCTCCTGCGAGTCATACTCCATGGTAACCGCACCTGAGCCTATCTGCGAATAAGGCACGGGACCATAAGTATCCGTAACCCTGTGCATTACAGCAACCTTGAGTATATCACCGAGAGCGGCCTCATTCGGGAACTCGGCCCTTGACGCATCGAGTTCCTCCCATGAGCCGATAACCCTGGTATAGGCCTCGTTGAACATCTTTTCATACCAGTCCCTCGCCGTGATGTTATATACATTGTTGGCGTTGAATCCGGTCTGAACATTTCCGGTGTAACCAGCAAAGAGGTTTCCGGCAAGGTCCTCGACCACCTGATAATTGGCGCTTCCGTATTCTTCGTCGCCGATTATCTGGAATGAAGGAATGATGTTCCTTGTCATCTGTGAGAATGCTGAACCTGTTGAAAGCCCGTCCCAGGTCATCATTTCGTCAGTCGCATTCTCATGGTTGGTGTTCTTGTCGTAAAAATTCTTCGTGCAAGACACCGATGCCGCAAGCGCGGCTATTATCAGCATATATTTCTTCATAATGAATCTGAGCTTAGAAGGTGACTTTAACAGAGAAACCGAGATTGCGTGTAGAAGGCATCATGAAGTAGTCAATGCCGGCAGAGTAGTTGCCTGCACCTGAAACGGATTCCGGGTCGAACGGCGCCTTGCAATAAAGCATGGCAAGGTTGCGTCCCACGAAAGACACGTTCAGTTTCTTGATCACCTTCTGCCACTTTTCTACAGGAATATCATATCCGACGGTCAGCTCCCCGAGACGTATATTGGTCATGGAGTATGTGTAATAAGCTCCAAGGGCATCCAGTCCGTTTCCTCCGATTGTCTCATAATATGACTGCGCAGGGAGCAGCTGTCCGTTCACAAGAGCACCGCCCATATCACGTGCATCAGCCGTGCGCTGCGACATTCCGAATGAATCGAGGGTCGCCTCGGTAAGCGATACTCCTACACCTCCCACGCGGGCCGTGAACATGAAGCCCAGCGAGAGTCCGTTCCATGAGAACTCGTTGCGCCATGAGCCTGTCCAGCTCGGGTTTATGTTTCCGGCATAAATCATGGATTCGAGTCCTCCGCTCACGTCGGCAGGAACCACAGTCGAGCCTGTAGGTGAAACCCAGATGAATCCGTGTTCGTCGGTCTTGAGTCCGCGCACATAGATGTCGCCTATGCTGCGGCCTTTGGTGAGCCACATCTGGACACCGGATGTACCTCCCACGGAAAGCTGGTCGCTCTGGAAGCGCTGGCCGTCAATTGTGGCGTCAAGCATCTCGACAATCTTGTTCTTGTTGCGTGAATAGATGACGTCAGACGTCCATTCAACCGGGCCGATGTTCTGTCTGAGTCCCACGGAGAGTTCGACACCCTTGTTGTCCACACGTCCGGAGTTCACATAATATGTGTCATATTTGAATGAAGCCGGAAGCTCAGGCGTAAAGACCTGGTTGTAGGTCATGGAGTGATAGTAGGTAGCGCTCAGGTTGAGCTTGCCCTGCCACAGGCGCACATCGGCACCGAACTCATATGACCTTGTGCGCTCTGCCTTAAAGTCATCTGAAATGCCGTAGGTGTTCTTGCTAGGCTGTCCGTCGGTCACATAGCGCGTCGGGATTGTGATGAATCTCATAACAGGGTTGCCGACCTCGGCATAAGAGCCGCGGAGCTTTGCATATGAGAACCAGTTGGACTTGATGTTGAATATGTCGGTCAGGATTGCGGAAAGTCCTACCGAACCATAGCAGGTAGGCATCTCGTCTGTATTGACAAGGGCGCTGTTCCAGTCTGCGCGGAATGTTCCGTCAAGGAAAACCATATTCTTGAAGCCGACCTGGGCAGTCGCGAATATCGCCTGGGTCTGGTCGTTGTAGGTTGTCTTCGCAAATCCCTTGTTGGTGTTCATGTTCGCGAATGTGAACAGGTTAGGCACACCGAGAAGGTCTCCCGAGATAAGCTCGGCCCTGTACCGGTAATCTTCCACAGAGGCTCCGAGGTTGGCATTGAGCTGGACCAGGTTGTCTGCGAATGTCTTGTGGACATTGGCAAGAATGTCGGCATAGGTCTGGCCGGTCACATTAGAGTTGTAGATGTAACGGCCTTTTGAATCCGCGAACAGACCGCTTGTAGAGGCGTAGTTCTTCTGTTCAGCAAGAGTGCTGTTGAAGTCTGTGCGGACGCGGCCCTGTATGTCAATCCAGTCGGTGATGTCATATTTGAGGGACGCGCCGAAGAGGAAGCGCTTCTTGTCGTTGTTGAACATGTTGCGGTTCACAATCCAGAACGGGTTCTGTGCCTGGAGGTTGAGGCTGCCCCACGGCCAGTACTGCACCGGGAAGTTCCTTGAGGCATCGTAGCGCTCATATACCGAATATTTGTTGATGTCATCTCCCGGAGACATGAGGTAAAGAGGCACGAGAGGGTTGTAATACTGTCCGCCAGAGAGCATGTTCTGCTCTTTCACGTTCATGTACATTCCGAGTATGCTGAGGTGCAGCTTGTCGTTCAGGAAATCCACCGAATGGTTCGCCGTTACATTGTAACGCCTGTAGTCGTTGTTAGGGACGATTCCGCGTGCATCAGCAAAACCGGCGGATACATATGTGCGGCTTTTGTCGCCTCCGATTGACAGGCCGAGAGAATGCTGGGTGTTATATCCGGTCTGGAAGAAATCTTTTACTGACCATGACCTTGAAGCGGCAAGTTTGTTGCCCCA
>DBLW01000027.1:0-5882 GCA_002298075.1 Bacteroidales bacterium UBA714 | reverse complement strand
TATGTCACGCTGACGCCTTTTTCGGCAGTGCGGGTGGTGAGCATGAGGATACCGTTTGCGGCCTTGTATCCGTAAAGTGCGGCAGCCGAAGGTCCTACGAGCGCGGACATGTTCGCGATGTCGTCCGCATTGAAGTTCGATATGCCGTCTCCGGAAATGGCACTTCCGTCATATACAGAATAATTGTCTCCAGGCTTGGTCATGGAAAGTGAAGGAAGCGGGATTCCGTCGAGCACATAGAGTGCATTGTTGTCGCTGGCTATGGATTTCGCACCGCGCATCACGACTTTGGTCTCACCGCCGACTCCTGCGGCACTTGAGTTAATCTGCACACCGGCGAGACGGCCCTGGAGGCTGTTGACCATATTGGCCTCACGTGTCTTGAAGACATTTTCGTCAAGGGACTGCACGTTATATGCTACAGCACGCTCTGACTTCTTTATGCCGAGGGCTGTGACCACGCTCTGGTCAAGCTCGGCCATGGATTCGCGCAGCACGACATCGAAGACTGTCCTTCCGCTGATCGGAAGTTCCACGACTTCGTAGCCGAGACTGTTAATCTGAAGTTTGCTGTTGGCATATTCTGCCGGAACGTCGAGTATGAAGTTTCCGTCAATATCCGTCACGGTACCTGTAGGCGTGCCGCTTATGAATACGGAAACGCCCGGAATGCCGAGTCCGGCCTCGTCCTTGACCTGGCCTTTGACTACGGACGGTCTGGCTGCGACTTTCTTTGAAAGGATGATGTTCATCCCGTTGATAGAGTACACAAGGTCGGCGCTTGAGGCAACCTTGTCAAGAGCAGAGCGAAGCGGAACGTTTGTCACCTTGACAGATACTGTCCGGCTGACATTCACGCCCTCTTCTACGGCAAAAAGATAGCGGGTCTGGGATTCAATCTTTTCGATTACGGTCTTCAGACTCGCATTCTGTTCATCGAGAGTCACGCGCACGTCTTGTGCAAACGCTCCCGACGGGAAAAGAAACAGGAAAGCAAGCAGGCATAAGCCGCTGAGCTGCTTAACGATTTTTTTATCCATTAGCGTTGTAGGGTTTGTGATTAGTTTATATAATAAGTATTGCTACTTTCGTCATAACTGTATTTGAAATCGCTTCCTTTGCGGAGCAGTTCGAGGGCATGTTCCATCCCGTCGGATATCCTGAGCTTGAGGTATGCGAAACGAATCTGCGGCATTTCTTCGCGGAGTATCACGATGTTGTGGCCATAGCATCTTTCGAAACGCTGCATGAGCTTGTCGAAGGGCACTCCGGAAGCGGAGATTATGCCGTCAGTCCAGAGGTAGTCGTCATGGTCTCCCATGTATGATGTAAGGAGATTTCCGTTCTCAAGGGTAGCTACCATATTGGGATTCAGGGTTATGAGAGGATTGGCATTTTTGTCCATTATGCGGACTTTGCCTTCAATCAGGGCCGTGCTGAATTCGTTTTCGTCTTTGTCGGCAATCACGTCAAACTTGGTTCCGAGGACTTTCACGTCGTATGCGAATGTCTCTACGATGAAAGGATGCTCAGGGTCATGGGTGACATCGAACATGGCTTCTCCGTCAAGCCGTATCCTTCTTTCCCCGTCGCGGAAGATTGCCGGATATTCGATTCTGGAGTCCGAATTGAGCTCGACTTTTGTCCCGTCAGAGAGCACTACACTTGTCCTCTGTCCCGGACGGGCTTCTGAGAATAGGGTCGTTCCGTTTATCAGTTCGACGGCCGGCTTAGTGTAGAAATGGCTGTTTATGAATATTCCGGCAGCAAGGGATGCTGCCACAGCAGCCGTATATGAGAGAATGCGCCATATTCTGTGCGGCCTGCGGGTCTCTCCGTCAGCTCCAACTGGTTTTGAGCCGGCAGGAAGTGCCTGTGCCACTTGTTCCTGGGCGATTTTGTCCTGGCAGGACATGTCTGCAATGGAGGAGCCTGCGGACATATGTGTAAGCACGAAAAGTTCGTATGCCTTGTTGAATTCTTCCTCATGTGAGGGGTCTTCCTTCAGCCACATTTCAAGCCTGTCTGTTTCTTCCGGTGTCGCTTCTTTAGCGAAAAACTTGTATATTATTTCGTAATCCATCATGTCAGTTTCAGTTGAAATGCCTCAGGCCGGCCTTTAAGCCCATGCCTCGGGAGGCTTTACATATGAATACGTACAAACCGGACTATCTCCCCCTTGGAACAGGGATTTTTTAATAAAAGTAAGCTTTGCTTATGCTTTCGGATTTTTCGCATATTTGAACTAAAGTTCATATATACGCTTGGTCTCGGCATAGTGAAAATAAATTTTCCCTCTGCTCTCGACTTTTGTGCTTCGCACACATATACCGATGCATCGATCGATATATTTTTGATTGCATAAAAGTTTACGGTTGTGGTAAACTTTTTTAGGACGGGACATCTTCAGAAAATTTTTAATACCTTTGCAAGCCATATGAATACCCCCCCCCATATTACCTATGACGCTTTCAAACAGCTTTTTTCGGAGCACCGGAAGAAGTTTGAAAGGCTGGCCTATTTTCAGACGGGCAACTCAGAGGAGGCCAAGGACATTGTCAGCAGATGCTTCCTCTCACTTTGGGAGCGCAGAGACACGTTGAGGGAAAATGAGCTCCTGTCATACATGTTCATTGCGGTAAGAAATGCATGCATGGACTACAGGAGGGCAAGCACAAGACATCAGAAAGTGTATGAAAATATACTTAAGACGGAGCGCGGAGTCATGGAGTATTACAGCCGTGCCATCGAGAGCTGCGACCCGTCACAGATTTTCACGGATGAAATAACAGACATTTTACGGAAAACCCTACAGGACTTGCCGGCACCGCAACGGCAGATATTTGTCATGAGCAGGGTTGAGGGCAAAACGTATAATGAGATTGCACAGGAACTGGGCCTGACATACAAGCAAGTGGACAAAAACCTGCAAAAAACCATGAAAGTATTGCGCCAATCCCTCGGGGAATACCTTCCGCTCGCCCTCATTCTGCTGGCAGCTTCCCAATACTGACCGCAGCATGGCAATGCTGCATATGAAAACGACTTGCCGGCATATGAAACCGGCATTATAGTATATGAGACCGGCATCACGGCGTGCGCCCTGCCCTGCAAACATGCAAGATGAGTGAACCAGAATCTATTTCTTCAGAGATAGGCTCCGATTGCAGTCAACCTGAATCAGTAAAATGACAGTTCCCCACAAAATGTGCTGCGTGATGTACAAATAGCTGAAGCCAGCTTCTCCTGACATGTAATTCTGCACTGAGTTGCTGTGAAAACACAAAACGGTTTAAGAAAACGTCATATTTTTTACCGAATGCTCCCAAAATGAAATTCGGTTAAAAAATCGCAGGATATTTTTACCGTTCTTCCCTGGCAGCCTGCTTTTCCAATTTTTCATTGCAGTTTGCCAGCCGTTGGGACATGAGACAATTCCACAATAATGCCCATGCAAAAGTATAAGCTGTTTATTAGCAGTGCATTACTCAAAGGCTGATGCTCGATTCCGCACCCTTTACATAAGCAGCAAGTTGAGCATTTGTGTCATATTATGACCGGAACAAGTATAGAAACCACGTGGCCGTATCCATGAAATTCCGAATAGGGATGGATAGGAAAGCAGAGAACAATGTTCTATCCACCAAAATGCCATTTTGGGCGGATACCACTGAGTGAGAACAAGGTGAGAGTGAGAACAAGCCGTTGCAAGTTCAAAAACGACAGCAAGATGCCTGAAACAAATGTCAGATAGAGTTCATTACGTCGGTAGTAGTGATACAAGACACTGGAAATATTAAAATCATAAGTTGCAGCTGCGGAGGCGATTGAACATGTCGGCAAACAGCTTCATGATTTCGTTTATGAACATAGCGGAGGCGGAGAGTCCGGCAACCTGTATCCACAGCAGCGGAGTGAGAGACGTTGCCTTGAACAGGGCCTGCACGCCTTGAACCAGTAAAAGGAAAATTCTTGATGGGATAAGGATAACAGAAAGCCGCCCATCCGATTTGGACGGGCGGCCGGTGGTCCCTGCAGGGCATGATCCTGCGACCCCCTGATTATGAGTCAGGTGCTACTAACCAACTGAGCTAAGGGACCATTTGAAAAAGAACTTTAATATTTGCCTCCGTCCGGCCATCAAGTCCGATAACCGGACGGGGATGCAAATATAGCAATTATTTTTGATTCCGCATCAAATGATGCAAAAAACCTTACAACTTAGCTGAGTTTGATCTCAACCTCAACTCCACTTGACAGTTCAAGCTTCATGAGAGCATCAACTGTTTTTGGAGTAGCATCGTAAATGTCAAGAAGACGGCGGAATGAACTGAGTTCAAACTGCTCACGAGACTTCTTGTTCACGAAAGTCGAGCGGTTGACAGTGAAAATCTTCTTGTTCGTCGGAAGCGGAATAGGTCCGTTCACGCGCGCACCTGTAGCAGACACTGTCTCAACGATCTTCTTTGCTGACTTGTCAACCAGCATGTGATCGAATGATTTGAGTTTGATTCTAATTATTTGGCTCATATCAGATTTCGTTGGATTCTGTTAAACAATTATTCGTCATCGTCAGCGCTCTTGTAACCGCTCTTCTCGATAACTTCCTTAGCGAGGTTAGCAGGAACCTCAGCATAGTGGTCGAAAGTCATCGTGCTGGTTGCACGGCCTGATGATATCGTACGGAGGATTGTCACGTAACCGAACTGCTCTGCAAGCGGAACGTACGCTTTCACGATACGCGCACCGACAGTCGAGTCCATTGCGTTGATCTGTCCGCGGCGACGGTTGAGGTCACCTACGATATCTCCCATGTAGTCCTCCGGAGTCACAACCTCAAGGCTCATGATAGGCTCAAGAAGAACCGGTCTTGCCTTAGGGCATGCATGACGGAAAGCCTGACGGGCACAAATCTCGAATGAGAGCTGGTCTGAATCGACAGGGTGGAACGAACCGTCCTTGAGGACAACCTTCAATGAAGGAACCTCATATCCTGCGAGAACACCATTTGCCATGGCGGATTTGAATCCTTTCTCCACAGACGGGATGAACTCCTTAGGAATGTTACCTCCCTTGACCTCGTCAACGAACTGAAGTCCAACGACTCCCTCGTCAGCAGGTCCGATCTCAACGATGATGTCAGCGAACTTACCGCGGCCACCTGTCTGCTTCTTGAACACCTCACGATGCTGAACAGGCTGAGTGATTGCCTCTTTGTAGTTCACCTGAGGTGCACCCTGGTTGATGTCAACATTGAACTCACGGCGGAGACGGTCAACGATAATGTCGAGGTGAAGCTCACCCATACCGCTGATGACAGTCTGTCCGGTCTCATGGTCAGTCTTGACAGTGAATGTAGGGTCCTCCTCTGCAAGTTTCGCAAGTGCGATACCGAGTTTGTCAAGGTCTTTCTGTGTCTTAGGCTCCACTGCAAGTCCGATTACCGGATCAGGGAACTCCATAGACTCCAGAGTGATAGGCGCAGACTCGACGCAGATTGTGTCTCCGGTGCGGAGATCCTTGAATCCGACAGCGGCACAGATGTCTCCGGCCTCTACGAACTCGATAGGATTCTGCTTGTTCGAGTGCATCTGATAAAGTCTCGCCACGCGCTCTTTCTTGTCTGAACGTGTATTGAGTACATATGAACCTGCATCAAGGCGTCCTGAATATGCCCTGAGGAATGCGAGACGTCCCACGAACGGGTCTGTCGCAATCTTGAACACGAGGGCGCAGAAAGGCTCTTTGGCATCAGGTTTACGCTCGACTTCCTCTCCGCTTCTCGGATCTGTTCCCTTTGTGGCAGGAATGTCAAGAGGTGAAGGAAGATAACGCATCACAGCGTCAAGAAGGAACTGGACGCCCTTGTTCTTGAATGAAGA
>DBLW01000058.1 GCA_002298075.1 Bacteroidales bacterium UBA714 | reverse complement strand
TTCATCGAACTCACGTTAATTAACAACTTAATTTCGTCGAACTGACGTTAATCTAAGGAAAAAAGTTTGTTTATTTCTCGGGTTATGTGTAGTTTTGCAAAACTATGGGCTTGAATTTTTCCTCTATATGGAATCCCCCAAGACGTATCGGTGTGTATTTGGATTAATACAACTGCTGCATTTATGACAAGTGCGTTATATGTCTCTCAGATTATTGTACTCCTTTTCCGGCTATAGATTGTCGCAGAAAAGGGGAATGGAAGTAATGTACATATGGCAAAAGCAGCGGACGGAACGGCAAAGTGGTATGCTCTCAAGGTGTTCTGGAACAAAGTGTTCGAAATTGAACGGATATTGTCTCAGGAGGGATGCGAAAGCTACATCCCATGCCGCAAAGTCATAGTTGAAAGAGGCGGAACCAAAAAGGAAGAAAGAAAGACGCTTATTCCTTCGCTGATGTTTTTCCGTGCCACGGAACAATATGCATGTGACTTACAGTCAAGGCTGGTGGACAAGATTATGCTATATTCTTACTTGGACAGGAACAACGTCAGGCATCCGTCTCCGGTACCGGAACACGAGATGAGAATGTTCATGCTCGTGACTTCTGCCGGAGATGACGGACTTGAATGCTTTCCGGAAGAGTACATGCAGTATAAAGTCGGAGAAAAAGTACGTGTTACTGGCGGGATTTTCAAAGGGGCCGAAGGCTTTGTCAAGCGCATAAAGCACAACCGCAGGCTCACTGTCACCTTGACAGGCGTATGCATGGTGGCCACATCTTACATAGAACCGTTTTTTTTGGAAAAAATAGATTGATGACAAACCTACTTAAACAAGTGTGCTATGGAAATATATTATTTGACTTTATTTGTGTCGGCGATGCTGAGCACGTGGTGGATATTCAAGAGTGTCCACAGAATTGCTGTAATAAAAAACATTACAGACAATCCTGACGCCCGCAAACTGCAGGAATATCCGGTCCCGTGTCTCGGAGGTGTGGCGGTGTTCTTCGGAATAGTAGTGGCCCTGCTTGTGGCCGGTGTGGAATTTGAGGCATCAAAGACATTTACCGTCGTATGCGCATTTACCATAATGCTGTATATCGGAACAATGGACGATATCCTCTCGCTTTCTCCGATGTTGAGATTTGCAGTTGAGATACTGGTGGCAATACTCCTGATTTACGGAGGATGCGGGTGCATAGACGATTTTCACGGCCTATGGGGAATACACCAAATACCAGATTGGATTGCGATACCTCTGACCATTTTCGCATGTGTCGGTACAATTAACGCCATTAACCTCATGGACGGTGTCAACGGCTTGAGCTCAGGCTATTGCATAATCGCATGTATCGCTTTCGGCAGTGTCGCCATATGGTCAGGAGACATAAAAAGCGCATCTTTCGCCGTAATTTCAATCGGAGCTCTCATTCCGTTCTTCTGCCATAATGTTTTCGGTGACAAGTCAAGGATGTTCATCGGAGACGGAGGCACATTGCTTATGGGAACAATCATGGCGAACTTTATCATGAGCGTACTCAGAAGCGACTCACCGCTGTCTTTTGTCGCAAACGGCAACTTCGGATTCATTCCATTCGCGCTGGCTGTCCTGGCAATTCCGATATTTGACACTCTGCGCGTCATGACAAGCCGTATGATGCGCGGAACATCTCCATTCAAACCGGACAAGACCCATCTTCACCATATGTTTTTCCGGCTGCATTTTTCGCACATTTTCACAACTGTGACAGAACTTATGATGAATATTGTCATCTTTCTCGCATGGTTTGCCAGCTGGCGTCTCGGGGCATCCGTTGATGTGCAGCTTTATATAGTCATAGCTTTGGCCTTCCTGGCTACATTCGGATTCTATTGGTATGCATCCTCATCGGAAAAACGTCAGGGCCGCGGATGGCGCATACTTACAAGAATCGGAGACTCGACTCATGTAAGGCATAAGAGATGGTTCAAAAGATTCACTGATTTTCTTGACAAAGGCTATTATGAAAATAATAAAGACTGAAATTGACGGAGTCGTCATTCTTGAGCCACGTATTTTCACGGATTCAAGGGGCTATTTTTTCGAATCTTTTTCAGAAAGGGACTTCAACAGCAATGTCCGGGAAGTGCATTTTGTCCAGGACAATGAAAGCAAGTCAAGCTATGGAGTATTGAGAGGACTTCATTTCCAGAAGCCCCCGCATGCCCAGAGCAAGCTTGTGCGTGTAATAAAAGGGGCTGTCTTGGATGTGGCTGTGGATATACGCCGAGGCTCGCCTACTTTCGGGAAACATGTCGCAGTCGAACTGTCGGAAAGCAACCATCGCCAGTTCTTTATCCCGCGCGGATTCGCACACGGATTTGCTGTTCTTACAGATGAAGTGATATTCCAATACAAGTGTGATAATTTCTATGCGCCTCAATCTGAAGGGGCCATCGCTTGGAATGACCCGTCATTGGACATAGACTGGAGAATAAAGGATGCGGACGTGATTCTTTCCGAGAAAGACAAGAACCATCCTACGCTCAGCCAGGCAGAATGGCTTTTTGATTATAATGAGAATCTATATTAAGTTTGCAATTACGGTAACTACAATGAAGTTTTTGAGATTTTTAATCGTTCTGAATGTCTTGTTGGGAATTTCGCTTTCCGCAAATGCCCAAATGAGTGATGAGGCCGTCAAGAATTATGTCAAGATGGGCCTGGATTCCGGTAAATCACAGCAGGACATCGCGAAGGAGCTTGCAGCACGTGGAGTCACTCGCGAACAGGCTGAGAGGATAAAAAAGAACCATGAGGAGGGGCAGGACAATAATCAGGCTGTCCATAAAGTCGGTGTACAGGAAAGAGAGCGCAGGATGGACTCCGGGCTGAATGAAACCAGTGCAGGTGATTTTGACATGCTTACAGCTGATGTCCAGGAGGTTGCTACAGCAACTAATGCACAGGCGGCAAAATTGGTGTTCGGACGAAACATTTTCACAAACCGTAATCTTACATTCGCTCCGAGTTCAAATCTTCCGACCCCGCCAAACTACAGGCTTGGTCCCGGTGACGAAATCATAATTGACATCTGGGGAACAAACCAGGCCACAATACGGCAGACCATATCACCGGAAGGAACGATAAATATCCAGGATATAGGACTTGTCAACCTGAACGGCATGACTGTCAAGGAAGCTGACGCTTATATGCGCCGCATGCTTGGAAGAATCTACTCCGTTGACGGCTCCGATGCAAGTTCCGAAATAAAGCTGACTCTCGGAAACATACGAACCATACAGGTCAACCTTATGGGAGAGGTGGCAGTGCCAGGAACATATTACCTGTCATCATTTTCCAACATTTACCATGCCCTTTACCGCGCAGGCGGCGTAAGCAAACTCGGCTCACTGCGCGACATCCGCCTTGTCAGGAACGGGAAAAAGATTGCTTCTGTCGACGTCTACGACTTCATTTTGAATGGAGAGGGTGCTAATGACGTGATGCTTCAGGAAGGAGACATCATCATCGTGCCTGCATATGAAATGCTTGTGGACATATCCGGCAACGTGAAACGTCCTATGGTATATGAGATGAAGGACGGTGAGACAGTCATGGACCTGCTGGATTATGCCGGAGGATTCATGGGAGATGCATACCGAAACAGCATGCGCATGATTCGCCAGAATGGACGTGAATATCAAGTTTATACTGTCAATGAACCTCAGTACCCATCATTCAAACTTATGGACGGGGATGCTTTGACCGTAGGCGCAATGCTTGACCGTTTTGAGAACAGGATTGAGATAAAGGGAGCCGTATATCGCCCGGGAGTATATGAGCTCGGAAACGGGGTCACTACTGTAAGACAGCTTATTGAAAAGGCCGACGGCCTCAAAGGAGACGCTTTTGTGAACAGGGCACTCCTTCAGCGTGAGAAGGAAGATCTCACTCTTGAAGTAATCTCTCTTGATGTTGAAGACATTATGAACGGAGCTGCAGAAGATGTACAGCTGCAGAAAAACGATGTTCTGTTCATTTCCAGTATCCACGACCTTAAGGATATCGGCCATATTACGGTACATGGTGAGGTTGCCAAACCGGGAAGCTACATCTTTGCAGAGAACACCACTCTTGAGGACATGATTATGCAGGCCGGCGGTCTCCTTGAGTCTGCC
Organism: Bacteroidales bacterium UBA714; assembly: GCA_002298075.1. Classification (GTDB taxonomy): domain Bacteria; phylum Bacteroidota; class Bacteroidia; order Bacteroidales; family UBA932; genus Cryptobacteroides. The sequence continues at coordinate 26,694 of DBLW01000058.1, read as the reverse complement.
TCAGTTGTAAAGGTCGATATAAGCCGAAGGGTCAAGAATCCGGAGGCGCTGGAGGCTACGGACACATTGGCCCGGACCTTCACCTTTGCACTTAAAGACGGCTTCGTAATGGACGGAGAGCCGAATTTCATCCTGGAGCCATACGACCAGATATACGTAAGACGAAGTCCTGCATATAGTGCGCAAGCAAATGTCTCGGTGATAGGTGAAGTCACTTTCCCTGGCACTTATGCCCTGACAAGCAAGAACGAACGTCTCTCAGATCTTGTCGCAAAGGCAGGAGGAGTGTCTCAATGGGCATATGTGAGAGGAGCGAGACTTCTCAGGCAGATGACTCCAGGCGAAAAAATCAGGATGCAGACGACACTCGATGTCCTTGACACTGCAAAAGACAGCATAAACATATCCAACCTGGAGTTCGGTGACAGATACTATGTCGGAATCAATCTTGAAAATGCACTTGCCAACCCGGGAGGAAATGCAGACCTTGTGCTGAGGGAAGGAGATATGCTCAGAATTCCGCTTATGGTCAATACTGTCAGAATTACCGGAAATGTAATGTACCCTAACGTGGTTACTTACAGCGACGAGATGAATGTGAACGATTTTGTCAAGATGGCCGGAGGCTATGGCTATCGCGCGAAGAAAAGCAAGGCATACATCATATATATTAACGGAACAGTTGCACGTGCCAAAAGATACAGCAAGACAGTTGTTGAACCGGGATGCGAGATAGTTGTTCCTGAAAGGCGCAAGAGCGAGAATGTGCTGGAGAAAGTGATGGGTGTTGCGACAACGTCAGCATCTCTTGCTACAATGATTGCGACAATCGGTAATATAGCGAAATAATTTTTCATATTGACATGACTGAATATAAAGACAATATAGAACATAGCAACTGCACTGAGGATTCAGAAATCGACCTCATGGAGATTGTCGCCAAATTATGGAAGGGACGTAAGTTTATTCTGAAATGCTGTGCTGTCGGAGCCGTACTTGGGCTTATTGTGGCATTCAGCATACCGAAGCGTTACTGTGCCTCAGCCGTGCTGGCACCCGAGACGGACCAGCGGATGGGTGGAAGTGGTATGAGTTCTTTGGCGAGCATGATGGGTGTGAGCCTGGACAACAGCGTTGACGCGATCAACGCGGGCATGTTTCCGGACGTAGTGCATTCAGTGCCGTTCATCTTCGGCCTGTTTGACCTTGAGGTAGAGACAGTTGACGGAGAATTGTCCACGACCCTGCTGGACTACATGCTTGAGCACCAGCGCCGTGCCTGGTGGTCTTATGTCCTGGGCATCCCGGGCAAGGCCGCCGGCTGGTTCTTCTCGCTGTTCTCGGAGGAAGCTCCCCAGGGTGACGGCGTGCTCCGCATGGAGAACCTCCCGGAGCGCGAGCGCGGGGTGGTGAAGTACTTCTCCGAGGGGATATCCGTAAACGTCGACAAGAAGACGGGCAAGACGTCTCTCTCGCTCGAGATGCAGGACCCCCTCGTCGCAGCGACCGTCATGGAGGCCGTCGTTTCGAACCTGAAGGATTACATGTGCTCCTACCGCACCTCCAAGGCCCGCCAGGACGTTGAGAACCTGTCGGTGATATGCTCGGAGCGCAAGGCGGACTACTACCGTGCCCAGCAGGCCTGGGCCGCGTACGCGGACGCCAACAAGAGCGTGGTGCTGCAGTCCGCCCAGGCCGAGCGCGAGCGCCTGCAGCAGGAGATGGGCCTGGCTTACCAGGTGTACTCCCAGGTGGCCACCCAGCTGGAGGCCGCCCGCCTGAAGGAGCAGCAGGCCAAGCCGGTTTTCGCGGTGATAGAGCCGGTGACTGTTCCCCTCCGCAAGTCGGCCCCGGGTCGCGCGAGGATCCTGGCGGGATTCGTGTTCCTGCTGGGGTGCGCGGGTGCCGCCTGGGAGCTGTTCGGGCGCTCGGCGTGGGATTCGCTTCGTGGGCGCGCGAGCTGACGGGCCGCCCCGGCCCTCCCCGAGGCACAGCACAGCGCAATGGGGAAGGGAGGGCGGGAATATCAGGACAGGATGCCGGCAATGGCGCACAGGAACAGAAAGGCAGAGGCAAGCAAAGCAAGGGCGAGGGAAGGCGACATGACAGACACCGCACAGAACAACAGAAGAATAGCTAAGAACACGTTTTACCTGTACTTGCGTATGGGCATAACGATGCTGGTGCAGCTGTATACTTCGCGTATCGTTCTGCAGGCCTTGGGTATTGAAGACTACGGAATCTACAATATTGTTGGTTCTGTAGTCGTAATGTTTTCATTCATAAGCGGCCCTTTGGGAACTGCGACTCAGCGCTTCTATAATTTTGAGCTTGGGAAAAAAGATGGGGGCAACTTGAATACGATATTCAATATAAGCCTTTATTGTTTTCTTATTCTCGCTCTTGTGATGTTTTTGCTGGTTGAGCTTGGAGGAGTATGGTATATCAGCAACAAGATGAATTTGCCTCCGGACAGGACTGGAGCGGCGATGTTCGTGTTTCAGTTCTCACTCCTTACATTCTTGCTGTCACTTGTCAAGACACCGTTTGAGTCGTTGATAATAGCGCATGAAAACATGTCCTATTATGCTTACGTAAGCATTCTTGATGTCGCCTTGAAATTGTTGAATGCCTTTTCTTTGACATGGTTTCTGGGGGACAAGTTGAAATTATATGCTGTCAATCACCTTGTGATTGCATTGATAATTTTCGTGTGCGTGCAGTTTTATTGTCATAGGAAGTTTACAACAATACGTATTACGAGAGTGTGGGATTCCGGAATATTCAAGTCAATGGCATCGTTTTCAGGGTGGAGCCTTTTCGGCTCTGTCGCTTCTATGAGTGCCAACCAGGGCTTGAATCTGTTGCTGAATTTCTTTTATGGTGTGACCGTGAATGCGGCTGTAGGTGTGGCGAATCAGGTCAGCGCTGCTGTCAATCAGTTCGTGGGGAATTTTCAGATAGCATTCCGTCCGCAAATAGTTAAATATTACTCAGGGGAGGAGTTTGATGCATTGCGTGCACTGGTGCACAATACTGCGAAGTATTCTTACTTCCTGCTTTTTGCATTGGCTTGTCCTGTAATGTTCAACGCACAGTTCCTTCTTGAGGTCTGGCTGGGAAAAGTTCCTGAATTTGCATCTGAATTCGTTGTGCTGAATCTCATTTATCTTCTGTTGGAGACACTTTCCGCTCCAATGTGGATGACGATTCAGGCTACAGGTAAGATCCGTAATTATCAGATAGTTATAAGCAGTGTCATATTTTTGAACATAATAATATCTTATTTCTTTTTGAAGGCCGGATATTCGCCGACAGTTGTGATGGAAATCAAGTGCTGCCTGGATTTTGCTTATTTGGCTATACGTCTGCTTTTTATGCGGGCAAAGATTCAGTTCCCCATAAGGGAGTTTGCACGCAAGGTACTTTTGCCGATCTCACTTGTAACAGCATTGTCCGTAATTCCAACCGCTATCTTGTCATACCTGGATTTGGCTGGATGGAAGTATCTGATTGCAAGTGTCTTGACTTTTATGGTATTTTATATGACTTCCGTTTTCTTTATCGGAATCAGCAGGTCCGAACGGGAGAGGGTGATGGTGCTGCTTAAACGAAAACAAATTGTTTCATAAGTTTTTGTAAAAATCATATGAGTGACAAACAGCGGAAAATTTGCTTTGTAGGTTTATACAACGAAAAAAATCTGGGTGACCCTATTATTTTCGATTGCACAGAGTGGCTGTATGGAAAGTGTGTGGAGTCTGGAGATTTTGTCTCCCAAAGGCTTTATCTTGACTATGTGCGAAAGACATACAGGCCTTCGATTATGTGGAAGGTAAGGAACAGGGTAGCCAGAATCTTCAGCCCCGGCAGGCTATATTCATTGAGTTTTGAAAAAATGATTTTTAAGAAGACGCGTGAATATTTTGAGACTTACATCAAGGATTTGGACCTTGTCGTAGTGGTCGGAGGCGGAATCGTCAAGTGGACGTATCAGTTTTTTTATGCAGAGTTGACTGCACTTCTGAACGCCGCCGAGAGCCTGAATGTCCCAGTTGTTTTCAATGCCGTAGGGGTTGAAGGCTATAGCGACTCTGATTTCAAATGCCGTATGCTCAAGCAGGCGATGCAGCTTCCTGCTTTAATTCATGTCTCGACGCGTGACGATTTGGAAACGCTGGCAGGCAAGTACTATGATGGAAATCCAAGGAGACCTTTACTGCGTGTCTCGGATCCTGCCGTGTGGGTCAGTGAGGCTTACGGAATAAAGAAAAAGGAGAGCCGGAAAATAGGTGTCGGTGTCGTCAGAGGCGGTATCTTCAATGATAATGAGATAGACTTCGGGCCTGTAGAATTGCTGACATTATATAAGGATGTCATAAGGACATTTGCAGCAGACGGGTGCGATGTGGAAGTGTTTACGAACGGACTTCCTGCTGACAATGATTTTGCCGAGCAGGTTTGTGCAAGTCTTGCTGAGGAGGGAATCAGACTATGCCGCAGGTATCCGGAAAATACCCATGAACTTGTTGACATTATTTCGGGCTATCTGGCAATAGTGGCAGCACGCTTGCACGCCTGCATAATTGCCTATTCACTTGATGTTCCTGCCGTCGGGCTGGTATGGAATGACAAACTTCCGCTTTTCGGGCGCAATATCCATGCGGAGGATAATTTCATCAGACATGATGATTTCAGTGCCGCAAATATTGTGGGACAATTGTATAAGGCTGCGGCTGCCGGATATGACCAGGCCGTCAAGTCTGAGTTCAGACAGACAATAATTGAAGATATAATGGAGATAGACCGTAAGACCATTTCAATGGAGATGAAAGAGCATATTGTGATAGGGGGGGGGAAGATACGACCTATTCATATATTAAATAATAGGCAGGAATTGCGCTTCTGCGCCTGAAAATAGCAGAAGCGTATGGAAAAAAGATTAATAGGGCTTGTTTCTTATAACATTCATTCTAACCATATGAATTATGGTGCTGCATTGCATACGTATGCTTTTCAGCAGTATCTGAAGAAGAAGGGGAAACAATCAGTAGTAATAGATTATCTTCCAAGATCTCTTGAGAAGTACAATTTAAAATATCCGCTCTTCAATATATTCAGCATGCGCAATTTGCGAGGTGCCGTATGGTGTTGCTTGAATTGGGGATTTTTAGGATTGTTCCAAAATGTCAGAAAGTTTAGAAAATTTCAAAACTTCTTTGACAAATATTATTTCAAAACTTCTTTCGAATATGATTATAATGAACTGATGTCATTAGAATCAATTGAGAATCTGGATATAGATACTTATGTGTGTGAAAGCGATGTCATCTGGAAATTGTATGGGAACAATGATTTTGATGATATATTTTTCTTGAATGCTCCATTTGCGAAGAATAAAAACAAGATTGCATATTCACCTTCAATTGGAGCAAGGCCTTTAGATGAAAAGGAACAGGAGCGTATTGTTTCCATGACCAAGGATTATCTGGCAATAAGTTGCCGTGAAAAGGAAGGTGCTGAGTATTTGCAGAAGATATTAAAACGTGATGTATCATGGGTTCTGGATCCGACTCTATTGTTGGACAGCAATGATTACGACCCGATAACAGCTGTTCCGAAAGAACGGAATTATCTTCTGGTTTATAATTGTATGACCAATGATAAGCAAATGCTACTGGAAGCGGCGAAATTGGCGGAGCAGTTGAATCTGGAAATGATAGAAATAAGTAATTACAGCATTAATAAAATCCGATTCAAGCATAAGGTTAAAACGGATTTGGGCATTGAAGAGTGGCTTGGATACTTTAAGTATGCGGATTATGTTGTTTGTAATGCTTTTCATGGTTGTTGTTTCTCTGTTTTATTTGAGAAGCAGTTTACTTTATTTCAGCGTGACGGGTCGGATTACAGAATGAAGAGTATTGTTGATGGTTTGGGACTTACGGACAGGCTAATTCCTTATGATGATAAAAGAATCCCTCAGACAATGAGTCTAATCGATTATAAGAATGTCAATATGAGGTTGTCTGCGCTTAGAAAGCAGTCATTTGATTTCATAGAGAGATATATTGTATAGGGATGACTTTGGTGAGTGCCTTGCTCATAAAGTTGAATATAGCATCAGATTATTTATATGCATAAAATGATGGGGAGAGTTGATGCTGTGGGTGATAATCAACGTGTTGCATATTTGGATTATGCTCGCGTAATTGTTGCCCTGCTTGTTATAGTCGGTCATCTTGTGACGTATGATTGCAGGGGAAATGGACGCATGTATATCTACGCTTTTCATATGCCTTTCTTTTTTATGGTCAGTGGGATGCTGCATAAATACAAGGGAGCAATTGAATGGAGAAAGTATGCCAGGACACTTCTGCGTCCAGCAGCTGTCTTTATCGGGGCATATATTGCAATAAGTAGTGTGTTGTTTTATTTTGATTTTTGGGACTATGATGCTGTATATCACCGTCCGATGCCTTTCGACGTAATCGGAATTGGAATAGACCAAGTTTATGTTACTCTAAAAGGTGTCGCTCGCGGAACTCAGATTGCAAATATTCCATGTTGGTTTCTTCTTGCATTATTTTGGTGCAAGGCAATGGCTGATGTACTGGAGAAAAATAAAAGATATCGCTATTTATTGATTGGGGGGGGCATATTGTTGTTCGCATTAATGTACAAATTTAATGTCCTGTACTTAAAACAAGCTCTTATGGCATTCCCGATATATTATATTGGTTATAAATATAAGAATACAATTGATGGCTTTCTGAATGTGAAGTTTCCGGTTTTTGTCATGATTATTCTGTTTGCCGTTTTCATTTTATCTGCAAGATTCAATGGCAGGACATCAATGAGCCTGGTGCGCTTCGGAATACATAAACTATATAGCATACCGCTATTTTACTTAAACGGATTTGTTGCCTCAATGGCAGTTCTGTATTTTTCATCATTGTTCAAAGAACGGCAGCTTGTTATTAATGCAGCTAATTCACTTGTTACGATACTTTGCGTACAAATGCTTTTTTGCTATACGGTCAAATTTACGATAGGCTGGGCTGAGGAATTGTCCTTATTGTCGTTTGTCTATACATTGGTCATTGCCTCTGTGATATTGGTCTTGTGTTATTTGATTCATCAGATATTGTACAAACACCTGCCATGGATATATGGCAAGTGGTAGCTTGATAACTAATTATGAATATTGCAGTGATTTTTGCCGGAGGTGTCGGCAGCAGGATGAATACCAAGTCGCGTCCCAAGCAGTTTCTGGACTTGAACGGCAAGCCGGTTATAATCTATACGCTTGAATTGTTTGATAATCATCCGGATATAGATGCCATTGTGGTCGTGTGCATTGAGCCGTGGATTCCTTTTTTGGAAAAGATGCTCAAGAAGTTTGAGGTCAATAAGGTTGTGAGGATTGTTCCCGGCGGCGAGACCGGACAGCTTTCCATTTATAATGGCCTTTGTGCAGCTGAGGAGTATGCGGCGGGGCAGCCTGGTGCTGTAGTGCTGATTCATGATGGTGTGCGTCCGCTGATTACGGAACAGACAATCTCTGACAATATAGCAAAGGTCGCAGAATGCGGAAGCTGCATAACCTGCATTCCTGCAACGGAAACCTTTGTCGTAAATATGGGGGAAGGCCTTGAGATACCGGAACGTAAGAATTCCCTTATAGCACGCGCTCCTCAGAGCTTCAGGCTGGATGACATATTGTCCGCTCACCGCAAGGCACTTGCAGAGGGCCGGAATGATTTTGTGGACAGCTGCACTATGATGAACCATTACGGCCATAAGCTCGGACTGATAGAAGGCCCGATGGAAAACATAAAGATTACGACTCCTACTGATTATTTCATCTTTCGTGCAATGGTGGAAGTGCATGAGAATCAGCAAATATTCGGTTTTTAGCAACAATCATATAAAAACAGGAAATGTTCGGATACAGCAACAGCATAGTGCAGCAGGACTTGAGTGAAATGGCAGGTTCTTCTGTCGCGTGGTCAAGGTTTGACGGCAAGACGGTTTTCATTACAGGCGCCAATTCCATGCTCGGTACATATACAGCTTATCTCTTCTTGTATCTGAAGCAGCATGTCGGTATTGATGTCAGGACTGTTGTGCTGACGCGCTCGCTTGACAAGACCAGGGCGCTTTTCAGGGAAGTGCTGGATGAAGATTATTTTGGGATTGTAAATCAGGATATTGCATCTCCCATAAGCTATGAGGGACATGCGGATTATATCTTTCATTTTGCCGGCAATGCCAGCCCTTATTTCATTAATTCAGACCCTGTAGGCATAATGAAGAGCAATCTCCTCGGCACTTTCAATGTGATGGATTTTGCAAGACGTTCGGCTTCCGGGTGCGTTGTGTTCGCATCAACACGTGAGGTGTATGGCGCAACTGAGGGCAAGACTCTGCTTGATGAGAATTCTTTCGGATATCTTGACCCTTTAGATAATCGGTCATGCTATCCGGAGAGCAAGCGTGCGGCCGAGACTGTCCTGAGGAGCTATTATCTTCAGCATGGTATTCGTGCCGTGAACGTAAGGATTGCCCATAGCTACGGCCCGGGCATGAAGACCGAGGGGGACGGGCGCGTCATGGCGGACTTTATCGGGGATGCTCTGAACGGGAGGGACATTGTGCTGAAAAGTGCCGGCGATGCCGTCCGTGCGTTCTGTTATGTCAGTGATGCGGTGATGGGACTGGTCTATTCCGCATTGTACGGCAAGGGGGGTGAGGCCTATAATTTGGCAAACGAGACCGAGCCGATGCCGATACGGGACGTGGCCGGACTTATATGCCAGGCTGTGCCTGAGCGTGGCATTGCTGTCAGGTTTGAAAATAATGCCGATATGACAGGCTACTGCAATTATACGCGTGTGGCATTGGATACGGCCAAGATTGAGTCACTTGGCTTCCGGCCGTCTGTCGGTTTGCGTGAAGGGATATACAGGACTCTCAAAAGTTTCGAATGATGGGAAAGGAAATAGATATCAATGAATTGCGTGAGATTCAGCTTGGCATCCTTGACAAGATACATGCATTCTGCATGGAGAGGGGCATCAGGTATTCGCTCGGCGGCGGCACTCTGCTTGGAGCAGTGCGCCACAAGGGGTATATCCCGTGGGACGACGACGTGGACATCATGCTTCCCCGGCCCGACTATAACAGATTCCTTAAGGAGTTTGACGGAGTGTATCCGCATCTGAAGATATTGAATGCGTTTACGGATTATGGCTATATTCTGCCTTTCAGCAAGGTAATCGATGAACGGACCGTGCTGGTTGAGAGAGTCTCTGAAGAAGTAACACGGAAAAACGGGGTCTTCGTAGATGTCTTTCCGGTTGATGGATTGCCACCGGAAGAGGGCCTTGACTCATTCTTAGGGAAAATGGTAAACATAAACAGGCTTATGATTTATACAAGTCCGGGTGATGAGGCATTGGTAAGATTCCCTTTCTTGAAAACTATATGTATGCTTTTCATAAATCACCGCAAGACTGTGGAAAGAGCGGAGAAATTCATCTCTTCCATAGATTTTGTGACAGCAGAGTATGCCGGTGCCATAAGCGGAAGGTATGGACATAAAGAACACATGGAGGCAAATGTTTTCCGTGAGTACTCCGACATTGCCTTTGAGGGCCGTACCTACAGATGCATTTCTGCATATGACGCTTATTTGACCAAGCATTATGGAGACTACATGCGGCTACCGCCGATAGAGATGCAGGTCAGAAATCATGATTTCAGGGCTTGGTGGAAAGCTGGGGGGGGGAAATAGGCAACCCGGAGTTAGCGGAATGCTGAGAGTTAGGAATGACGAGGAATTTATCATGCGATGCATAGAGTCCTGCATTCCGGCTCTAGATGAATTAGTGATAGTATATAATGATTGTACAGACAATTCTCCGCAGGTTATAGAAATGGCACGTCAGCGTTATCCTGATAAAATCAAGGTGTTTCCATATACACCTCATATATATGCATGGAATCTCTCGGAAGATGAATTCAACATGGTGATGAATGGACAGATTCCGGCAGAAAATACTTTGGCCGGATATTATAACTATGCATTGGCACATACGACTAAAGAATATGTGATGAAGATAGATGCTGATCAGATATATTTCAAAGATAAGCTGAAAGAGTTATGTGATGCGTACAGATGCCGGGGAAACAGGATTTGCAGAATCATTGACATAATAAGAATCTTAGAAGGGAAAATATATTTGTCATTAGGTATCCGTGCCAGCCGCACAAGCCGTCTTTTTGCAAATCCGGTCTTCTGGAAAAAATATAAGGAAGCAATGCTGGACTACGTAAGGGCTGTCAAGCCGACTGCATCGCTATCGGGCATAAATATGAGTCTCTGCGATAATGAAAAACTCGTCTCTTTGGGGAAAATCATAGAAAATGGTATGAATATACTGCCTCCTTATAATGGGGAGGGAGACCATCTTATATTCAAAGTCACGCCTGAAACATATTATATCCCTTCATATGACGAACTGTATAACTCACTTAATAAGTATCAGGACAGTGTGATTGAGAGATTCACCGGAATAAAAACTATATTCCCTATCGGGGTTTATTGGTATCATCTGAATGCATCCCGAAAAGGAATAATTTACAAAACCAAAGAGAATATCAGCAACCATCCGGACTCATTCATGTCCATTGATGACTTCAAGACCATAGACTTGTTCAAAACTTTAAAAAAGAGAAAATTCCCATTAGTCCCACGCAGTAGGGCTGTTATATTTGATTTCATACACCAGGATACGGCAATAGATGATGCCATACATTAATTTCATCCATTAGGTTATATGATATCGGCTCAATTGGATGTCGGAATACAAGTAATATTGCATGATTTTACGGCATGGTGGAAAGACAGAAGACTTAATATTTAAACTATTGTGAGAGTCCAATGAAAAATATATTTTCAACGTATTATTTCGCATTTTTTAGGGCAAAATTATCGGGAAATAACAGGATCTTGATAGACTTTTATCGTAAAAAAGGAATAAAAATAGGTTCTGGCTGTTCTATATTTTCTAATATATTGACGCCGGAATCATATCTTGTTACCATCGGTAATAATGTCACCATTGCTCCCGGATGCAGATTACTAACTCATGATAATAGTGTATCAAAAGTGTTGCCTGAATATACGGATGTTTTCGGCCGTATAAATATCGGAGACAATTGCTTTATCGGCGCTGACTCTATAATATTACCGGGAGTTACACTGGGGGACAATTGTATTGTAGCAGCAGGAAGCGTTGTGACAAAAAGTCATCAGGGGGGGGCAGTTATAGCCGGAAATCCGGCAAAGCCGATAACCGATATTGATAATTATCGGGAGAAAGTACGTCCGTTCTGTTTCTCGACAAGAAATATGAATGAGATGGATAAAAAACATGCAATTCTTACGGAAGCACATCTCATTAAGAAATAAAGGATATGATTAAGTGTTCTTGTGCACATTGTAACTCTGAAGTTTATAAAGTTGATGCCGATTCTTTTGCCCGGGTGCGCCAGCGTGGCGTATCAGGCATTTTAAGGGTAAAAAATGATGCCGAGTTTTTAGCCGAGGCAATTGACTCGTGTGTAAATGCATTGGATGAACTCATCATCGTGTATAATGATTGCTCAGATGAATCCCCTGCAATTATTAAGAAAAAGGCAGAGCAATATGGCAGTAAGATTCATTATTATGAATATGTGCCCAAGATTTATGCGAATAACCTTAATGCTGATGAGTACGATTTTATAAAATCACAACCGCAGGATTCTCCTCATTTGTTATCGAATTACTACAATTTTGCCTTGTCGAAGGTCAATTATGAGTTTGTCATGAAAATTGATGCGGATCAAATATACTTGACAAACTCTTTGGTTGAGATCTGCAATGCATACCGTTCAGACAAGAAAGTATTCATAAATCCATGGAAATTGTTTTGCTTCGTATTTTTTTATTTTAATCTGATTGCATATAAAAAGTGTGGAATCAGCATCTTATGCTGTAAAAAATACTTTTTCAGACAATATAAAAGATGTTTGCTCAACCTTATAAATAACTATAAGATATCCATCTATCTTTCAGGATATAATGTTTCATGGTTTGAAAAGAAATGGTATGTGCCTTTGGGGCAATTTAATGAGAATACTCCGAATATTCTTTCTCCATATAATGGAGTAACAGATCATACGATTTTCAGATTAACATCTGAAACATATTTTGCTCCGGCAGAAATAAAAGAATATGCACAACTGAATTCACACAAATATTCTTTAATAGAAACATTACGAGGCTTGCCGATTGCCGTTCCGTATGGTTTTATGTGGTTTCATCTGAATGGCGTGCGAAGGAAGATGTATGATTGTCAGATTGCAAATTGGGAACGCTACAGAGGCCGGTATATGGAGTTTGAGGAGTTCGTGAAAACTAAAAGCAATAATATTCCATACTCAGAGGATGCCATAATATTTCCGAGGCAAAACCGTTTGCTATATTCATTATTGCATGACAGCAGTGACGATTCCGAGATGATCCGGCATATTGGAAAATATCAAATGGATATTGATAAATCATCATTTTATTTGAAAAAGTAATCTGATATGTTTCCATATATATTGGTTTTGGGCTTCCTGGTCTTTTTTTCTGTTTTTGAAATATGCAATTATGACAAGAATGGAGAAAATATAAGGTGGGTATTTGCTTTAATACTGCTTTTTCTCTTTTCTGGATTGAGGTATGATGTAGGAAAGGATTTCCAGGCATATGAAGAGCTATATAACGGCTCTTTGCTTGGACTTAATCCGGAAATCAAAGAATTAGGCTGGGCTTTTTTCTTTCATTTATTCCGCAGTTTGAATATACCGTTTCAAATCGTCGTTCTCATAATATCATTTCTGACAATCTATTGCGTTGCAATTTTTATAAGGCAATATTCTCCATATCCGTTCTTTTCATTGCTCATTTTCTTTTGTTTTGCACAGTATTATACATATACGTTCAATGTAATGAGGCAATGCATGGCAAGCTATATCTTTTTTGCATCGCTTGAACATATAGAAAACAGAAATATGGTAAAATATTTCCTAAACATAGGGTGCTCTATTTTTTTTATTCACTTTTCGGCTATTATATGTTTACCGTTATATTTTATTCTAAGACGTTCGTATCCTTTATCTGTGAAACTTGGATTACTGGTGGTCATACTTTATGTCGCGCAATTTTTCATTCTTATTGTAGCATCATTGGATGCTTATAAAATTTATTTGAATTTTGAACAATTTGCCAGTGAAATCACAATAACGACTTATATGCTAATGCTTCTCTCGACAGGGCTTCTGATATTGGACATTTTTTTGGGGAAAACGTATAAAACGGTGACATATAACATTTTGCAAAATATCAATTATGTAGCCTTGGTGTTTCTCTCCATTACGTGCTTTTTTGCTGAGACTCCTTTGACTCTAGTGTTTTTGAGGTTTGCTTGCTTCTATACTCCTATTCTGATTGTACTGATTCCGAAGTTCATCAAATACTTCTTTTCTTTGAATAGCCAAAGAATAGTTATAGCATGCATATCAATGGCATATATCGCTATTTTTTTTCATACGCTTCACTCAGGAGGTGAAGTAAATAAATTGCTTCCTTATAGGTCAATATTATAAATTACAAATAATGTATAAAGTAACCGTAATAATTCCTGTATATAATGTGGCGGCATATATTGAGGACTCTTTGTTGTCTGCATTCAATCAGACATATGATAATATCGAATATTTGATTATTGATGATTGCGGTACGGATAACAGTATTTCTATTGCTGAGGATGTCATAAAAAGCCATAAACGTAAGGATAACATAAAAATCATAAGGCACGAATGCAATAAGGGCTTGTCCGCGGCACGTAATACCGGAATTGAAAATGCTGCCGGAGATTATGTGTATTTTATGGATTCCGATGATGAAATCACTTCAGACTGTATTGAGAAATTATGTAATGCCGCTGCAAAGCAGAATTCCGATATTGTCTTCGGAAATATACGGCTTGTCGGTGCGGATTCAATACATATAAAGAATCTTCAAGAGAAGACTATAACCGGAAAGGAGATTCTGAAAGATTTCTTAAAAAGAAAATATAATATTGCAGCGGTCAATAAATTATATAAAAAATCATTTTTGGATTCGAATTGTATCAAGTTTGTCCAAGGCATACTGCATGAAGATTTTTTGTTTTCTTTTCAATGCTGCAAGAATGCGGATGTCATTGATATTATGCCGGAGTATACATATTTATATAAAGTCCGTAATAATTCTATATCTCAAAGTAAAGTTTCTCTTAAACGTATCAACGATCTGTCATTTATCATAGATTCTTTTAAATTAAGTAGGGAACAATCTGCCCCGGAATTAAAATCATCTTTCGATAAATATATCCATTATTTAGTGTTTCTTACTTCTTTGCAGCTTTTGAAGTCGGAAGTGTCGGATGACGAACGCAAGAGAATATATAAAAATTTAAGAGCAGATGGCCTGTTTTTCAGATTATCAGCTTTTGCTGTTTTAAATCTATTGCCATATCCGTTATTTGTTTTGTTTGTCGGTTCGCTCTATTCAATTTATAAAAAATAGGATGGGCAATGTGCATGAATACAAGGCTAATGCAATAAAACGAAAGTGTATATAACATAAGCCAGCAGAATGCAAGACGCAATAATCGTTAACGCAACATCATTGAATGAAAGTGGAGCATTAATTGTTTTAAATCAATTTGTGAGCCACATTCCTGAGAACAGGTATCAATGGCTCGTCTTTGTTTCTGAAAGGATTTTAATAACGCCACGCCAATATAATGTCAGGATTGAACAGATTGCCGGTGTCAAGTCGATGCTGAATAGATTTCTATGGGACATATATGGCCTTAATAAATGGATTAAAAGAAAGTCCATTAATCCGATTGCTTGCATATCTTTACAGAATACAGGTTTTCGGGTAAATAAAAAAAACATTCATAAATTTTTATATTTTCATCAGTCGCTGTCTTTATCCTCAGATTATCAATGGAATCCGTTTGATAAGGAGCAACGGATATTATGGTTTTATAAATGTATTTATCCGCTTTTTGTACGTCTGTCTTTGACGAAGAATACGCATGTATTCGTACAACTGGATTTTATAAAGCATGGGTTTGCAAAAAAATATAAGTATCCCCTTAAAGATATCCATACTTTTTCTCCAGCTGTTTTGCCGATTGATGCTGAGCCTGCATCGGATTTAGACGTCTCTCGACTTAATTTGTTTTATCCGGCTACTGATTATCAATATAAAAATCATGCGACTCTTTTTCAGGCAATTAAAATAGCTGATAAAAATGTAAAGTTATATCTGACGGCTGTGGAAAATGATAGTGGCTGTAAAAATGTCCATTGCCTTAATACAATTCCACACCCACAGATCTATTCTATATATAAAGCATGTGATGCTTTGGTGTTTCCAAGCTATATGGAATCTTACGGCCTTCCTTTGATAGAGGCTGCTATGATAGGTTTGCCGATTATCGCGGCAGATCTCCCATATGCAAGAGAAGTCCTGGAAGGTTATGATGGCGTGCAGTTCGTTCAATATGATGCCGTACAAAAGTGGAAAGAAGCGATTGAATCTTTGCAGAAAGGACAGAGATATAAACCGATAGATATTTCACAAAGGCAGAGCTGGAAAGAAATGTTTGAATATATTGAAAACACGATAGGCTGAAATCTATGTCACATGTATTGTGAATATAAAGTGCCGTACTTGGACAGAATCGTTGTGTTAATTGAAAAAAGATATGAATCAGTATTCTCTGATAGATAAAATTCAATTGGCGTTACAAAGTTTCTATGTCATAATGCCAGGATGATTCAGTTTCAGATTGATATACGGGGAAGAAAAAATATTGATTTCTACTGGATGCTTACAACTGGAAGATATTGCAGATTGGAGGCATTCAAGACAGTTCCAGCTATATAAAACTAATGTATTGATTACCAGTTATGTTTCTGAAAATAATCATGGCTAATATAAAGGAGATGGAAATGATTTAACTCCTGATGTCCCTCCGGAAAAACGGCAGTATAATGTTCAGCATGTAAAAATCTGCAGTAACGTTTGGATGGGGGAAGACGTTATGGTTCAGCTGTGATTAAAAATAAGAGGTGGAGCGATAATAGGAGCGCACTCAATTGTAAACAAAGATATTCCAAAGTATTGTATTGCTGTCGGTGCCCCGGCAAAATAAATAAAAAGATTTAATCAGAAAACAAAAAATGGGAAAAGATATGATTAATGCCTCGCTTGTGATTTATCATAACTCTAAAAAGGATGTCAATAAACTATTGGACTGTGTATTGTCATGTCCAATAGATAACCTTTTTATCATAGATAATTCAAGGAATGATTTTTACCGAACCTTAGAATGCCGTTCCGAAAAAATCAGGTATATACACAATGAAAATATAGGATATGGCGCTTCTCACAATATTGCGATTCGGGAATCCATAGATATGGGAGCGAAATATCATGTTGTGCTGAATCCTGACATTTATTTCCAAGATGGTACGATTGAGACTATCGCACAATATATGGATAATAATGAGGATGTAGGACAAATAATGCCAAAAGTCTTTTATCCGAATGGCGATTTGCAATATTTGTGTAAAATGATACCTAATCCGATAGATTTGATATTCAAGCGTTTTTTGCCTTCAAAACTTATCGAGAACAGGTTATATAAGTTTCAATTGAGATTCACCGGCTACGACAAAATTATGAATGTTCCATACTTGTCGGGGTGTTTCATGTTCTTTAGGGTTTCTGCATTAAAACAGGTCGGTTTGTTTGACGAGCGTTTTTTTATGTATCCCGAAGACATTGATATTACCAGGCGCATGCATCGTCTATACAAGACTGTGTTCTATCCGTATGCATCAATAGTTCATGAGCACGCAGCTGCTTCAAAGACAAATAAACGCATGCTTAAAATACATATTCTGAATATGATAAAATATTTTAACAAATGGGGGTGGTTTTTCGATAAAGAAAGGCGTATGGTAAATAATGCATTATTAAAAGAACTAAATTACTGATTAACATGAAAATTACACTTATAGGTGCAAGTGGCTTTGTCGGCACAAGGCTGCTTGATTTGTTGCATGATGCTCCAAATTATAAACTGAAAAACATTGACTTACTGCCAAGTCATTTCTTCAATGATTTGACAGTTATCGGAGATGTACGCGATCAGGATTGCATGGACAAAGAAATAGCAGGATCGGATCTTGTAATATTGTTGGCAGCGCAACATCGTGATGATGTCTCTCCTGTATCTCTCTACTATGACACAAATGTCGGTGGCATGGAGAAGACATTAAATGCAATGGAGAAGAACGGGTGCAAGAGAATCATCTTTTTTTCTTCAGTTGCAGTTTATGGCTTGAATAAGAACAATCCGGATGAGAATCATCCAAAAGATCCGTTCAACCACTATGGAAAGTCCAAATGGCAGGCTGAGCAGGTGCTGCAGGCATGGTACGAGACGCATCCTGATTGGAATATCAATATTATACGTCCGACCGTGATATTCGGAGAAAGAAACAGAGGCAATGTGTATAATCTGCTTAAACAGATTTCAAGCGGTAAATTCCTTATGGTAGGGAATGGAAACAATAAAAAGTCAATGGCTTATGTCGGCAATATAGTCGCTTTCGTGAAATTCATGATTGAAAATTGTTCATCGGGGTATAATGTCTTCAATTATATTGATAAACCGGATTTTACTATGAATGAACTGATTGCACATGTCAGCAAGGTACTTGGCAAGCATATCCCGGCTACGCATTTCCCGATGTGGCTTGGCATGCTTGGAGGATATTGCTTTGATGCACTGGCGTGGGTTACCCGAAAAAAACTTACCATAAGTTCTGTCCGGGTAAAGAAATTCTGTGCTACAACAGAATTTGACGCATCAAAGATGTTGAAGTCAGGTTTCAGTGCCCCTTATACATTAGGAGAAGGACTTGCACAAACTCTTGAATTTGAGTTTGTGCATCCTCGGACAGATGATATTACTTTTAAGACTGAATGAATTTAATAATCGTTTAGTTAATGAGAGACTCGTGTACTTTTAAGGTGGGAAAGTGACAAGAAATCTATAACATATGAAAGGCATAGTCCTGGCAGGCGGGAGCGGCACCCGCCTATATCCGATAACGAAGGGCATCTCGAAGCAGCTGATGCCGATCTACGACAAGCCGATGGTCTATTACCCGGTCTCGGTGCTGATGCTTGCCGGCATCCGCGAGATCCTCATCATCTCCACGCCTCACGACCTTCCGGGCTTCAGGCGCCTGCTCGGCGACGGCTCGGACTATGGTGTCCGCTTCGAGTATGCCGAGCAGCCCTCACCGGACGGCCTGGCCCAGGCGTTCACGATTGGCGCGGATTTCATCGGTGACGACAGCGTGTGCCTGGTTCTCGGCGACAACATCTTCCACGGGGCGGGCTTCACGGGCATGCTCCGCGACGCCGTGCGCTCTGCCGAACAGGACGGCAATGCGACCGTGTTCGGGTACTGGGTGAACGACCCGGAGAGGTACGGCGTGGCCGAGTTCGACAGGAACGGAAACTGCCTGTCCATAGAGGAGAAGCCGGAGCGCCCGAAGAGCAACTATGCGGTCGTGGGGCTGTACTTCTACCCGAACAAGGTAGTCGATGTTGCAAGGAACATAAGGCCTTCCGCACGCGGGGAGTACGAGATCACCGCCGTCAACCAGGAGTTCCTCTCGGCCGGCATCCTGAAGGTCCGTACCCTCGGGCGGGGGTTCGCGTGGCTTGACACGGGCACGCACGACTCCCTCGCGGAGGCATCGACATACATCGAGGTGCTGGAGAAGCGCCAGGGCCTGAAGGTGGCCTGCCTGGAAGGGATAGCCTACCGCCAGGGCTGGATAACGGAGGAGCGTATGCGCGAGCTCGCCCGTCCGATGCTGAAGAACCAGTACGGGCAGTACCTGCTGAAGGTGATAGACGAGCTGAAGGAAACGGGACACCCAAACATAGACTGACATGACCATACTTGTTACAGGAGCCAACGGACAGCTTGGCAATTGCATGCGCCTGCTCGCCGCACGCGGCGGGGACCGCTACATATTCACAGACGTGAGCACCGCGGACGGCCTGGAGACCGTCCCTCTTGACATAACCGACATGGACGCTGTCCGGCGCATCTGCGCGGAATACCGCGTGGACGCCATAGTGAACTGCGCGGCCTACACCAACGTTGACGCCGCCGAGACGGACGCCGGGCTTGCTGAGCGCCTCAACGCGGACGCCCCGGCAAACCTTGCGGAGGTGATGCGTGAGCGCGGCGGCCTGCTCGTTCACATCTCCACCGACTATGTCTTCGGCAAGGAGCCGTACAACATCCCGTGCAGGGAAGACCAGCGGGGCACCCCGACCGGGGTCTATGGTCTGACCAAGCTGCACGGCGAGCAGAGGATTGCGGCCTCTGGCTGCAAGCACGTGATCATCCGCACGGCCTGGCTCTATTCGGAGTACGGACGGAATTTCTGCAAGACGATGATGCATTTGACTGCCACGAAGCCCGAGCTGAACGTCGTTTTCGACCAGACCGGCACTCCTACCTACGCCATGGACCTGGCCGGTGCAGTCATGGCAGTGCTGGACGACTGGCGCGGGGACATGGCCGGTGACACCTACCGGAATGGCGGCATCTACCACTACTCCAACGAGGGCGTGTGCTCATGGTACGACTTCACGAAGATGATAGCCGAATATGCGGGCAATGCAGGCTGCGATGTGCGCCCGTGCCACAGCGACGAGTTCCCGAGCCCCGTTAAGAGGCCGTCATATTCCGTGCTTGACAAGACAAAGATAAAGGAGACGTTCGGCCTTAGGATACCCTACTGGACTGACTCCCTGAAGACATGCATAGCGAACCTGAAAAAGAACCAAGACCATGTATAAGAGAAGCATAGTGATAACCGGCGGCGCGGGCTTCATAGGGAGCCATGTTGTCCGCCTTTTCGTGAACAAGTATCCTGAATACAGGATAATCAACCTGGACAAGTTGACCTACGCAGGAAATCTGGCCAATCTGAAGGACATCGAGGACCGCCCTAACTACAGGTTCGTGAGGATGGACGTGTGCGACTTCGAGGGGTTCAGCGCCCTGATGCGAGAGGAGCATGCGGACGGCATCATCCATCTCGCTGCGGAGAGCCATGTTGACCGTTCGATAAAGGACCCGTTCACCTTCGCGAGGACCAACGTGATGGGCACCCTGTCGCTCCTCCAGGCAGCCAAGATTTACTGGGAGTCCCTTCCCGAGGGGTATGAGGGCAAGATGTTCTACCACATCTCGACCGACGAGGTGTACGGGGCACTTCAGATGAACCGTCCGGAGGGCATCGAGCCGCCTTTCTCGACCGCGGCCTCCTCGTCGGAGCACCACCTGGCATACGGTGACGACTTCTTCCGCGAGGAGACCCGCTACAACCCGCACAGCCCATATTCGGCCTCCAAGGCCTCGTCCGACCACTTCGTGAGGGCATACCACGACACCTACGGGATGCCTGTCATCGTGACCAACTGCTCGAACAACTACGGCCCGTACCAGTTCCCGGAGAAGCTGATACCGCTGTTCATCAACAACATCCGCCACGGGAAGCCTCTCCCTGTGTATGGAAAGGGTGAGAACGTGCGCGACTGGCTCTTCGTGGAGGACCATGCGAGGGCCATCGACCTCATATTCCACAAGGGGCGGGCTGCCGAG
This sequence comes from Bacteroidales bacterium UBA714, assembly GCA_002298075.1. GTDB lineage: Bacteria > Bacteroidota > Bacteroidia > Bacteroidales > UBA932 > Cryptobacteroides. The sequence goes on along the minus strand of DBLW01000058.1, from coordinate 5,827 downwards.
ACGTACAACATCGGCGGGTTCAACGAGTGGAAGAACATCGACATCATAAGGGTGGTGATACGTACCGTGGACAGGCTCCTCGGCAATTCCGAGGGGCATTCGCTGGGCCTGATAACGTATGTGGCCGACCGCCTCGGGCACGACGCGCGCTACGCCATCGACAGCACGAAGCTGCAGAGGGAGCTTGGATGGGAGCCGTCACTGCAGTTCGAGGAGGGAATCGAGAAGACCGTCAGGTGGTACCTCGACAACCAGGAGTGGATGGACAAGGTCACCTCAGGGGAATACCAGAGGTATTACGAGGAGATGTATAAGTAGTAAATGCATGAAGATAGCATATTGCATAGAGTCGGCGTACAATTCCGGTGGGATGGAGCACGTGCTGTCCCTGAAAGCCAATTACCTATGCGAGAAGCTCGCATATGATGTGTATGTCATCACGACCGACCAGGCCGGCCATTCCAACTTTTTTGAATTTTCAGACAGGATAACGTTCATAGATCTGGATGTAGGATATAAGGAGCTTGCGGGAAAGCCGTTCGTCAGGAAAGCTTATCTTTATTGGAAGAAGAGACGGATGCATTATGCAAGGCTCAAAAATGTACTGGACTGTCTGAATGCCGACATCGTAATCTCCATGTTCGGGAAAGAGGCGTCCATGCTGTGGCGTATAAAGGACGGGAGCAGAAAGATACTGGAATTCCACTTTTCCAAATACATGCGCCTGATGGTGCAGCAGAGTGCCGCCATGAAAGCCATCAATTTGTTCCGGACTCTCATGGACGACATATTCGCAAGACATTATGACAGGCTGATTGTGCTTACGCAAGAGGATGGGAAGTCATGGAAAAGGTTCCGCAACCTTATGGTAATCCCGAATCCGACTTTTATGCATCCGGATCGTCCGGCAGCACTGGATAACAAGCGCGTCATAGTCGTCGGACGCCTGTGCCATCAGAAAGGGCTTGACATGCTTGTGTCCGCATGGGCTTTGGTTCATCAGTCGGAACCTGACTGGCATCTGGACATCTACGGCTCTGGAGAATGGAAGGAGTCGTTGGAGCGGCAAATAACAGAATGCGGACTGGATACAAGCATCAGAATTCATCAGCCTGTTACGGATATTCAAAGCATATATATGGAGTCATCAATATTGGCACTAACCTCACGCTACGAGGGGTTTCCGCTTGTATTGACAGAATCGATGGGGTGCGGTGTTCCGGTTGTGTCATTTGCCTGCAAATGCGGTCCAAGGGACATTATTAAGGACGGATACAATGGATTCCTGGTAAGGGAAAACGATGTAAAAGGATTTGCTGAGAAACTGCTGCATTTGATGAGACGCCGGGACATTCGGAAAGAGATGGGAAAGAATGCCATGTCTTCCGCACAGGAGTATGACATGGAGATAATTATGAAAAAATGGGATGGCGTTTTTAAATCGCTGCTGTGAGTTTTTATGCGAAGAATGATCTTTCATTGTCCGGTGAAAAACGTGGGCAATCCTGACGCCAGTCAAATACGGCCTCTAAAGATGATTGAGGCATTCAGGCAAATAGGCTATGATGTGGCTGTGGTATATGGTGACGGCGCAGAGAGGAAAAAGAGCATAGCCGCTATAAAAAGGAACATACGTGACGGGGTGAAATATGATTTTCTGTATAGCGAGTCATCCACACTGCCGACATTGTGTACGGAAAAGCATCATTTGCCTTCTTATCCTTTTCTGGATTTTTCCTTTCTCTCATTTTGCCGCAGGCATGGAATACGTGTCGGCTTGTTCTATCGTGATATATATTGGCGCTTCAGCTTCGGCAATGATAGTTGGAAGATGAAATGTCTGAAGCCGTTCTACATCTATGACCTGATTATGTACAGATGCCTTGTGGATGTTCTTTTCCTTCCGTCAAAGGAGATGCTCGGATATATCCCGCTTGGTTTTCCCGGCAGAGTGGAGGAGCTTCCTCCTGGGGCCGGGAAAATGTCATTTACAAAAACAGGCATGCCCGGCCAAGGCTTGAATTTGCTTTACATAGGAGGCCTTGTCCCGCATTATGATCTCAGGATGCTTGTGAAGGCTGTATCGGAGATACCCGAGATTACCTTTACGCTTTGCTGCCGCAAGAAAGAGTGGATGCGTGTAGGGCATTTCTATGATGGCCTGCTTTCCGACAATATACGTGTAGTCCACAAATCCGGTGATGAGCTTGACGCCTTGTACCGCGAGGCAGACCTTTTCTGCATTTATGTCAAGTCACATGAGTATTGGAAGTTCGCGGTTCCGTTCAAACTTTTTGAATCCATCGGGCACGGGTGTCCGGTCTTGGCATCGGAGGGGACATGGACCGCTGATTTTGTTTCGCGTGAATGCATCGGTCCGGTCTGCCGCTATGATGCAGATGAACTGGTCCGGCTCTTGAAAGAGCTGGCAGGAAACCGGGGAAAACTGGCTGAGTACCGGAAACGTGTCATTGACATGGCTCCGGAGCACACATGGCAGATGCGCTGCCGCAAGGTGGCGCATCTGCTTTTATGATGGTGGGCCGGCATTTGATATTTTAAATCTTTGAGAACATCTTGTTTTTTTAAGAGGTCAGAAGCAATGATATCAAGGGAAACTTAACAAAAAAGTGAAGTTTCCCTTTTTGATTTATTATAAATTATTTACCTTTGCTGTCCAATTTAAGTCTTATGGGAAAATTCGTGCTCATAACGGAAACTGATGCCATCAGCATTTATTCGCCTGTTTTTGACGGTGAACCAATGCATGAATTTGCCAAATTCTTAATGTCTAACCATAATCATTCTCATCCTCAATTGAAAAAGTTTTTTGACACTATTCTTGCGAAGATACGTAAAATGGAAGAGTGTGGGGCACGGGAAAATCTATTCCGGCCTGAGGGCGGTAAAATAAAGGCAATGCCATTATATGTCGAACTGCCCAAAGTGGATAGGAAAGTAGGTAAATTAAGGCTGTATTGCATTAGGATTTCAGATAGATTACTGATTCTGGGAAATGGAGGAATAACTGTCGCAAATAAATATGAAGATGACCCTTTTCTATTGAGTTGTGTAAATAAATTGAGATGTATAGAAAATAAATTGCGTCAAGAAGTCAAAAAGGCTGGCACGGATTATGACAATTTTGATGCGGTCAAACAAGTTATTGAGACTATAAATATTTAATCCTATATGAGACGAGATCCATTATTTGAAGAATGTCTTGCGAATGTCCCTGCAGAAGTGTTTGCGGAAGTGAACTTGAATATAGACATAGCAAACAGGATAGCAGATATTCTTCACGAAAAGAAAATGACTCAACGGGAGTTTGCTTCCCTTATGGGAAAAAGGGAGTCTGAGGTATCACGTTGGCTTACGGGATCCCATGGATTCACAACTAAAACCCTTGCCAAGATGGCGTCAGTTCTCGGCGAGGATATTATAGAAGTAAAAAAGCATATGGCACCACAAATTATAGTGATGCCTGTCAATTGTTTTTATGCGTTTAATGACGCCCAAAGTAAATCGTTCACCAATACTGAACCGGCATTTTGCCAGTTGCAGTATCATAACTAAATAATTATGCAAACTGAAAATATTCAGATGAGGCTTCAGTCTATTAGTGAAGTGGCCTATAATACGGATATGTCGAAGATATGCGACGATGTGAATCCGGATGATTTGCAGGTAGGATTCGCTAATAAGATATTGCCTGACATTGAGAATAATGTTATCTCCATTGTTTTTGGTGTGCAATATCTTTATGAAAATGAGAAAGTGCTGGACTGCATATACAAATTCTCATTTGAGGTTATTGACTTGTCGCGTTATGTTATCATTGATGGCGATAATATAACAATCAATCATCTGATGCCGCATTTTTTAAATGTCATCATCGGAACAATGCGTGGTATTCTTGTTGTAAGAACAGCCGGGACATTATTCTCAAAATATCCTTTGCCGATATTGGATGCTAATGCTCTTAACGATAGCTTGTCACAAAGCAAATGATTTTAAAGGACAGCATGATTGGCTGTCCTTTTTCATATGTTGACGGCTTGTGAGTTGTTGCTTATGCGGATGTCTTGTCTGGCTGATGGGAAACTTGCCCAGCAAAAGCTAAGCTTGCAAGACATGTAAAAAATTCATATATTCGGCTCGGAAAAATCCGGAAAGTGCAGTTGGCTTTTATTTAAAGTCGGGGTGTGGCTTTTGGGGGAGATAATGTAAATGATTGCAGGACGATGAAAGGAATAGTTCTCGCCGGAGGGTCCGGCACGCGTCTTTACCCGATAACAAAGGGGATTTCTAAGCAGCTGATGCCGATTTATGATAAGCCTATGGTTTATTATCCTATTTCTGTGCTGATGCTTGCCGGAATCAGGGACATATTGGTGATATCCACTCCTCAGGATTTGCCGGGGTTCAGGAGGCTTCTTGGGGACGGTTCTGATTACGGTGTCCGTTTTGAGTATGCGGAGCAGCCCTCTCCTGACGGTCTGGCTCAGGCGTTCACTATCGGGGCTGATTTCATCGGGGACGATTCCGCATGTCTTGTCCTTGGGGACAATATTTTCCATGGCGCCGGGTTTACCGGGATGCTTAAGGATGCGGTCCGTGCTGCGGAGGAGGACGGGAAGGCTACCGTGTTCGGATATCGGGTGAATGACCCTGAGCGCTACGGGGTGGCGGAGTTTGACAGGGAGGGCAATTGTCTTTCGATTGAGGAGAAGCCGGAGCATCCGAAGAGCAATTATGCGGTGGTAGGTCTTTATTTTTATCCGAATAAGGTTGTTGAGGTGGCGCGGAATATAAGGCCTTCAGCCAGGGGAGAATATGAGATTACGACTGTCAACCAGAGATTTCTTGAGGAGGGTGAACTGAAAGTCCAGACCCTGCCGCGCGGGTTTGCATGGCTGGATACTGGTACGCATGATTCGCTTGCGGAGGCTTCGATTTATGTTGAGGTGCTTGAGAAGCGCCAGGGCCTTAAGATAGCATGTCTTGAGGGCATCGCATATAGGAACGGCTGGATTGATGAGGACAGGATGCGTGAGCTTGCGAAGCCGATGCTGAAGAACCAGTACGGGCAGTATCTTCTCAAGGTCATTGATGAAGTCAAAGAATCCGGGGCACCTGAGGGTGACATGATTGGATAGAGGTGTCCTATTTTCAAAGAAAAACGATAGAGGGTGGAGCAAAAAGTAAGAATAACTCTCTTCGAATTGAATATTTGGAAGTAAGGTCGAGGTTGACCTCGCCGAAAAACAATGAAAAGGGGCTTTACTAATACTTTTTTAGTCAGCCCCCTGTTTTTTGTGTAAAAAAATGCGTGTTTTTTACCGTTTGGGCAGGATTGCCCCTCCGGCATGCATTCCTTGCAGTCAAGCCTATTCTTCGGAAGTCCACACAAAAACCTTGTCAGAACGGCGCAGACGATTTTCTTCTATTGCTTTGCATGCGGATTCGCTGCAGCTGTCTCCGCACAGGCTCTGCTCTTGCTCGCGGGCACCCGGGACTGCTTTGCTCCAGTCTATCGGGATGGAACAGAAAGTGCCTTTGGACGCTTCCTGGACAGGTTTCAGGTCAACACGTATTTCCGGAACAGTGTATTCTACTACGCCTGATGTCGGGCCGATGATGAGAATCTTGTCTCCGACTTTCAGGGAGGCCGACTCCACGAGAATCTCTGCCACTCCGAGTTTGCCGAACCAATTGGTGACCTTGCCGCAATATGTTTTCTTGCGTGTGGCCTTGCTTCCGTAAACTTCGCTCCACTCTCCGAGCCTTGCACCTTGATAATATCCGTCCCAGAAGCCGCGGTTGA
>DBLW01000071.1:614-14159 GCA_002298075.1 Bacteroidales bacterium UBA714 | reverse complement strand
GAAATCGCTCTGTGGGAAAATAACATCGTATATTATAAGGAAGCCTATTCAAAGGCTTTGGAGAAATTAATATCGGCCAAGGGCTCATACCCTTCGACCAGGAATGACAAACATATGGAATATAAGAAATTTGAAGTGAATCAGCCGACTTGGAACAGCGTCTTCGTATCACGCCATCTTCCTGACAGTCTAAAAGATCTGGAAATTCTTTCCAAGAATCTGTGGTGGTGCTGGAATGAATCTGCCAAGAACCTTTTCGAATCGGTTGATCCCCAGGCATGGGAGGCTTCGGGACAGAACCCTATAGCCATGCTCGACAAAGTCAGCCTCAAGAGATACCAGAAACTTGAGCAGGACAGCAAGTTCCTCGCGGACCTCAAGTCTGTGATGGATGAGTTCAACACATACATGGCCCTCAAGGAAAAGAGGACATCTCCGTCTGTCGCATATTTCTGCATGGAGTACGGTCTTGACACTTCGCTCAAGATATATTCCGGCGGTCTTGGCATCCTTGCCGGCGACTATATCAAGGAGACTTCCGACATGAACACCAATCTTGTGGCTATCGGTCTGCTCTACAGGTTCGGCTATTTCAACCAGAAACTGACCGCACAGGGAGAGCAGGTGTCGGAGGATGTCGCACAGGACTTCATGAAGATTCCTGCAACGCCGGTACGTGACGAACACGGCAACTGGATTACCGTAAGTGTGGCTTTCCCTGGAAGGAATCTCAATGCAAGGCTCTGGAGAGTGGATGTCGGACGCACCGAACTGTATCTGCTCGACACTGACTTCCCGGACAATCTTCCTGAGGACAGGTCGGTTACCTACAATCTCTATGGAGGTGACTGGGAGAACCGTCTCAAGCAGGAACTTCTTCTTGGCGTGGGCGGAATACGTGCCCTGCGCAAGCTCGGCTTCAATCCGCAGGTTTACCACTGCAACGAGGGACATGCTGCGTTCATCGGTCTCGAAAGGCTCCGCGAGCTGATTACTGACAAGAATCTCGAATTTACCGAGGCAGTCGAGGTGGTAAGGGCTTCATCGCTCTTCACGACCCACACCCCTGTCCCTGCCGGACATGACGCTTTTGACGAGGGACTTCTCCGCAAATATATCGGACACTATCCTCAGCGTTTCAAGATTGGCTGGGAGACTCTCATGGGACTTGGTAAGAACAACGGTGCGGATGTAAACGAGAAGTTCTCGATGAGCATCCTTGCAGCGAACATGTCGCAGGAAGTGAACGGCGTGTCATGGCTTCACGGTGAGGTGAGCCGCGATATCCTCGGACATATGTGGCCGGGCTATCTTCCTGAGGAACTTCATGTCAGCTATGTGACAAACGGAGTCCACTATCCTACCTGGACCGCTCCAGAGTGGAAAGAGGCTCATTCCAAGGTGTTCGGTGAGGAGTTCAAGACGCACCACTACGACAAATCATGCTTTGAGGGCATATATAAAGTCTCTGACGAGGAGGTATGGAACATCAGGACCTCTCTCCGCAAGAAGCTCATTGACGAAGTTAAGAGAAGACTTTCTGACCCTGCTGCCGCAAGCCACTACTCTCCTAAGGAGGTTGTACGCATCAAGGAGTCGCTCCGCGAGGATGTCCTCACAATCGGTTTCGCAAGGCGTTTTGCCACTTACAAGAGGGCGCACCTGCTTTTCCGTGACCTTGACAGGCTTGACCGCATAGTGAACGACCCTAAGCAGCCTGTGCAGTTCCTCTTCGCAGGAAAGGCGCATCCTGCTGACAAGGCAGGCCAGGACCTCATAAAGATGATTGTTGACATCTCCAAGCAGGAGCGTTTCATCGGAAAGATTGTTTTCGTTCCGAATTATGACATCACTGTGGCCAAGTATCTTGTGCAGGGTGTTGACGTATGGATGAACAACCCTACACGTCCTCTCGAGGCTTCCGGAACTTCAGGAGAGAAGGCTGCCATGAACGGTGTCATGCATTTCTCAGTGCTTGACGGATGGTGGGTAGAGGGCTACAAGAAGGGAGCCGGCTGGGCTCTTCCTCAGGAAAGGACCTACACTGACCAGAATTATCAGGATGAGCTTGATGCCGCTACAATCTACAATATCATAGAGAACGAGATTGCCCCTACATTCTACAACAAGAGCGTGTCAACGGGACGTTCGGCAGACTGGATTGAGTACATTAAGAACACTGTGGCTATGGTGGCATGCAATTTCACCACCAACCGCATGCTTACTGACTATGTCAACCAGTATTATGTGCCTCAGTCTGCAAGATATGACGGCCTTGTGGCTGATGACTTCGCCCAGGCACGTGAGATGGCTTCATGGAAGAAGAAGCTTCGCCGCGAGTGGAACAATGTCGAGGTCGTGTCTGCGCAGATGCCTGACAGCAACAGCGACAAGATAGCCATCGGCAATGATTTCAATGCTGAGGTTGTCCTCAATATCGGTGACCTCAGTCCTGAGGAAATCGGAGTTGAGGTCCTGTTTGCGGCCACAGACAAGAAAGGAAGGCTTCATATACAGGAAACATACGAGTTTTCTCCGGTTGAGTGCAGTGACGGAAGGGCAAGATATACCGCAGCCATAAATCCTGACACATCAGGACTTTACCAGGTCGCAGGACGTATTTATGCAAAGAATCCTAAGATGCCTCACAGACAGGATTTCGAACTCGTGAGATGGTTGTAGCCACCGGCTTTTTTGACGGTGTCCATCTTGGGCACCGTCTTGTTATAGAGCAACTTGTGAAGGCTGCTGCGGCACGTGGGGATGAGAGCATGGTCATGACTTTTTGGCCGCATCCCCGCAATGTGCTGCAAAAGGACGCACGTTCCCTGAGGCTTCTGACTACTCTTGACGAGAAGACGCAGATGCTGCATGAGCTTGGCGTGAGCCGTGTAGAAATACAAAGGTTTACGAAAGAGTTCAGCTGCATGACTACCAGGGAGTATCTGTGCATGCTCAGGGACAAATATGGAGCTGATACGGTTTTGCTTGGTTATGACAACAGGATGGGCTGTGATGCCGTTGTTTCTGAGGATGTCGCTCGTGAGGCTGGAGCGCTTGGCCTTGAAGTTGTTAGGACTGACATGGTGTCCAATGATCGCGGAGCTGCCGTCAGTTCGACTAAAATAAGGAAATGCCTTGAGGAGGGAGATGTACAGGGGGCTAACGGGATGCTTGGCTACAGTTACAGCCTTCATGGGGTTGTGGTGGCAGGCAACAGGCTCGGACGCACGATGGGCTTCCCGACTGCCAATATGCAGCTGTATGAACCGTTGAAGCTTGTGCCTGGAAACGGGGTATATTCCGTCAGAGTGAAGGTCTTGGGACGCGAGTTCTTCGGAATGTGCAATATAGGTCTGCGGCCTACCGTAGCAACAGGCAATGCAAGGACAATAGAGACCAATATATTCGGCTTTGATGAGGATATATATGGGCTTGACATGGAGCTTTCTTTTGTTTCCAAGATTCGTGACGAGGTGCGTTTCGCATCTGTGGACCAATTGAAGGCACAACTTGAAAAGGACAGGGACGAGTGTATGCCGATGATGTGGCAGGCGTCCCGATAACAAAATTTATATGGAAACTCTGATAGGACTGTTGCTTCTTCTGCCTGCCATATTCAAGGTGGTTGAAAAGAAGCTGAATGCTTCCGGCAAGGCCGGTGGCAAAGGTGTTGCACCTGCTGTTGCAGTGGATGAAGAGGATGCAGATGAACCGGAGGAAATTGCTCCCGGACCTCTTCGTGTTCCTGCCGGGACATCGGACCCTGAAGTGACGCAGCAACCTGACGTGACTTGGAAGCATGATCCGGCCCGGCAGAGCAATGTGGTCCTGAAGCATGACTTGGCCCGGCAGCGTGACGTGGCTCCGGCCAAAGAGCATGCCAGGCCTGTGCAGTCTGCACATCCGGTGCGCAAGCCGGTGCAGAAAAAGATTGACCCCAGGAAACTGGTGGTGTATTCGGAGATAATGAAACCTAAATTTTCCGAATGACATGCGCGTATGCCGCGCGGATTGATGTTTATATGACGATAAAATAATAGATTATGGCACTTCATTACATGACCCAGGAGGGTTTTGACAAACTTAAGGCGGAACTTGCTGAGGCGATTGCCCAGCGTCCGGTCATATCGGCCGCCATTGCTGAGGCGAGAGACAAGGGGGACCTTTCTGAAAACGCCGAATACGAAGCTGCAAGAGAGGCTCAGGGCCTTCTCGAGCTCAATATATCAAAGCTTCAGGACCTCGTGGCCAATGCACGCGTTATTGACGAGTCGCAGATTGGTACGGACGTGGTACAGATGCTCAACAAGGTGAAGGTCAAGAACCTTACCACCAAGCAGACAATGACGTTCACTCTCGTGAGCGAGAAGGAGGCTGATTTCATGTCAGGAAAGCTTGCCGCACAGACGCCGATCGGCAAGGCCCTTATGGGACACAAGGTCGGTGATGTGGTTGAGGCTCAGGTTCCTGCCGGAACGGTCAAATTCGAGATACTTGACATATCACTTTAATTCATGTACGGAGCCTTCCTCCCGGAGGGCTTCATTTATTGCAAAAGAATATGCCGACTGTTTTCACAAAAATAGCAGAGGGGGAAATTCCTTCCTACAAAGTGGCCGAGAATGAGGATTTCTATGCCTTTCTCGACATCAATCCTATGGCTGCCGGTCATACGCTCGTGATACCGAAGCATGTGGAAGATGACTATATATTCAGTCTCGACAGTGACACATACATGGGCCTGTGCGCATTTGCAAGGAAAGTCGCTCTTGCAATCGGCAAGGCGATTCCGTGCAAAAGAGTAGGTGTCGCAGTACTGGGGATGGAAGTTCCGCATACTCATATACATCTTGTGCCGCTCAATTCTGAGGCGGACATGGATTTCAGAAAAAAGAAACTGGAAATGTCTCCGGAAGAATTTGCCCGGACGGCATCGGCAATTTATAACGAATATGTCAAAATCAATTAGAATAATCTTTTTTGCGGCTGCGGCATCTGTCGCTGCGGCCTGCACAAGCGGCGCCAGGATTGACGGTGCCGTGGAGTCCGCTCCTTCTTCTGAGGTTGTCGTCAAGCTCCTTGATGCAAACAGATACTCTGTGCTTGATACGGTCAAGACTGACGCTTCCGGCAAGTTCTCATATAAGGTGGATGTGAAGAAGGGACAGCCTGAGTTTGTATATCTTTTCTTCGGGGACAGGAGGATTGCCTCTCTGCTTCTTGAGAATGGGGACAAGGTGAAGGTTGCTGCCGATACGCTCGGAAATTATGCGGTTGAGGGGTCTGAGGAGTCTTCAAGGCTCGCAAAAGTTGAAAAGGACTATTCGGCCGCGTCCGCGAGGCTTAGTGACCTTGCCGCAAGGCTTGAGGCTGCGTCAGGAGAGGCGGAGACAATGGAACTTAAGAGTGAGATGGGGCGCGAATATGTTGCTTATTACCGCGAATGTGTGAAATATGTGCTGCAGAACAGCCGCTCACTTACAGTTGTTCCGGTGCTGTATCAGAGTTTTGGTGAGAGCCTGCCTGTTTTCGGGCAGAAAACTGATGCGATACATTTTACCAATGCTGCTGATTCACTCGAGACCGTATATCCTGATTCGAGATATGTGAAGGCTCTGAGGGCGGAGGCGCAGAGGCGTTTCGGCTATCTTGAGCTTGAGACACGCCTTAACGGGGCGGCTGAAATCGGATTCCCTGACATTGAGCTTCCTGATTTGTCAGCACGCAAAATCAGGTTGAGCGATGTGGATTCGAAGGTCGTGATGGTTTACTTCTGGAGCGCATCTGACGCCAAGCAGAACATCTTCAATACAGATGTCCTGAAACCTCTGTATGGGAAATACCATCAGCAGGGCTTTGAGGTTTATCAGGTTTCGCTTGACCCGGACAAGACCATGTGGGCTACTGCGGTCAAGAATCAGGAACTGCCTTGGATTAATGTCTGCGACTCACGTGCGGATGCTTCTCCATATGTGAGCCTTTACAATCTGTCGTCTCTTCCTATGGTGTTCTTCATCCGTGAGGGAATGCTCTCGGACGAGAAGGTCAGGGACGGCAAGGATTTGGAGAAGGTTGTGGCGAAATTGCTGAAATAATCAGAACAATTTCTTGCGGCTGGTTGTCGCGACGAATTCCTTAAGATAGAACGGTTCGAAGTACGCAACGTCTTTGAACCGTTTTTCTTTGTATTCTGCAATGGCGGGAACGAGCATTGATGACGCTTTCGGACAGCATTGTATGAAGGTTGCGTTCGGGTGGGCGAGTGTTTCCGCGCATTTCCCGGCTCCGTCTCCTATGAAAAGAACCGGGCCTTGCGCAATTATGTCGCCGTAGCTGCCGGAGTCTATGATGACAGGTGCGGTTTCCGTAATCTGACGTCCGTCCGGAGTGAATACGCCTGCATACACTTCCATCCTTCGCGCATCAATCATTGGAACGATATGCCTGCATCCTTCAGGAACGAGGTTTTCCGCTATGGCCTGTGCGACAAGCGTGTCGAGCGTGCCGACAGCAAGAAGCGGCTTGCCGGCTCCGAAGCATAATCCTTTGGCAGTTGATACTCCTACCCGCAGGCCTGTGTATGAGCCTGGGCCCATGCTGACGCATACCGCATCGCAATCTGCTATGGTGAGATTGCATTCCTTCAGCATCTGGTCAATGAAGACCGCTGTCATTGAAGCATGCGCCTTCGGGGATGAGCTTTCCCTGTATGAAACGATGGCGCCGCTTTCTGCGATTGCAGTGGAGCACAGCGCCGTGGATGTCTCTATGAGTATTATTCTTTCCATTTTGTCTGATTTTTCATGTCCGTCATCTTCCCCAGAAAAGCAGGTCTTTCAGATATGGAAATACGGAATATGCGAATCTTTTCAGGGGCGGGTATAGCGAGGACGCGTAAAGGGTGTCTTCGCCTATTATGTTGAACGTATTGTTCAATGCGTTGAATGCCATTATTATAAGTCCCATTACCAGGGCGTATTTCAGGAGGGAGAAAATAGCGCCGAGCAGTCGGTTGAGCCAGCTGAGCATCACTATTTTTATTGTGGCTTCAATGACTTTCCCCAGTGCACCCAGCGCGAAGATTACCAGTATGAGAATCAGTGCGAATGCGACGATTTTCAGGACCTGGCCTGAGGCCGGGACGTATTGGGCGAGCCACTGGCTTGCCATTGTGGAGAAGCGGAATGAGAGCCAGACTCCTACGATTATTGATATTATGGCTATGACCTGTGCTACAAATCCTTTCCTGAGGCCCTGTACAATGGCGGCTACGAAGCATATCAGGATAATTATGTCGAGTATGTTCATTTTTTTTGTTGGTTGATATTTGTGCTTGCGCACATATAAACGTTGGCGCCTCGGCAAACATTTCTTTCGCTTTCGCTCAAGCGACTTCGTCGATTACAAGCAAGCTTGGTGTTTGTTCTCAGCTTTTTACTATATTTGCAGTTTGAACAAAAAGCGGGTGGGCATTGCCCGTGCAAAAATAGACAATTATTTTCAATAGTATGGCATTTAAAGAGTACAAAGGTCTTGATCTTGTCGCGACGGGCAACGATGTCCTCGACAGATGGAAAAGGAACCGCGCATTCGAGAAATCCCTTGAACTGCGCGAAGGCGCACCTGAATTCATTTTCTTTGAAGGTCCGCCTTCAGCGAACGGCATGCCGGGCATTCACCATGTCATGGCACGTTCTATCAAGGATGCCATATGCCGCTACAAGACACAGAGCGGATATAAAGTAAACAGAAGGGCCGGATGGGACACTCATGGCCTGCCGGTGGAACTTGGTGTCGAGAAAAAGCTCGGCATAACCAAAGAGGACATCGGCACCAGGATTTCCGTTGAGGAATATAATGACGCCTGCCGCAAGGAGGTGATGAAATATACGGCCGAGTGGGTGTCCATGACAGAGCGTATAGGCTACTGGGTGGACATGAACGACCCGTATATAACATACGACAACAGATATATCGAGACACTTTGGTATCTCCTGAAAAAGATTTATGACAAGGGCCTGCTATACAAGGGCTATTCAATTCAGCCGTATTCGCCTGCAGCGGGAACAGGTCTCAGTACGCATGAGCTGAACCAGCCTGGCTGCTACAGGGATGTGAAGGATACGACTGCTACGGTGCAGTTCGCGGTCGTGAGGGACGGCAAGTCGGAATTCCTTTTTGAAGACGGAACTACTGCATATTTCCTCGCATGGACAACCACTCCGTGGACTCTTCCGTCAAATACTGCGCTTTGCGTGGGACCGAACATTGATTATGTTCGCGTGCTTTCATTCAATCCTTACACAGGAAAGCCGGCGGTATATGTCGTGGCGGAGGCTCTCGTCAGTTCTCTTTTCAATCCAAAGGCGGCAGAGGTCGCATTTGAGGATTATAAGCCGGGAGACAAGCTTGTACCGTTCAATGTTCTTGACGGCAAGATCAAGGGAGCTGAGCTTGTGGACATAAGATATGAGCAGCTTATACCTTGGTTCAATCCGGGCGAGGGTGCGTTCAAGGTAATACCGGGAGATTATGTCACTACTGAGGACGGTACCGGAATCGTGCATATCGCGCCAACTTTCGGTGCAGACGACAATAAGGTGGCAAAGGCCGCTGGAGTTCCGCCACTGATGGTGGTGGACCGGAACGGAGACCGTTGTGCACAGGTGGATCGTCAGGGGCGTTTCTTCCGCATTGAGGATATGGATCCGGATTATGCCGCCGCCAATGTGTCGGATGAATATTCAGAGTTTTCCGGCAGGTATGTCAAGAATGCGTATGACGCTTCGCTTGCTGAGGACGCTCCTACTCTCGATGTTGACATTTGCGTTATGCTCAAGCAGCAGAACAAGGCCTTCAAGATAGAGAAGCACACCCATACATACCCTCATTGCTGGAGGACGGACAAGCCTGTGCTGTATTACCCTCTCAATTCATGGTTTATCCGCACTACCGCAGTGCGTGAGAGGATGATGGAGCTTAATGACACAATTACCTGGAAGCCGGAGTCAACCGGTACCGGACGTTTCGGCAAATGGCTTGAGAACATTCAGGACTGGAACCTGTCGAGAAGCCGCTATTGGGGAACTCCTCTCCCTGTCTGGATGAGCGAGGACGGACGCGAGAGCATATGCATCGGCTCCGTCAAGGAACTTTATGCCGAGATAGAGAAGTCTGTCGCAGCAGGCATAATGGATGTGAACCCTCTGAAAGAAAAAGGATTCGCTCCGGATGATATGTCAAAGGAGAATTATGACAAGATAGATCTTCACCGTCCGTACGTGGACAATATATTCCTTGTTTCTCCTACAGGCAAGAAGATGGTGCGTGAGACAGACCTTATTGACGTGTGGTTTGATTCAGGTGCGATGCCGTATGCCCAGGAGGGGCTGCGCAATCTCGGAAGCGGCAAGTTCGGATGTACAGCCGACTTCATAGCCGAGGGCGTGGACCAGACGAGGGGATGGTTCTATACGCTCCATGCCATAAATACCATGGTCAGCGACAAGTGCGCGTTCAAGAGGGTCATCTCAAACGGTCTGGTGCTTGACAAGGACGGCAACAAGATGAGCAAGAGGCTCGGCAATGCCGTTGACCCGTTCAAGGCTCTTGACCAGTACGGCGCTGATGCCCTAAGATGGTATATGCTTACAAATTCACAGCCTTGGGACAATCTCCGCTTTGACGAGGCCGGAGTTGATGAAGTCAGGAAAAAGTTCTTCGGAACCCTCTACAACACTTATTCGTTCTTCGCGCTGTATGCCAATATCGACGGGTTCGATCCTGCCGCTGAGGCTGTGCCGCTTTCTGAGAGACCTGAGATTGACAGGTGGATAATATCGCTTCTCAATACACTTGTGAGGGATGTGACTGCCGCATACGAGGATTATGATGTGACTGCAGCCGGACGTATGATACAGGAGTTCGTCTGCGACCATGTCAGCAACTGGTATGTGCGTCTTGGCAGGAAGCGTTTCTGGGGAGGTACCATGGATGCAGGCAAGCTGTCTGCATATCAGACCTTGTATCAGGTTCTGGTTTCGGTTGCCCGTCTGTCTGCCCCTATAGCGCCGTTCTTCATGGACCGTCTCTATACTGATTTGGTGCAGGGAGAGGAGTCCGTGCATTATGTTGCAATGCCGGGGTATGATGCCGCTGCCGTGGACAGTGACCTTGAGGCAAGGATGGCTTTGGCGCAGAGGGCGTCTTCAATGGTGCTTGCACTGCGCCGTAAGGTGAATATAAATGTCCGTAAGCCGCTTGCGAAGATTGTGATTCCTGTAATTGACATGAGGGTGAAGGAGCAGCTTGAAAAGGTCAAGGAACTGGTGCTCGGAGAGGTCAATGTGAAGGAGATGGAGTTCATTTCCGAGACTGCCGGTCTGATAACCAAGAAAATCAAGCCTAATTTCAAGACTTTGGGCAAGATTTACGGCAAGCAGATGAAGGAGATTGCAGCTGCGTTCGCCGCTCTTGGACAGGATGTCATATCGGAAATACAGGCATCGGAGACCTCTGGCACAGGTTATGTTTTGAACCTGCCTTCGGGTGATGTCACTTTGAACAAGGGTGACTATGAGATTTCTTCTGAGGACATGCCGGGCTGGCTTGTGGCCACTGAAGGAACTCTGACGCTTGCGCTTGACATTACCATAACGGATGCTCTCAGGTATGAGGGTGTTGCCCGTGAACTGATAAACAGGATACAGAACTTGCGCAAGGACAGCGATTTTGATGTTACCGACAAGATTACGGTGAAGGTGTTTGCCGATGGTCCTGACGGTGAGGAGATTTCGGCTTCGCTTGCCGGATTCCGTGACTATGTCGCAGCACAGACGCTTGCTGTTGATGTGCAGGCCGCGCCGCTTTCAGAGTCCGGTGACGCTCCTGAGGTCGAGTGGAACGACGGGAATATCCGCATAAAAGTTGAGAGAATTTAATGATTATAAACACTATAAGCTATGGCAGAAGAAATGAAGAACGCTCCAGAGATTAAGGTGCGTTATAGTGATGAGGAACTCCAGGAGTTCAAGACCATCATTCTTGAGATGCTTGAAAAGGCGAAAAACGAATATAAGCAGTTGCGTGATGTCGTCACTCATGGGTCAAGCAATGACATTGAGGACACGTCTCCGACTTTCAAGATCATGGAGGAAGGTGCGACGGCTCTTTCCAAGGAGGAGGCCGGTGCCCTTGCACAGCGTCAGTACAAGTTCATACAGAACCTTGAGGCTGCGCTTATCAGAATCGAGAACAAGACTTATGGCGTATGCCGCATGACCGGAAAGCTTATCCCTAAGGAGAGGCTTCGTCTTGTGCCTCATGCCACTTTGACGGTGGAGGCCAAGGAGATGATGAACAAGAACAAGTAGACCCATGAAGATTTCCAAAGGAACCTGGCTTGTCGTTCTCGGTGCCGTTCTTGTCGTTCTTGATCAGGTGATAAAGATTCTGGTCAAGACAAACATGGAACTTGGCGAGACGATAAATGTCATAGGGAGCTGGTTTCAGCTTCATTTTGTCCTTAATGAGGGTATGGCTTTCGGCATGGCTTTCGGAGGCGTCTGGGGGAAGGCTTTGCTTTCCGTATTCAGGATTGTGCTTTTCGCTGCCTTGTGGTGGTGGATTTCGAAGCTGGCATCGCGCCGCGGCACTCCGACCGGTGTGCTTGTGGGACTGACGCTTATTGCCGCCGGGGCTTTGGGCAATATTTTTGACTGCCTGTTCTATGGGATGATATGGCCTGAGACAGTGATGCCGGGTGCGCCGTTTGCGTTCCTGTTCGGGCGGGTCGTTGATATGTTGTATTTCCCTCTGTTTGAGTACAGGCTTCCATGGCAGGATGTGCCACGTGTGTTTTTTGGGGCCGTCTTTAATTTTGCGGACAGTTGTGTGACCGTTGGGGCTTTTTACCTGCTCCTTTTCCAGTACAGGTTCTTTGCCCAGGAGGATGGGAAATGATTTGAGAAAACGGAGCGGGGAGCTTGGCGGCTGATTTATGTGATGCCGTATAAACCTCCGCGAATTGTGGATTCGGGTGCGATGTCAGGATTGTCATTGCCATAAATAAATGAGGGGCTGAATAAAAAGTATTATTCAAGCCCCTTTTTCTTGTTTTTGACGAGGTCACTCAACCTTGTTTCCAAATATTCAATTCCAAAGAGTTATTCTGACTTTCGAAGCTCCCTCCTCAATCGTTTTTTGAAAAACTGCTACGTTCAACCCTGGTGTTCGCTACAAAAATTTGTTGTTCTCATACGACCTTTAAGTGGTGTTTCGGGGCTTGGACCTGCCGCTCTTGATTCTTAGAATTCAGTTTCGTGATTTGTAGGCTTGTGCCTTTTGAAACCATTGTGCTGCTCATTTTTGAAAGCGCGGTGTCAGAAGTAGTATCTTGCGCCGACTGAAGCTCCGTAGTTGAATCCGGCAGAAACTCCGGTTGTGCTGTATTTTATGTCTTTGCTTCCGGAGTCGAACGACGCATATGCGATGTCGAGGTCAAGAAGGTTGAATGACAAACCGACCTTTGGCGTAAGCTTCAGTTCGAAATTGGCGAAGTTGAGCTCAAATCCCATGGCAAAAGGTATCTTTACAGTGGTTTTGGTGTTTGCTCCGCTCCTGCTGACCTGAGAGCCGCCTCCAAAGCCGATGTTGAGACCTGGTGCATAATAAAACAGGTCCCGGATGATAGGGACGTAATAATGTGCTCCGACCTGGAACATCGCAATATGTGTGAAGTCAAAATAATTCTTGCCGTCTTTTTCGTCGGAGAATGTCTTTTCCATGGCATAGCCAAGCCCGGCGCTGAGTTCGAGATTGTTTGCCACGAAATAGCTGAATGTCGGGTTCAATGAGAACTTGGTGGCGGACGGGACGGATTCTGATTCAGTTGTACCGCCATAGCTGAGTGATGCTGTGACCGAACCGCCGGATACTCCGGCCGAACCTCCGACAGTAAAGTCTCCTTTCTGCTGTGCAGCCAACGTCAGACATGCTGAAAGTGCTGCGATGAGTAGAGATAATTTTTTCATAATTAACATTGTTTATGAAGTTTGTTTTTTGATTGGAACAAATGTAGGCAAAAGCTGGGAGCATACATCAAACTTGTTTGAATGTTTGCCGAAGCGCATACGTATATATGTCCGAAGGGCAAATGTAGCGAAAGTCAAGTGCAATCGCAACAGTTGTCTTGATTATGTACTGGCAGTTTGTGGCTGAAAGATATGGAATGTACAAATATATCTCATTCTTGCTTATCGGTAATCCGGGGCGTTTTTATTGTGCGTTGTTACTGATAATACACAAGGCGGATGGTAAAGTAAAGCGATCGTTTCTGGTGGAAACGATAAAAAGAAATTCAGAAAAAGTTAAAATATATTTGCAGGTATGAAAAAAAACACTACCTTTGCAATCCGTTTCAGATAAAACGGATGTGGACCAACATCCGGAAGCGGAAAAATATTGGAGAGATGGCAGAGTGGTCGAATGCGGCGGTCTTGAAAACCGTTGATCTTAACGGGTCCGGGGGTTCGAATCCCTCTC
>DBLW01000071.1:0-251 GCA_002298075.1 Bacteroidales bacterium UBA714 | reverse complement strand
AACGCTGAAAATCAGCAAATTACAAAATAAACACCCGATTTTACATTCTTTGGTGTAAAATTGGGTGTTTTTGTATTATTTAAGAAAACTGCCGAGCGACTATGCATTGATCAGTAATTCTCCATTTCAATTACCTTATGAAGTCATGAAACAATATCATACACAAAGCCATTCCCGAACATTCCGACGCGAATCCTGCCACAGCTAACGGCAATGCGAACATCACTGATACTGTAACGGCAATCCAAGTT
>DBLW01000193.1:3699-6627 GCA_002298075.1 Bacteroidales bacterium UBA714 | reverse complement strand
CAGGAACTGATTTTCCCCGTGCCGCAGATATGCGCGCCATGACCCATGAACGGGAAATCACCGCATGGGCCTTGAGGAACTCTCCCGAAGCGGAAGAACTCATTTCAGAAGATATGACACTCAGCAGATAGTCCTCGGCTCCTATTACATTCACAGCAGTAAGGCGTCCCTTCCCTACCGTTATCTTCAAGGCTCCGGCAAAAGTCTGGCGCTCCTGCCGCTCCCAATGGAAATTGCGGCCGATAGTGACATCGTGCAGGACAAAAGACGCACCGGCAAACATGGTAGAAAGAGTCGGAGCACCGAAATAAAGCTCATCATAAAGCGCACCGTCATATTCAATCTTGCCTTCACGAAAAACAGCTTTCCTCGGACCGGCACCATCAGAGAGTATCTCAAACTCAATCTCTGGAGCTGACATGATGCCCACCTCAAGCAAGGGCTGCACACGCGTAAGACGGCGTATCATACGTTCCTGCTCATCTTCCGGGACAGATACTTCGGCAAGCATCTCACCCAGCAACCCTGGGGTCAGTTTCTCAAACTCCTCCTCAACAGGAACGATGAAGATTCCTGCCATGTCCGCACATCCTGGACTCATGGTAAGGTGGTCCGGCCCGTCACTGAAATAATGATGCGAGCGATGCGAACGGCGGAAAACCACAATAGAGCGGAACTCCCCTCCGCGCCAATATGTGAACAGATTTATAAGCGGTTCATTCTCACCTTCCGGAATCTCCGCGCAGTCAAGAAGACGGTAGAAAAGCTTGGCTGCAGATTTCGCAGTATCGGCCCTCAACACGAATATGCCTGACGTGAATTTAGGATAATGGTACAGGTGCGCGTCCTGGACAGAGGTAAGATATCTGAGCCCCGTTCCGTCCCCATTTCCCTGAGACGCTTCGCCAGAAACACCTTCAGAGCCTACGAGCCTGCCAATAAGATCGTCAACATCATTCTCGAGCGGCATAAGGCCGGCCGGAGCACCCTGGAAATGATGATGGTCAGGAGCCGAAGCCCCGCTTTTCGGGCCGTTGTAGAAAAACGTAAAGTCACCGTATTTCCGCGCAAGGTCCAGCATGTCAACATAACGCTGCCATATGGACTGCCCCACATGCCTGTCCATGGCTATGACAAGATGGTCCGGGAAAATCGGGTAAGGATTGATGAGGATGTCATATTTCTTACCTTTCCGGCCTTCAAACTTCATCATTATCTGCTCATTTGAGCGGTTCTCACGGCAAAGGAAGCATTTTCTGGCCGCGATGTCAGCCTTGTCCAGCTTTGCGGCGGACGATATCATTCTCGCAGGGTTGAACTGAAGTTTTACCTTCAGCCCGCCTGTGACAATTTCCCTGACCTTCACATTTTTCAGCGCACGGAAATTGTCACATGCCAGAGGCCAGCGCGAAAGCTGGTCACCGACAAATTTCTGAATCCTTCCGGTTTTCATCGGTTCATCCTTATTCTGGCCTCAAGCTCCCAGGTACGGATGCGGTCCTTGTAGAGATTATTGGCATTAACCTTTTCCATATCGAGTGCGGCATCGGAATTGCCCTTCCAGCGGCGGCAGAAATATACCACATCCCAAATGCGTCCGATCCGGTATTCACGGCTGATTCTCAGGCCG
Source organism: Bacteroidales bacterium UBA714 (assembly GCA_002298075.1). Lineage (GTDB taxonomy): Bacteria > Bacteroidota > Bacteroidia > Bacteroidales > UBA932 > Cryptobacteroides. The sequence goes on along the minus strand of DBLW01000193.1, from coordinate 4,997 downwards.
AGCGCATAGTCCTCGCCATAGCTCACGTCCGGCAGATTCAGAGTCCTCAGAAGCGGAGTCCAGAAAGCGCGAGGCGCGCCAAGACCATTGATTCTCAATGCATTATTACGTCCGTTCTCTTCCGTCCACTCCCTGTGGTCTATTATTCCAGGTGGTATCGGCTCAAGATTGAAGTCAGTCATCTGATATGTCCCTATTACCATTGCACATTTCTGAAGACGGAATGCCTCCACAATCTTGGCCAAAGAATCCGGACCGCTGTACATGTCATCGCTGTCAAGCTGCACGGCATACTCTCCGCAGGCTGGATGATGCACGGCCACATTCCAGCACCCTCCGATACCCAGGTCGTTCCTAACCGGGATCACGTGCACAAGCCTCGGATCTGTCTCCGCCATTTCCCCAAGCAAGCGCGAAGTGCCGTCAGACGAATGATTGTCCACGACTATTACGTTGAAAGGGAAATCGCATTCCTGTTCCAAGGCGCTCGTCACAGCATCGCAGATAGTGCTTTCACGATTATAGACCGGTATTATGACTGAAGCCACCACAGGGAATACGGCATCACTGAGTTCAGACACGTCCGGCTCACGGAACACCGGTTCCAGATAAGCCCCTATACGCTTCAGATGCTCAGTACACACTTTTTCCATCTCGACCTGCACTTCCCTGTTCTTCGGGTCCACATAGTCAAACTGCTTCTGCCCGGACTTTCTCGAATCAGTTTCGACTTCAGTATAAAGGAACTCGTTGATATGCACGATATTCTTCATCCTCAGACGCAGGTCATACAAGGCGGCCCAGCTGTAATCTTCCTTCATTGCATTTACGGCGCGGCGAAGCGAAGATGTCCTGAAGACAAGCACACTTCCAAAATCAAAATCATCCCTGAGAGCGCCTTTCTGGCAATCTATCAGCGGATGCCTTTTGCGGACCTTTGCCCCTTGGTCATCAGTGCAGACACTGTAATGGTCGGCATAGAGCATATCCGCCCCCGTATCATCGGCGACAGCAAGAATCCTGTCCAGGGCGAACAGGCCCATCTCAAGAGCATGGTCCTTTGTATATAAAAGCACAAATTCCGCAGCCGCGGCACAAGCTATGCTGCGCAGTACGGAAGTGGCCCGCAGGGAATCTCCAGGCAGCACAGTCATTCCGGCAAAGGCACCGCTCCTGGCGAACGACTCCATCGTAGCCGACATGTCCTCACTTGACATGGGCGGCACAAAGCATTCAATATTCGGCATATCTGTCAATTAGTCTTAGAAGCTATATTTTTTCGGCAAATCCCGTCCAAT
>DBLW01000193.1:1366-3314 GCA_002298075.1 Bacteroidales bacterium UBA714 | reverse complement strand
ATCATGGCGAACTCACTTTCGAAATTAGGCGTGAAAACTCCCTGCCCCATCGCAGCGTCAATCTCAGCAAGTTCCCACCATTTCCCCTCATCCACTTCATCACGGTCGGGCCGGAGTTCATAAGAGCCTACCGCTGCAAAGATGTTCACAAGCTCATGCTCAACTCCGGAGGTGAACTCATAGGTCTCAAGGTATATCGGATTGAACTCTATGAAGCCGAGCTCTTCTGCAGCCTCACGATATACAGCCTCGATTATGCTTTCCCCGTAGGAGACATGCCCGCCTACCGCAGTGTCCCATTTTCCGGGCTGGATATCCTTCGACATGGAGCGTTTCTGCAGATAAACGCGGCTGAACCGGTCTATTATGTGCAGATGCACGACAGGATGCAGAGGCATGGCCCCGCTATGGCAATATTCACGTGTTGACCTCCCGACTACAAGACCGCTCGGAAGCACTATCGGGAACCATTCACTGTCAGGTCTCAACGGCTCCGCCCCTGCTGATGGCGCAGGCACCTCAGGCGCAGTACCATAAGGATATATCAGCTCAACCATATCCCCGAAATCAAAATACAAGTTCTACACAGAAAGCGGAGATATCCCCCACCTTGCCTTCAACAAATACACGGATACAATCCACGTCTTCGGCAACGGCACGGTAAATCGAGACATTCTCCCCCGCCCTTGTCTCATGATTGAAATTTATCGTAGCCTCCTTCACAGGCATGGAAGAGGCCATGGCATAGTCAACCGCATCCATAGCCCAATGCATATACATCGCATTGTTGGTATGGCCGTTCAGGTCCACATCGGAATATGCCACCTTATGCTGCATGACAAGTTCAGGAGCCACGCCCTTAGGCATCTGCACCTTTGCCGCAGGGGCATCAGTCGCATTCTCGGAACACATGGTGCTCTCATCCATTATATTGGGGTCACGCACAAGCTTGCGCGTATCAAGGTCTATGACAAGCCATGAGGAAGTCGCAAGCACAAGCGGATTGCCACCGGCATCGGAAATGACAAAATCCCTGAGGTAAAACAGGCGCTCAAGCCCTTTGTGCCATGTGGCAAGGGATATCGCCTCGCGCCATTTCGGAGCGCGGACAAACTTCATGTTCATACGTGAAAGCACCCACGCGGTACGGGATGTTATGAGGTCATCATATCCGAATCCGAGTTCGGAAGCATGCAGATTGGCTATTTCCTGCGCCATATTCATGAATGAAGCCGGCTTCATGCGCCAGGCCAGATCCGTGTCATAGCAAGGGACTATGGATTTCTGTATATATTTGTTCATAATGAATCACTATTTCAAAATTACTGCAATCAAGGCATAATGGCCGGCCTTTCCTGCATCAGGGTTCACGAGTACGTCCACAAAGAAGTTCATGCCAAAGTGCCGTTCACCGCAAGCGCGCAGTGCGCAAAATTAGTGTTTATAATTCAAGATGTCAAGTTCCTCAGGCGTATATAGAAGAGCGTCAAGCCATTCGGGCGCATATATGGCTACAGCCATATATGCCGACATCAGCACGGCAGCCGTCACGGCAAGTATAAGGAGAATCAATAGAATTTTCTTCCACAGGGGCTTTCCAGCGGCCGGGTCTGTATGCGGCTCGGGGTCTTGGTCTTTTTCCTGGGCTTGGGCAGGGTCGGGATCGAGGTCTTGCCGTGGCTCCTGTTCCTGTTCTTGTCCGGAAAGATGGACAGGCTTCTGGCAGGGGTCGGTAATCGGCTCGGGGGTCGGTTCGACGGTTGATTCGACGGACGGATCAACGGACGGTGCGGCATCTGATTCAATAATAGACTCCGCCTCATGCTCTGATTCAGATGCAAACTCAGACTCAGGTGTCGGGCACGGTTCTGCCACAGGTCCCGTTGGAAGTTCATCCTGCTCAGACTCCGTTGAAAATGCAGGCTCCTGTTTTGACAACAGCTCCTGC
>DBLW01000193.1:0-972 GCA_002298075.1 Bacteroidales bacterium UBA714 | reverse complement strand
GGCTGTTCCGATTCCTGCTGCGTCTGTGGCTGCGCCGTCATTGCCGGCGGATTGTCAATCTGCTCCGAAACCGGAACAATATCCTCCGCAAGTGCCTCTTCCGCATGTTCAGAAGCAGAAAGCACGTGCGAAGAAATGTCATCCGAAGCAATGTCATCAAGCAGCGAACGCAGCCCGACGACAGCAGCGCTCACCTCCTCTTTCGTTTCCTGATGCGTCTTTAGAGAGACAGGCTCCAGGCCGAACCCGGCCGGATATATATCCAGGTTCTCATCCGCGACAAAAAACACCGTATTCTCCTTAGTCGCCCTCAAGCGTCCAAGGTTTGGAAACACGACATTCTTCTTCTGATGCAGCACAGACTTAAGCTCCGCCACAAAATCCGTAATTATCCGCTCCGCAATCTCACGGCTCACCTCATTCTGTGAGGCATAGAACCCCACCAGTTCATCACCGCGGTCCGGCTTTGCCCTGAAGGACAGTTTACGGTAAGGAGGATTAATGGTATATCCCTTATCTGAAAATGTCGAAGGCACTATCTCCGCGACAAAACATCCAAGCCCCGGCAGAACCACCTTATCATTATCAAGAATCAGTTCTTTGACCATTTTCGAGAGAAGATCTATATCCATAGGAAAGTAATTTTATGCTATCAGAACAGCTATTTTTCATTAAATCGACACAAAGATAGAAAAAATATTAAAATTTTTTGCGAAAAAATTTGGAGGTAAAGAAAAAATGCCTACCTTTGCAATCCCAAACGAAACGAAAACGTTTGAAAACAAAATTCCTGAATAGCTCAGTTGGTTAGAGCATCTGACTGTTAATCAGAGGGTCCCAGGTTCAAGTCCTGGTTCAGGAGCACTCAAAATCAAGAGGTTACAACATCAGTTGCAACCTCTTTTTCTTTTATTTGCCGACCGCCTATAACTGCAAAACGGTAAAAATATGGATCACCTGCAAAAGTATGTG
>DBLW01000017.1 GCA_002298075.1 Bacteroidales bacterium UBA714 | reverse complement strand
GACGAAATCGGAGACATGTCGCTTGCCGCCCAGGCAAAGGTGCTGCGTGTGCTTCAGGAGAGGAAACTCTCGCGTGTGGGAAGCGACAAGGACATCACGGTTGACGTGAGGGTGCTTGCCGCCACAAACAAGAATCTCAAAGAGGAAATCCTGAAAGGCAACTTCAGGGAGGACCTTTATCACCGTCTTAGCGTGATTGTCATCAATATGCCGTCTCTGGATGACCGCAAAGGGGATATTCCTCTTCTTGTCGACTATTTCATCGGCCAGATATGCAACGAAACCGGCATGGCCCAGCGCCCTGTAGATGCGGATGCCATGCAGCTTCTGGTTGACAAGAACTGGACAGGAAACATCAGGGAACTGCGCAATGTGGTCGAGCGTCTGCTCATCCTTTCAGGGGACCGCATCACGGCTTCGGATGTAAGAAGCTATGTCCTTTAGCCTATCTGGCCGGAGTGTTTCGGTATAGTTACCACGAAACTGGCCCCGCCAAGAGCAAATGATTTCTGGTACCGGATTTCGCCCTCGCACTTTTCAATTATGTTGTGGCATATTGCGAGGCCGAGTCCGGTACCGCTCGTCTTGGTCGTGAAGTTCGGCGTGAACAGCTTGCCGAGGTTCTCCTCTTTGACTCCAGGGCCGCTGTCATCGAACACGATATCGTAATAGCCGTCCCGTGTGCTGTTCCTCAGGCAAATCAGGACGTGTCCGGCCGCAGTCTCCCCGTCATTCCCGGCGGATTCCTTCTGCTGGATTTCTACAGCCTGGATGGCATTGGTTATCAGGTTGACGAACACGCGTATGAGCTGAGGCTTAGGAGCCATGGCATATGCGTGTTCCATGCCTATATAGGAAATCCTGATATTTTCCTTGTTGTCGAAGATTACCAGCTGGTCCTTGAGTATCTTGTCAAGGTCAAGCAGTACCGGAGCCTCATTGTAGAGCTTTGCGAAAGTGGAGAACTCGTTTGCCGTGTCACTCAAAATGTCGATGTGCTCCAGGACTACAGAGGCCACCTTGTCGAATTTCTCCTCCCATTTCGGGTTGTTGTTCTGCTTGAGCCTTATCAGCCTCTGTATCTCCAGCTTTATCGGAGTCAGAGGATTCTTGATTTCATGCGCGACCTGACGGGCCATCTGGCTCCACGCTTTGTCCCTTTCTGCCTGGGCAAGCTGTTTTGTGGAGTCTGCAAGGTCTTTTACCATACGGTTATACGCATCGACAAGAGAGGAAATCTCATCGTCCCTGTCGTATTCGATGAACTCGAGATTATGGATGTCTGTCCTGTTCATTTTCCTTCCTATCTCAAGCAGAGGAGCGAACATCGCGTTTACCTCCCGTGTTGTGAAAAGCAGGGAAACAATAAGCAGAAGGAGGAACAAGTTGATGAGCAGCGCGGCATGGAACAGGGCCTCCCTTCGGAAGTCATAGCTGCTGCCTGTGTATGGTATGCTGATTATTGCGATTATCTCGCCCTTGTCGTTCAGCAGCGGTGCATACAGTGACCAAAAGGAGTAGTCCGCTATCTTTTCCTTGTTGATATAGAATCTCTGGTTTAGGTTGCGTATGTTGTAGAACGCCTTTTCCTTGATGCGGCTCCCCATCAGATGCTTCTCAAAGACCTCGGGGGTGGTGGAACGGAACACTTTTCCCCCCGGAGTGAACAGTGATATGTCCGACTTGATGATATTGCCGATATTGTCAAGTTCGGCGTCAAAATCGGTCGAGAGCAGCTCCTGCCAGTCTCTCGTGTGCCTTGTGTAGCTTTCCAGCAGAGTCTGTACCGTCGTGATTCGGGATGCCATCATGCCGAACATGTTGGACTCGTTCCTCTGGTATACAAATATGATGCTCACGGCAGTCATGCTGGCCAGGATGAGGAATGACGACACGAAAAGTATCGTGTTTATCTTCGTCTTGAAATAATTGTTCTTGAAGGCCTTGGTCCGTTTCTTTCCGGAGGTCAGCAGCATCGTGAACAGCATGAGTATGAGGAAGAGGTATGAGAATGCCACGCAGAACGTCATTATGTTTCTTTGCGGACGTGAAATTACAATCATCTCCTCGTCGCTTATGCGCTTAATGAAGTGGGTGTGCTTCTTGGTCCTGTTGACAGCATAGTCGTCATCCTGGCCGAAGTCGAATGCGTATTTGTTCGGGTATGGATACGTTCCCTTATATGAAGCGAGTCTTCCCCTGTTGTATTTGGCGTATGAATAGTATGGAGGTATGTTCACGTCACCCGGCTTGGCAAAATGTCCGAGTATCCTGTAGTATCCTCTTCCTTCCTTGTTTGAATCCGGCTCAATCTGAAGGAACACCCTCGTCAGGCCTGTACCATGCTTGTAATACATGAACAGTCCCATGTAGCAGGTGTTTCCGTTCCCGTAGTCTATGAAGTAGAATCGGGAGCCTTCCGCAATCGGTTCACCGTGTTCCAGGGCAATGTTCATGAACGGCTGTGCCGCCTTGTCCCCATCACGGAACACATGTATGCTGATGTCATATGACTGTCTTATCCTGTTCAGGTAATACTGGGCCACCCTGTTGAGAATCATGACAGATGTGTTGTCCATTGATGCAAGCGATGAAATCAGCTGGTCTGACGCGATATCCTCCTCTATGTTACGCAACTGGACCTCAAGGCTGAGGTCTCTGTCTATGGCCAGACGGTTTGCCCATACCATTACCCTGTCCTGCTCCTTTCTGAACCCTAAGGCGCTTGAGGTAATCGTGAAATAAGCCGCAGTAAGGAAAAAGAAGATTATCAGCGGTTTCCTTGAGAGGAAATTAAGCTTCTTTCCTGTGAACTCCCTTATTGCTGGTCTCATGAGCTGGAGAGTGAGAGGCAGGCATAGCGCGAGTCCGGTATAAGACAGATATACCATGGCCGTGAAAACGATGTGCTCGCTCCACCTGTAGAGTTCCAGGGAAATGTTGGAGTTAAGAATCAGGCTGGTCAGCGTCAGATGTATATACGCGCACAATGCGGCTATTGATGCGGACGCCGCCAGAATTGAGATGACCATCTTGATTCTGCGTCTCTTTTTATTTCTCATCTGCAGCTGTGTGAGCCTTCCCTTGACAAGATAGATGCAGAAGAACAGCAATGTAATGTAGGTGTTGGTGACAATCAGTGCCCCGAGCGAAAAGAAAAACTGCCCGTCAGCATAGACGGTAGGGGAGAAGAGCGAGTGGGTCCCGTTCATCTGTTCCCCCCACAGGTATGCCATGACGTAAAGTATTGTCAGTGTCACTATTACGGAGGCATAGACCCGAAGTGTGCGGTGGCCTACCAGGAACAGTACGGTGACGGCCGCAAAAAGTGCGAGCGCAATCCATCTGAGCATCGAGTTGTCAAAGAACGGATTCATCTGCCCCGGGTCGTATAGTACCTTGAACATGGGGGCGCCGCCTATTGTCACAGCCGAGCCTCCGCTGTTGTTCAGAGGAAGCACTGAATATTTCCCCGGAAGCCTCAGACGTCTGTTCACTCCGTTGTCATTTCCGCTGATGTCGTCTATGAGGGCGTTCTTGATTTCAAGACCGGCTATCACCTTGTCATTGTGCGTGCCGTTCACGGCTTTCACGACATACCATTTCAGACCGAGGTTCATATATGAATATTCCCCCGTTATGTCCACAAGCGGTGAACTTATCCTCCTGTTGAATGCGCTGAGTCTCTGGAAATAAATCTTTGAGGATATGTCGTCGTTCATTATGCCGAACTGGTTGCTCCAGGACTGGAGCGAATCATTCACATAGCGGTATATGACCATGTCCTCAGGAATGCCGCCCGGCAAGATGAACTCGTCCTCCGGGGTTTCCATGGCCAGCCTTATGTAGCCGTCCAGTACAGCCAGGCGCTTTTCTATCCTTGCTGACACCTTGCCGGCCACTTTTTCGATGTCATCTACCGAAGTGCTGCTTGCCATGGACATCACAAAGAATGACAATGCAAGCACAAGTCCGACAAGCGGGAGTTTCTTATGTAAAAGTTCGCGTGTCTTCATGTCTCCTCTTATTCGTGATGGTAAGGCTCTCCGCGCATTATCGTGAAGGCTCTGTATATCTGCTCCGCAAATATCACCCTGACCATCTGGTGTGAAAATGTCATTTTTGAAAGGGACAGCATTGAGCCTGCCCTGCGGTAAACTTCATCTGAGAATCCGTACGCTCCGCCTATGACGAAAACCATGTCCCTGCCGCTGCGGGCCATCTTGTCCTGCAGCATTCCTGCCAGTTCCGTCGAGGAATATATCCTGCCTCTCTCGTCAAGCAGCACGAGCTCATCGGAGGGCTGCACATTTTTCAGAATCAGCTCTCCTTCCCTTGCCTTTATCTGCTCCCTGGTGAGTGCGGAGACATTTTTAAGCTCAGGGATTTCAATCATTTGAAAAGGAACATAATGCTTTAGCCTTGACATGTATATCTCCAGGCCTTCCCTTATCCATCCCTTGTCGGTCTTTCCGACAGTAAGCAAAGTCATTTTCATCAGACGCGGTTTCTTAAATCAGCGCAAATATACACAAAGTCGAGAGCAGAATGTCAAGCTTGCTTGTAAAGTTTTGCCGAGACGCATGTAAAAATACCGTCCCAGATGCGCGGGAATGTTGATTGACGGCTTCTCCTGGCCTGCTCGGGTCCGATTTTTGCAATACGTTGCGTTCCAATCACAAGAAAAGTCATGATGAAACATAGAACAGCGTCCGTATGGGCTGCGGCTGCAGTCCTGATGGTCTTCCCGGTGTCCTCTTATGCCCAGGGAGACGGCTATGATGTCTTCACGCCGATTGCCAAATACATTGCGGCCGGAGATGCCGAGAAATTGTCAGCATGGTTTTCAGACAATCTTGAAATAACGATATTCTCCTCATCGAACGATTCGAGCAGGAATCAGGCCTGCCAGATTATGAAGTCGTTTTTCCGGTCATATACTCCGCGTTCCTTTGAAATCACCCATAAGACAGGCAGGATGAACATGAAATACGCCATCGGAACGCTGACGGCAGGTGGGGAGATGTTCATAGTGACGATTTTTGTCGGATATAAGGACTCGTCCTATAACATACAGCATCTCAAGATAGAGCGCCCTGACTGATTCCCTCTGATTCTTGCGGGACTTTTGGCACAGGCTTTGCAATATGCAGTTACGCAGTTAGTTTAGTTGTTAATAATAAGGGTTAAAAGAAAGAGGGGCGGCCGCAAGTCGATTGACTTAAGGCCGCCCCTTGATTGTTCTTGTGTCCTTTCTGCGTCATTTCTGGCGGAAGAACACCTGTACCGGACATCCGAGAAGGTCGAATTTCTCGCGCAGTCTGTTCTCGATGAATCTCCTGTAAGGCTCGCGTATGTACTGCGGCAGATTGCAGAAAAATGCGAATGACGGGAAACGCGTCGGCAGCTGGGTCGCATATTTTATCTTGATATACTTTCCCTTCCATGCCGGAGGCGGATAGTTCTCTATTTCAGGGAGCATCTCCTCATTGAGCTTCGAAGTCGGTATTTTCCTTGAGTAGTTCTCATATACATGAGCGGCCGCATTGAGCACATCCATTATCCTCTGCTTGTTTATGACGGAGGTGAATATGATTGGAAGGTCATTGAAAGGGGCGAGCCTTGACTTGATTGCCTCGACATACTCTTTCATCGTGTTGCTGTCCTTCTCAATGGTATCCCACTTGTTCACAACGACCACGCATCCCTTGCGGTTGCGCTGGATAAGGTTGAAGATGCTCATGTCCTGAGCCTCTATTCCGGTCTGTGCGTCAACCATGAGTATGCAGACGTCAGAATGCTCGATGGCCCTGATGGACCTCATTACGGAATAGAACTCAAGGTCTTCGTGCACCTTGGCCTTTTTCCTCATTCCGGCCGTATCGACAAGCATGAACTCATGTCCGAACTTGTTGTACAGGGTGGCTATGGAGTCGCGTGTAGTGCCTGCCACGGGGGTGACAATGTTCCTGTCACGTCCCAGGAGCGCATTTGTCAGGGATGACTTTCCGACATTCGGCTTGCCCACGATGGTGAAGTGCGGAAGCTCCGGATGCTCGTCCTTGTCCGGGTCTTCTTCTGGAAGAAGCCTGACAATTTCGTCCAGCAGGTCTCCCGTGCCGCTTCCGTTAGCAGATGAAATGCTCCATACCTCTCCCAGGCCGAGTGAATAGAACTGGTATGAATCATACATCTTGTCTCCGGTATCCACCTTATTCACGGCAAGCACTACCGGTTTGCCGCTGCGGCGCAGTATGTCCGCGATTTCCTCATCGTAATCCGTTATTCCGGTGCCGGCCTCAACCATGAAAAGCACGACGGATGCTTCTTCTACGGCAAGCATTATCTGTTTGCGGATTTCCTCCTCAAATACGTCATCCGAATTCGAGGTGTATCCTCCAGTATCAACGACCGAGAACTCGGTTCCGCACCATTCGCACCTTCCGTAGTGCCTGTCGCGCGTAACTCCGGCCGTCTCGTCCACTATTGCCTGCCTCATTCCCACAAGGCGGTTGAAAAGTGTGGACTTTCCGACATTCGGCCTGCCCACAATAGCTAAAAGGCTCATAATAAAATAATTGTTTAATGGCAGCCTGCGCTGCAGTCACTGCAGCCGAGGTCACTGCATGAAGGGTTGTCCTTGCCGTTTTTGCGGCCCCATATCCTCATTTCCTCTTCTCTGGCGCATCTTATGCCCCTCTTACGCATCTCCTTGTTGTTTTCTATCTCAGTCTCGGGGAATTTCCCGTTTTTCCTGAATATGATGTTGAATCCAAGGCCTATGACACAGAGTCCGACAAGTATGAGGGCGGCTACGAAGATTTCCATCCTGTCGTCAGTTTATGAAGCTTGAACTGATTTCCTCGTAGTTGTAAACCTTGTTTATGATGTCTGCGAAGATATCCGTCATTGTCAGCACGGTAATCTTGCTCTTGTCCTTTGAAGGGTCCTGGCTGAGCGGAATCGTGTCGGATACGAGCACTTCCTCGAGGGCAGACTCGGCTATCCTCTCATATGCCGGGCCTGAGAATACGGCGTGTGTCGCGCATGCACGCACGCTTGCCGCTCCCATGTCCTTGAGCACGTTCGCAGCCTTTGCGAGGGTGCCGGCGGTGTCTATGATGTCATCCACGATGACCACATTCTTGCCCTCGATGTCTCCGATTGCCGTGATTGAGCCTACTACATTGGCTTTCTCACGTGACTTGTGGCATATGATGACAGGACACTGGAGGTATCTTGCATATGCGTTGGCCCTTTTGGCACCTCCCATGTCAGGTGCGGCGATGGCCAGGTTCTCTATGTTCTTTGCCTTGAGGTACGGCAGGAATACCGTACTTGCATATATATGGTCAACCGGGAAGTCGAAGAAGCCCTGTATCTGGTCCGCATGCAGGTCACATGTCATGACCCTGTCGCATCCTGCGGCGTGAAGCATGTTGGCCACAAGCTTGGCTCCGATTGAAACCCTCGGCTTGTCCTTGCGGTCCTGGCGTGCCCATCCGAAATAAGGCATAACGGCGATTACGCTGTGTGCAGAGGCTCTTTTTGCGGCATCAGCCATGAGCAGGAGCTCGAAAAGGTTGTCTGTCGGAGGGCATGTTGACTGCACGATAAATACTGTAGCTCCCCTGACGCTCTCGTTGAAGGACGGCTGGAACTCGCCGTCGCTGAATGTCAGTACATCAGACTCGCCAAGGTCGAGGTTGAGTGCTTTGGCGACTTTCACAGCAAAGTCTTTGGAGGCCCTGCATGCGAAAAGTTTCATTTTGTGTTCGTTGTGCATCGTATTGTGAGGGTTTGGTTCTGCTATTTGGCATTTTCCAGCGATGACAGCACGTCACCGATGTAATCAAGTATCTCATCTCGTCCCATGCCTGTCTGGGATGAGCTTATGAAAGTCGGAGGAAGTTCCTCCCAGAATTCGAGAATCTGGCGCTTCATCCTTTCGGTCTGCTCCTTGGTCACGTTGGGCCCGTTCTTGTCGCCTTTCGTGAAAATTATCGCAAAAGGAATCCCGCTCTGGCCCAGTTCCGTAAGGAAGTCCATGTCAACCTTGCCTATGTCATGGCGCGAGTCAATGAGGACAAAGAGCATGACCATCTCTTCAGAAAGATTGATGTAGTTGCGGATAATCTGCTCCAGTTTCTGCTTTCCTGTGGCCGACATCTTCGCGTAGCCGTAGCCCGGAAGGTCAACCAGATACCACTGCCTGTTTATTAGGAAGTGGTTCACGAGCTTCGTCTTTCCCGGCTTGCTGGAAGTCATTGCGAGCTTCCTGTTGTTGCAGAGCATATTGATCAGGGATGATTTCCCGACATTGGATCTGCCGATGAAGGCGAACTCAGGGAATTTCTGTTTCGGCTTCTCGGATATTCTTGTACTGCTGCCGGCAAATAACGCTTCAGTGATCTTCATAATGCATGAGGTCTCAAAATCAGCCGACAAAGATAGCGATTTTTTTTATTTGTCATGAAATCATGACGCATGTATCGGAAATTTTGCTAAATTTGTATCGCTTTAAACAAGAAACGCAAAACGTGTCCGAAACCTTATGGAAAGAGACTTCATAGACCTTTTA
>DBLW01000134.1 GCA_002298075.1 Bacteroidales bacterium UBA714 | reverse complement strand
AGTTTTTTCTTGCATAAACGGTACGGGAAATCTATTTTTGCGGATTAGTGTTTTGTTTAACCCTTTTAATATAAATTACCATGAAAAAGGTATTGATGTCTTTGGCAATTGCCGCTGCTATGGTTGCTGCATCTTCATGTGCATGCAACAACTGCAATTCTAAGTCGGAGTGTGAGTCTGCCACAACAGAGTGCTGCGGAAACTGTGACTCAGAAAAGTGCGCTGATTGTGACAAGGCCGCAGATTGCGACAGCACAAAATGTGCGGATTGCGACAGCTGCTCTGTAAAGGATTGCTGCAAGGCTGAGTAATCAGTGTTGCCAGAATGGGCTTTGTGGCCCTGGTGCCGAGATATTGTCCTGTAAAGAACAATATCTTTTTTTTTGTGCCTGTCACGTCTTGGGTGAATCGGATTATTATGATAAATTTGTATGTCCGTGATGTCACAGCCCTATTGGGTGGAAGCGGGGATGAAGGCGGTCCCGGTGACAAGAGATTTGTGACGTCTGAAAAATTTTTCAAGTATGGCAACGGTTAAAACTAAAAGCGTGTGGTTCTGCAAAGAATGCGGAAATGAAAGTCCCAAATGGATGGGGCGTTGTCCTGCATGCGGGGAATGGAATACGATGGTGGAGGAGACTGTCGCAACAGGAAAGAAGAGGGCTGGAACGGAGATTACCGTGCCTGGCTCGGGGCACAAGCCTATGCCGCTTGCAGATATAAGTTCATCTGTTGAAAACCGCATATCGCTGAACAATAACGAAGTTGACCGCATTCTTGGCGGAGGTCTCGTGGAAGGCTCACTCGTGCTTATTGGCGGCGAACCTGGAATCGGCAAATCGACCCTCTCTCTGCAGATACCTCTCCATTGTCCTGAACTCCGTACCCTGTATGTAACGGGAGAGGAGAGCGCCAAACAGGTCAAGCTGAGGGCTGCGCGTATAGGAGGGGATGACTCCGGGTGCATGATATACAGCGAGACACTTATGGAAAATATTGTGGCGGAAGCCCGTGCAATGATGCCGGACCTGATGGTCGTCGATTCAGTGCAGACTATGTTTTCTCAGAATGTCGAGTCGTCTCCGGGTTCAGTCACGCAGATAAAAGAAACTGCGTCCATGTTGCTGCGTTTTGCCAAGGAGACCGGTGTGCCTGTCATCCTTATCGGACACATAACCAAGGAAGGAAGCATCGCCGGGCCTAAGATTCTGGAGCACATTGTGGACGTGGTGCTTCAGTTTGAGGGGGATAACCGCGGCACATACCGGCTTCTGCGCAGTATAAAGAACCGTTTTGGCTCCACGTCGGAACTTGCCGTGTTTGAGATGACGGGCAAGGGGCTACGTGAAGTGAGCAATCCGTCCGAGATGCTGATTCCGATGCATGACGAAGGGCTCAGTGGTGTGGCGGTGAGCGCGATGCTTGACGGGACAAGGCCGTTTCTTATAGAGGTGCAGTCGCTTGTGAGTTCTGCGGCATATGGCACTCCGCAGCGCAGCGCGACGGGTTTTGATGTCCGCCGTCTGAACATGCTGCTTGCGGTGCTTGAGAAAAGGGCCGGCTTCAAGCTCGGGGTGAAGGATGTGTTCTTGAATATGGCCGGCGGTCTCAGGGTAAGCGACCCCGCGTGCGATTTGGCTGTTGTAAGCGCCGTGCTTTCGTCCAATTTTGATTTTGCGATACCTTCCGATGTGTGCTTTGCAGGTGAAATCGGACTGAGCGGTGAAGTCCGTCCGGTCGCCCAGACGGATAGGCGTATCATTGAGGCAGCCCGCCTGGGATTCCGTAAAATCTATGTGTCAAGCTTCAGCAGTCTTGATGATTCTTCGGAAAGTTCCGTACAGGGAAAAACTGCCGGGCAGCGCTTCGGTGACATCGAGATTGTGAAAGTCGCTGATGTGCCGTCACTTTGCCGCTCTCTTTTCAAGGGGCAATAGCGTCAGTTCATAAGCGCAATACTTTCCATGAGCCTGTCGAGCATAGGTTTGGTTTTCCAGTTTGGGGATGTGCAGTTGTTGACAAGTATTGAGAATACTATCGTTTCGTCCTTGCAGCCCTCACGCGGGATTACATATCCGCTGTAGCAGCGCACTCCGTTCATGGAACCGCTTTTGACTTTGATTCGCTCCCTGGTTTGTGCGGCGGTATTTTTCATGTTATATCTCAAGGTCCCGTTCTCTCCAGGAGACGGGAGTGAGCCTGCAAAGTCTTCAAAATGAGGAGTGTCCATCATTGTCGTCAGGAATTTGCAGAAAAATTCCGCGGATACATAATTCTGTCTTGACAGTCCGCTTCCGTCTTGTGCATGTATTCCTTTGGAGGTGCTTATGCCAAGTTTTTCAAGAATCCCTGTCATGGCCTTTATGGCCGCACCGTATTCGGCGTCCTGGCATATGGTCTTGCCCAATGTGCGCAGCAGCGTCTCTGCGTAAAGATTGTTGCTCGCATGGTTTGTCTCAAAGACAATTCTTGACAGGGCAGGGGATTCCGTCTTTCCGATTGTCTTTATTTCCGTCTGCTTTGTTCCTGTCTGCTCATCCGAATCCATCCATGTCCTGTCGAGCTTGAAATCCCCCGGTCCTTTCGTGCATGGGATGCCATGGGCGTCAAGATAGTCAGCAAAATATTTTGCGCATGTATATTCCGGGAACTTGTTGCTGCAGTCGACACGTTTGCGGAACATGTCCGCCCCGAAGGTTCCGCGTATCGCGGCAACGGGAGCAAGCTCGCTTGTGTACATGTAGAGTTGGTCTCCTGTGCCGGCTTTCCCTGTGGAGCATGAGTACCGGAACTCCATCCATGGCG
>DBLW01000194.1 GCA_002298075.1 Bacteroidales bacterium UBA714 | reverse complement strand
GTTCCTATCGCATGTTCCCATCCGTCAAATAGCCCTGTAACTTCCGGCAGGTGCTTCTCCATTTCCTTCTTTATGGTAGTCGCCTTCCAAAGGAATATGCCGGCATTCCAGAAAAACTCACCGCTGCTAATGAAAATCCTGGCCATTTCCCTGTCTGGCTTTTCCGTGAAAGTCTTTACAGGCATAGGCTCCTCTTTCATATATACCTCTCGACCTCCTTGAGCCTGGACATAGCCGTAGTTCGTGTCCGGCCTTGTCGGCACGACCCCGAGAGTCATAAGCACCTCATTCTCGCTTACATATCCGAAAGCATCGGTTATGGTGCGCACGAAGAGTTCGTCATCATCAATGATATGGTCTGAAGGCGTCGCCACCACAACGGCATCGGGGTCCCGTTTCAAAAGAGTGTAAGTCGCATATGCTATACATGGAGCGGTGTTCCTTGAATAAGGCTCAAGCAGCAGGTTGCGGCTTTCTATTTCCGGAATCTGCTCCTCCACAAGTTCCTTGTACTTCGCTGAAGTGACTATGATGATGTTTTCTTTCGGCACGACCTTGAGGAATCTGTCAAAAGTCTGTCTGATAAGGGTCTTTCCCATGCCTGGAATGTCCAGAAACTGTTTCGGCTTTGCGCTTCTGCTGATTGGCCAAAAGCGTGTTCCTGTTCCTCCGGCCATGATTACGCAATAGCAATTCTTCCTGTTCATCTGTATGTGGTTTTATGTCTGTCCTTCTATAAATATAACGGTATATATGCCTGGGGAAACCATTCTGTCCGGGCTTTCCCGTCTTTGAAAGTTACCGCAATCACGTCAAACATGCACTCCCCGTTTCCGAAAGGACGCCCCTTCGCTGTCTTCAGGTAGCTGAGCGCCGCTTTTGCCGTCCTGCTTTGCTTCGTGTGTCCGACATTCTCCTGAGGCGGTGCCTGTATGCTGTGCTCGCGGGTCTTGACCTCAACAAAATGTATTCCGTCCCTGTCAAGGGAAATTATGTCAATCTCCAGATGCCCGCTCCTCCAGTTGCGCTCCAGTATGATGTGTCCCATATTGCGCAGAAAGCCGCATGCCACATCCTCACCGGCCTTGCCTAATTGTCGTCTGTGACCGCTTCTATCTTCCATTCTCCCTCCTCTTTCCTCAGCACTGCCTTTTTGTCCTTCTGCGGATACCCGGATGCTTCCAGGCTATATCTTACCTCAGTCCTGTCGTCTTTCTTGCCGCACGACACGATGACTGTTTTCATAGTTGTCATTAGCGAGCATGCTATGGCGCATGTGCAGCTGTCGGCCTGCATGGCCATCCTGTCCCATTCGGAAGCATACCGTCCGATATACTCGCCCATCGCCAAGGTGTCACAAAGCCGGGATGCCTTGTCAAAATCTCCCTCAGCCAATGCGCCATAAAATGCGGACACGGTCTCTTCCGGTCCTGCGGCGGCATTTTGCCCGCCTCCTGTGCATCCGTATCCTGCTGCCAGCAAAACAGCGGATGCTATCAATGCATATATAAGTCTTCTGCCCATTTTTCTGCTTAGTCAAATGTTACTATAGTCACTCCGGTGCCGCCGAACTGTATATGCTCGTCCCTTACGCCTGCAACTCCGGGAACTGTGCGCAGGAATTTCTGCAGCTCGTCCCTGAGGACCCCGGTACCCTTGCCGTGTATGATTCTTACGCTTGATATTCCGAGCATTATGGCGTCATCCACATACCTCATCACCTTTTCCATAGCATCATTCAGCCGTTCTCCCCTAACATCAAGTTCAGTGCTGAAATTCAATTTGCGCTCAGTTATGGCGGAATCTATTTTTACGGACTGTACCGGTGCGGAAGTCTCTTTCACGGCGCTCTTGAACTCATTGGAAGTGATGCGCTCCACCTTGTCATGCGGCATCTTGCTGCTTATGTTCCCGATGATAACCACTACAGCCTTTGCGGAAACCTTGGTCACTTCACCCACAAGTCCGTTGTCCTTTACGCGCACTTTTTCGCCGACTTTCAGCGGAGCCGACCTGAAGGCTTCAAGCCTTTCCATCTCAGCCTGCCTTTCGGCCATTTCCTTCTGTGCATTGTCATCTGCGCGCTGCTCCTTCCTCTTCTTCTGGCGTTCCTTGCGCTGGTCAAGCTGCTTTATCTTGCGCTCAATATAGTCCTCCTTCTCCCTCTTCTCTTTCTCCTTTCTCGCCGCAAGTACAGACATGAAGTCATACAGTTCCTTGCGGGCTTCCTGTGTGGTCTCTTTCTCAGCCTGGGACTCCTTTATCGTGCGGATGGTGTTTTCAACCTGCCTGTTGGCTCCCTTGATTATCTCCTCGGCCTCTTTCTTGGCCTGCTCGAGGATTTCCTTCTTCATCTGACGGATTTGCTGCAGCTCTTTCTGATACTTGTCAGTGATGTTCTCCAGAGTCCTGTCAGTGTTCTTTATGCGCTCGAGCTTTTCGTCGAGAGCCTTCCTGTTGCGGGCTATCTTGCGCAGATTCCTCTCGATTCCGACGAACTCTTCACCGGCACGGGCCTCAGCATCTTTTATTATAGCCTCAGGCAGCCCCATCTTGCGTGCAAGCTCAAATGCGAACGAGTTGCCAGGCAGTCCCATTTCAAGTTTGAACATCGGAGCGATATTCTTCACATCGAACATCATGGCCCCGTTTGCGACTCCGGTGTCAGCCGAAGCATACAGTTTCAGGTTTGTATAGTGGGTCGTGATGATTCCATATACGCCTCTCTTGTCGAACTCTCCGAGTATCGCTTCCGCAATCGCTCCTCCCGCAGCCGGCTCAGTACCCGAACCGAATTCGTCAATCAGGACAAGTGTCCTTGAGTCTGCCTTCTGGAGCATTTCCCTCATGTTTGAAAGGAAAGAACTGTATGTACTGAGGTCATTGTCGATTGACTGGTCGTCTCCTATGTCTACCATGACCCTGTCGAAAATCAGCATCTCCGACGTCTCGGATGTCGGTATGAGCATGCCCCACTGGAACATGTACTGAAGCAGGCCGACAGTTTTTAGACAGACGGATTTGCCGCCTGCATTCGGGCCGGAAATCAGCAGTATATGTTTCTGCGGCGTGAGTGTGGCAGTGAGGGGCACTATCTCTTTCTTTTCTTTTTTGAGGGCCCTTTCCAGAAGCGGATGCCTTGCCTTGCGCAGATTCATCTCCCCGTTGTCTGAAATCACGGGCATGCCGGCTATGAAATCCAGGGATGCCTGTGCCTTGGCCATCAGAAAGTCTATCTCCCCGAGATAGCGTGCAGCCTCCAGCAGGTCCGGTATATATTCTCTGAGGAAATCGGTGAATTCCAGCAGTATGCGGAGAATCTCCCTCTGCTCTGAAAAACGCAGCTCCTTTATCTGATTGTCCAGTTCCACAACTTCCGCAGGCTCTATGAAGGCTGTCTTTCCGGATGCGGATTCGTCATAAATGAATCCCGGGATTTTCTTTTTGTGTGCCGCGCTTACGGGGATGAGCATCTTGCCGTCTCTCACAGATACTCCCGCATCAGTGTCAACGATGCCTTCCGCCTGAGCCCTTTTCAGTATCGCGCTTATCCTTCTTGATATGGCGCCTTCCTTTTCATGCAGTGAGCGTCTTATCTCATACAGCTCGTCAGATGCCGTGTCCTTCACTTCCCCGTATCTGTCCAGAATCGAGTCAATGCGTTTCTGGACCAGCGGAAATGAGAGAATGGGGGAACTCATGCGCTTGAGGTTAGGATATACCTCGTCTTTTACTCCTTCAAAGAATGAGATGACTTTGCGCAGAGTCTCAAGCATAGTCTTGAGCTTTCTGAGGGAAATGAGGTCTATTGCGGAGGAACTCCTTTCGAGAGGCTTGAGGAAGTCGATGCAGTCGATGAAGCCACCTGACGGGAAGCTGTCCTCGAACATCATGATAAGGCGCATCTCATCTGTAAGAAGAAGCCTTTTGCGTATCTGTCTTACGTCTGTGGAGAATGTCTCCGTGGCAGTGCGTCCTGCTGCATAGGCAGTGGAACATCTGTCGGAGATTATTTTTCTTATGCGGTCGAAGCCCAGCTTCTGCTCTAATCTTTTGTCAATCTGCGTCCTGTTGTCTTCCAAATCGGTCCCTCCCAATTTATAAAACTCAATTTCTCTTGTGAGACAGTCTCGGGGCAAATGCCGCAATATCAGATGCGTTTTCCCGTTGACTTATCCTGCAAATTTATCAAGATTATTCGACAAGCCGAAACGTTTGACGATATTTTTGGAATATGAGTCTGATAACCCTCTTACAAAGACATTCTTATTCCGGCCAGGTACTCCCGTCCGCGCAAATGGAAAACATGGCTTACGGTCTCATGAGGATTAAAGCTCTCTTTCTTGAACTCGTTGGCATCCAGCAGATTCCTGCATTCGGCGAAAATGCTGAATTTCTTGAATTTCCATGCCGCGTACAATTTCAATATAGGCACATTCGAGATTGCCAGCTGTTGCGAAGTGCTTGCCCACCAGAAATAATCGGCTTTGAACGATATGAGCAGCGGTTTTACAGGAGTCACTGACAAATCCATTTTTGAAACGACGGAGTGCCTGCCGGAAGAGCTGTTTCCTACCATCCTGTCGAAGGTGTAGTCTGCGGAAATTTCAGCCGACAGCCAGGCAAGGGCTGAGGTGCGCGCTTTCAGGGAGGCAAAAGCCTGCTCGGAAGAATAGGTGAAATATTTTTCCTGCAAAAACTCTCCCGATGCGCTTCTGTCGTAGCCGCCGGAAAGTTCCGTAAAGAAAGCCTTGATTCCGAAATACTTGCTTATGCTTCCTTTTACGCCCCAGCTGCGGTTTGAAACGGGAGACGCAACCAAAGACGACAGCACGAAAATGTCATTGTATATGTTTGAATTGGTCATGTCATTGTGCATATATGAAAAGTTGCCGGAAAGGGTCATGAAAAACATTGCCGGAGTGTTTGAGTACTTGACATATATGTCTGCCGTGACATTGTCGGAAGTTGCCATGCCTTCTGAACTTTGGGCTGACCTGTACGATTTCATTATGACTGCCTTTGACATTTTGATTGCATCTGCCCCCCTGCGGCTGTACCTTGCATTCACTCCCAAGTTAAAGCTTTGGCCGAGCTTCTGCCTGTAATGAATCTCTGGCGAGAGGTCCGGGAAAATCCGGTTGCCGTAGTCGGGGGTGAATATCATGTTCAGAGTGGCGTGCATGCTTGCACCCAGGCTTGCTCCGCCTTTGGTGTATGTGGCGTTAAGGCTGGCGGACGGCATGACTGAGGTGGCACTGAAATCCTCATATTTTACCCATTCCAGTTCGTAAGGTATTTCAAGTATGCTTTCCCTGCGTATGTGTTCCAGATTTATTCCCGCATATGAGGTAAAGCCGACATTGCCTGCCCTGAATTTGTACGAAAGGTTGTTGTTCGTGCGGAATCCAAGGCCGTTGAGGGTCTGCCCGATGTCTGCCGCTTCGCTCCGGAAAGAGGCATAATGTGCACTTGCCGTAAAAGTAGTTTTGCTTGTGAAATCCAGTGCCTTGCGGTTTTTCAGGGCGGTTGTTGTTTTCAGGTAATTCTCAACTTTCAGTGACGGAAGCTTGTATTGCTGTGCTGATGTGGCAGTGCCCCTTGCCGTTGAGTTCACGCCATTGACCAGTTGTCCGGAAATGCTCAGGTTGTTGGACAGGAAGTTTTTGGAGGCGTTTTTCTCATAATCTGCCGCTGCATTGAAGTAATAGCGCATGTCGCCGGCAGTTTTGTTTTCTTCAATGACAAGTTCGGGGGCATCGTCAAAGCTTATGCTCTCTCTGCTGTATGACTCGTTTGAAAATTTCTCCGCCGCTACCTGTGCAGATGTCCGAAGCTGGGATTCCGGGCCTGTCTTGTGGAGATGATTGAAGGAGCCGATGCCGGTAATGTTATCGTACCAGAATTCCTGCGGCAGTTCCAGGGTGCTTCTCATGGGGGTGAGCTCGCTGCGCATGTCGTTGTCAATCTCGCCTGGCGTGACGAGAAAAGCTCCTGTTTTTCCGAAATATGCCTGCTCGCGGATTTCTTTCATTATGTCCACTCCGGTGTTGTTTCCTTTCAGCATATAAAGGTCCTGGCTCTGGCCCGAAAAACGGGTGACGAGAGCTTTGGCTTCAAACAGAGGCAGTGGTGGCGCTCCGGCCGTCAGGTCTCCGTTGAACAGCCATGTGTTTTTGGAACTTTCTTTCAGGACTATGTTGACTGCGCTTTTCCCGGTGTGCGATATGCCTCTTAGTGCTTTGATTGGCTGGTGGTTGCGATATACTTCCACCTTTGCTATATCATCGGCCGAAAGATTGTTTGTAATGCTGCCGTATCTTCCTCCCATAAGGTCCAGGCCCTCGACATAGAATTTTGTAATTGATTCGCCGTTGTGGAGTATGGTTCCGGACCGTGTTACCGTCAGTCCCGGTATTTTCTTCAATATATCGGCAACGGTCATATCCTTTTGGTCACGAAAAGCTCCGGCACTATATGAGGTCGTGTCGCCTTTGTGCTCAATGACGCTGGATGTCACGGTTGAGGCTTTGATGCTGAGTTTTTTCTCTTTCAGCCTTATGGTCATCCTGCCGTCATGCCGTGCCTGGGTTTTGGCCGGTGCGTAGCCGAGCATTGATGCGGATACGGCGTCGGGAGCCCCATTGATGAATGACATGCTGAAAGCACCGTCCCCGTCACACAGGCAGCTTGCCACTATCTTGTTGTCTTTGATGAAACTGACAAAGGCGCCTGCTATCGGAGTGTCCGTTTCTGCACAAAGCACAGTTCCCTCCACGACACACCGCCCTTTTTCCTGTGCGGTGCACGGAATAACAAATGCTGCGATAAGGCAGTAAACTGCCAGGCATAATATGTTTTCTGTCCTTCTGCCCATGACTTCGGTTTGACGGGTTGTTTATTGCCAATAGTCTTCTGCAATCAGCGGGATATGTGGATTCTTTGTTTCGAAGGCTTCCACATTTCCATCTTTGTCAACAAAATATGCATTTGACGTCTTTGCGTCGGCTAATTCGAAAAGATAGTCGTAGTCTCTTTTGGATTTGTTGTGAATTTTTTCTGCTTTTTTGAGGTCATAGGTGTAATATTTCCACCGTCCCTCGGTTCTGTAAAAATATTTTTTCAAATTATTGTACCTTATAGGTGTATCCGGCATATCTACATTAAGCATCTTGAATGTGAAAATGTCTTCGGAATCTTTCGCGTGAACTATGAGTCCTGGGGTACCCCACAGCAGCCACGGTCCTGCCGGAACAGGGATTTCCTCGGTGTACCAGACTATCCACTTCCTTCCCATGAAATCGGCAGTTGCCATCTTGACTTCATAGCCGAGAGCGGAGGTCGTTGTTGTGTCATGCAGTTCCCATTGAGGCATTTCCAAATTGTCGCTTTTCCCGATGATATGGACGGTGAGGTCATGATAGCCGATTTCGAATGATCTGTGTCCGAAATCTATCAATGTGATGTCTTGCGTTGCATTCTGCCTGTAATTGAATATCTGATTATAGGCATCTTGGTCTTGTATGTTTCCATTGTTGTCAAAAGCTAATGATTTGAGTGAGTCCCTATGATATGTGGCGTCGGAATAGAACGCCGCAGTCTTTCCGTCATAGTCCAGCATCATGTCCGGCTCCACATAGTATCCCTTCTCCGTCACATCCTTCTTATAGTAAAACTTATAAGCCGCCCTGATTGCCTGCGCCTCGGCACAGACCTGCATCGCGACCAGGGCTATGATGCACAATGCAGGTTTCGTCATTCTCATGGCAGTTTGTTATGGATGATTTGTGTCCTTAAGCAGGTCTTCCCTGTCGTCAACTTGTTTGTCGGCAGTTATTTTAGAACATTTGGTGTTTTCGTAGAACTCAGCTCGTTCTGCAAGTTCAGCGTCAGTGAGTGGACGAGTTGATGTGTAGTATTCGGTTTTCCCGCAACTGAGGATAAATCCGTAATGGTATTCAGCAGCAACAGCGATACCGGCAGCTGCCATAATAGTAGCAGCGATAAAGATGAATTTCTTTTTCATAATGTTATAAATCAAGTGGTTGTGGATTGTTGCGTTTGAATGGTATTATTTCCAATAATCCTCGGCAATCAGCGGGATGTAAGGATGCGTTGCTGGTAATGTTTCTATGTTTCCGTGTTGGTCAATAGAATATGAATCGGTAAGTTTGTCATCTGCAAGTTCTTCAAGGTAGTAATAATCTCTTTTGGCCTGGTTGTGAATTTTTTCTGCTTTTTTGAGGTCATAAGTGTAATATTTCCACAGTCCCTCGGTTTTGTAAAAATATTTTTTAAGATTACTGTATCTTGTGGGGGCATCTGTCATATCAATGTTCAGCAATTTAAAAATGAAAATGCCTTCAGAATCTTTGGCGTGCACTATCAGGCCCGGTGCTCCCCAAAGTAGCCACGGCCCGGCGGGCACGGGAACTTCCTCGGTGTACCATATGGTCCACTCTCTTCCCATTAAATCCGCAGTTGCCATCTTGACTTCATAGCCGAGAGCGGAGGTCGTAGTCGTGTCATGCAGTTTCCAGTGCGGTGTTTCCAAGTTTTCGGCATTACTGATGATATGAACTGTGTACTCTTTGTACATTAATTCAAATGAATTGTTCTCAAAATCAATGAAAGCCATATCATGTGTCGCTCCTGAACGAAAATCAGATAACTGTCCACAAGCATCATGGTTTTGAATGCTGCCATTGTTGTCAAAAGCTAATGATTTGAGTGAGTCCCTATGATATGTGGCGTCGGAATAGAATGCCGCAGTCTTGCCGTCATAGTCCATCATCATGTCCGGCTCAACATAGTATCCCTTCTCCGTCACATCCGTCTTATAGTAAAACTTATATGCCGCCCTGATTGCCTGCGCTTCGGCACAGACCTGCATCGCGACCAGGGCTATGATGCACAATGCAGGTTTTGTCGTTTTCATGGAAGTGTGTTATGGGCGATTGGCATCTTCCAGAAGAGGCTCGTTGTTATCGATTGTTTTCTTGGCGCAGTGCTCATTTTCAAGTTGATTAGTGATTTTGAGAAGTTCCGTAGAACTGAGCTCATGATCAGCCCAATAATAGGCCTCTTTCCCGCAACTGAGAATGAATCCATAGTGATGTATCGCTGCAAAGGCGATTCCTGTCGTTGCCAAAAGGACGGCTGCAAAAATGATGAGTTTTGTTTTCATAATACTCAGATATTAAGTGAGTAATTTATAATATGAGAACCAATCGGTTATTTCCAGTAGGCTTCTGCTATCAGCGGTATATAAGATCTGGTGGAGGGAAACATTTCTTTTTCCCCGTTTTTGTTTACAACATATGAATCTGACAAGTGCGTGCCGGATAATTCATCATTGAATTTTGTGTCTCTTTTGGCTCTGTTGTGAATGTTTTCTGCGTTTTTCAGGTTATACGAATAATAACGCATATGTGGCTGTCTGTCGTGGTAGTGTTTTTTCAGATTATCATACCTTGTCGGCGCATCCAGCAGGTCGACGTTCAGCAGTTTGAATGTGAAAATGTTCTCGGAGTCCCTGGCGTACACTATCAGTCCCGGTGCTCCCCACAGCAGCCACGGTCCTGCCGGAACAGGGATTTCCTCGGTGTACCAGACGCTCCACTTTCTTCCCAGATAGTCAGCTGTTGCCATCTTGACTTCATAACCGAGTGTTGAGGTTGTGGTGGTGTCGTGCAGTTCCCATTGGGGCATCTCCAAGTTGTCGCTTTTCCCAAGTATGTATGCGGTCACTTCTTGATAATTGACTTCAAAAGATTTTTTTTCGAAATCTATCAGGACCAAATCAGAAGACGCTCCTGCCCTGTAATCGAAAATCTGTCCGTAGGCATCATTGTCCTTTATATTTCCGTTGTTGTCAAAAGCCAGTACAGAAAGAGAGTCCCGATGATATGAGGCATCCGAATAAAATGCCGCTGTCCTGCCGTCATAGTCCATCATCATGTCCGGCTCTATCCTGTAGAGCGAATCTGTGACCTGTGCTTTCCTGAAGAATTTGTATGCGGCCCTGATTGCCTGAGCATCGGCATAAACCTGCATTGAAATGAGGGCGATGACACACAATGCAGATCTTCTAAGTTTCATGGCGTGTCGGTTTTTACGATGTGAAATTAGAAAAAATGTACGGAAAAACAATGGATTGTACCATGGTTTTTGCGTAGTCCTTACTGGCTGCATTGCATTCCATCATATGCTCAAAGTATATTATGCCGGTTCTGTGGAATGTACCCCGATGATTATCATTACTATGCAAAAAGACGATTCCCCGATTTAGGCAAATCGTCTTTCTATAGCCTGTTGACAGGCAATCAATGGCGCTCCACGTGGTAAAAAGAGACGTCGTTCTTCTGTCTAATTGTTCTCCAAAGCTGTGCTAAGAAGCAGTTTCAGCTCATTTATATTTTGAATCGGAGTGACCGTCCCATTCTTGACAAAAGATATGTGTCCGGTTTCTTCTGATACCACAACGACATCCGCGTCCGTTTCCTCTGTAATTCCGATGGCGGCCTTATGCCTCATTCCGTAGCTTGCCGGGATGTTCTGCTTTTCTGTGATTGGCAGGGTGCACCGTGCGGCCGCGAGCCTGCCTCCAGAGATGACAAGAGCCCCGTCATGCAGGGGGGAATTTTTGAAAAAGAGATTCATTATAAGCCTTCTGTGTATGGCGGCATCTATTCTGTCACCCGTGCTGATGATTTCTTCCAAAGGATTCTTGTGTGTGATTACTATCAGCGCGCCGGTTTTTTCTTCTCCCATTCTACGGCATGCTTCGGTGAGGTTGTTTACGGCTTCGCCGGCCGTTCCCATATTGTTGCTTCCGCGGCGTCCGAGTATCCTGTCGGCCAAAGCCCTCCCGCGTGCGCTGCTAAGGTATCTGTTGCCGAGCCTTATTAGGAATTTACGTATTTCAGGCTGGAAAATCACTATCAGGGCAAGGACTCCCACGTCAAGGACGGTTTCCATTAGCGCTGTCATAAGCCTCATGTTGAAAGCGGAGACAACCACGCGTATTATGTACAGCGAGATGATGGCCACGAATATGCTCATGGCGGAAGAACCTCTTATCCACTTGAATATGATGAATATGATAAGTGCAAGCAGGAGGATGTCAAGTATGTCGGCCAGCGACAATTGCAGGAAACCGAAAATTGCAGGCGTCATAGCTGAAAATTATATTTCGGCAAATATAGCAAAAGTCGAGAGCAGAAGCAAAGCTTGCTTTGATTATGCCGAGACGCCAGCATATATATGTCCGCCAAGACAAACTGTCTGTACCCCGGCATGACTCTGCCGCTCCGCCAGCGGGTTCTGTTGAAAAAAGCCGGAATAAATTTTATTCAAAGTATTGAAAATGAAAATATTATTTGTATATTTGCAGCCCGCAAAAATGTACTGCGGGATGTAAAGTTTTTATAATCAATTAATTAACAAACCAATGCCTGGATTAATTGGAAAGAAAATCGGAATGACATCCGTTTTCGGTGCCGATGGAAAGAATATTCCATGCACCGTTATTGAGGCTGGTCCATGTGTAGTTACGCAGATTCGTACAGTAGAGAAAGACGGCTATGCCGCTGTACAGCTTGCCTATGACGAAATGAGTGAAAAGCATGCCAGCAAGGCTCTTAAGGGCCACTTTGAAAAGGCAGGAACAACACCTAAGCGCAAGCTCGTGGAGTTCAAGGCGGATTTCGCCAAGGAGCTTCAGCTCGGAGACACCGTTTCAGTTGCAGACGTGTTCTCAGAGACTGCTTTTGTTGATGTTGTCGGTACCTCAAAAGGTAAAGGCTTCCAGGGAGTTGTGAAGCGTCACGGCTTTGCCGGTGTGGGCGGAACTACCCACGGTCAGCATAACCGTCTGCGTCACCCTGGTTCCCTCGGTGCATCATCATGGCCTTCACGCGTGTTCAAGGGAATGCGTATGGCCGGCCACATGGGAAATGAGCGCGTGACTGTGTTCAACCTGCAGGTAGTCAAGGTTATGCCTGAGCACAACCTTATCGTAGTTAAAGGCTCTGTTCCTGGAGCCAGGGGTTCATACGTAATTGTGGAGGATTAAGCTATGGAATTGTCAGTCTATAAAATTGACGGATCAGAGTCCGGAAAGAAAGTAGTCCTCAATGAGGAGATTTTCGGCATCAAGCCGAACGATCATGCCATCTACCTCGACGTCAAGCAGTATCTTGCAAACCAGCGTCAGGGAACGGCTAAGACAAAAGACCGTAGCGAGGTAGCGTACAGCACCAGGAAGCTCATCCGTCAGAAAGGTTCAGGCGGTGCGCGTCACGGTAGCCTCAAGGCTAACATCTACGTAGGCGGTGGACGTGTTTTCGGTCCTAAGCCACGTTGCTACCGCAAGAAGCTCAACAAGAAGCTCAAGCAGCTCGCACGTTTCTCAGCTCTTTCTTACAAGGCACAGGAGAACGCAATCGTAATGGTTGAGCCGTTCGTAATGGAAGCTCCTAAGACAAAAGAGTTCATGCAGATCCTCGCCAACATCAAGGCAGGCTCAAGAAAGGTGCTCTTCGTGCTTCCTGAGAATTCTACAAATATTTACCTTTCGTCCCGCAACCTTCCTGAGGTTAAGGTGATCACAGTTGATGAAATCAACACTTACGCCATCATGAACGCATATTCTATGGTGCTTGTTGACGGCGTACAGGAGATCCTCGCTTCAAGAATCAGACGATAAACCGATTGAGAAATGGGAATTATAATTAAGCCAATAATAACTGAGAAATTGACGGTTCAGGGCGAAAAGTTGAACCGTTACGGTTTCATTGTTGACCGCGAGGCCAACAAGCTTCAGATCAAAGCTGCGGTGGAGCAGATGTACAATGTGACAGTTGACTTCGTGAATACTGTGAACTATCACGGCAAGAGGAAGTCACGCTACACCAAGGCCGGTATGCTCAAAGGACGCACCAATCACTATAAGAAAGCTTATGTGACACTTGCCGGTGAGGACAAGATTGATTTTTACGCAAACATTTAAGGTAATCAGGCAATGGCAGTAAGAAAATTCAAACCGGTAACTCCCGGACAGAGAAATAAGGTAATCAGTGCTTTTGACGACATTACCTGCAAGAAACCTGAGAAATCACTTCTGACTCCTCTCAAGAAGTCAGGTGGACGTAACAATCAGGGTAAGATGACTATGCGCTACATTGGTGGCGGTCACAAGAGAATGTACCGTATCATCGACTTCCTTCGTGACAAGGACGAGTGCACTGCAACAGTTATGACGATCGAGTACGATCCGAACCGTAGCGCACGTATCGCTCTTGTAAAGTATGAGGACGGTGAGAAGAGATACATAATCGCTCCTAACGGACTGAAAGTAGGACAGGTAATCGCTTCCGGCGCTACAGCTGCTCCGGAGGTCGGCAACACTCTTCCTCTCTCTGAAATTCCGCTTGGTACACTTGTTCACAACATTGAACTCCGCCCTGGACAGGGTGCCGCAATGGCACGTTCGGCAGGAACTTATGCCCAGCTCGCAGCCCGTGAGGGCAAGCATGCTATTCTCCGTCTCCCTTCTGGCGAGACAAGGATGGTGCTTGTATCTTGCCGTGCGACTGTTGGAACAGTGTCCAATCCTGACCACAATCTGGAGTCTCACGGAAAAGCTGGACGCAGAAGATGGCTCGGCCGCAGGCCTCGTAACCGCGGTGTTGTAATGAACCCGGTTGATCACCCGATGGGAGGTGGTGAAGGTCGTGCATCCGGAGGACATCCGCGTTCTCGCAAGGGTCTGCCAGCTAAGGGCTATAAGACTCGTAATCCTAAGGCGACTTCAAACAAGTTCATCATTGAAAGAAGGAAAAAATAACGGAATAAATTAAGAGATTATGAGTCGTTCATTAAGAAAAGGTCCTTATATTCAGGAAGCCCTTGAAAAAAGAATTCTTGCTATGAATGAAGGTAGCATGAAGAAAGAGGTTGTCAAGACTTGGTCACGCGCAAGCATGATTTCTCCTGACTTTGTAGGTCATACAATCGCAGTTCATAATGGAAATAAATTTATTCCTGTTTATGTTACTGAGAATATGGTGGGCCACAAGCTCGGTGAGTTTGCGCCAACAAGAACTTTCAGAGGCCATTCGGGCAATCGTAAATAATTTAAAATGAAATTGTAATTATGGGAGCTCGTAAAAGACAGATGGCCGAGAGGCTGAAAGAAATAAAGAAGCAGACAGCTATCGCAAAGCTGAATGACGTGCCTACATCTCCACGCAAGATGCGTCTTGTAGCGGACATCATCCGCGGTGTGGAGGTGAACCGTGCGCTCGACATTCTGAAATTCTCGAAGAAGCACGCTTCTATCGACCTGGAGAAGGTTCTCCGCAGCGCAATCGCTAACTGGGAGGCCAAGAATCCGGACAATACAAAAGAGTTGGACAACGGCAACGTCATCGTCAAAACCATCATGGTTGACGAGGGTCGTACGCTCAAGAGAATCCGTCCTTGCCCTCAGGGCCGTGCCGGACGTATCCGCAAGCGTTCTAACCACGTGACTGTTATCCTTGATGTTAAACCAGCTAAAGTGGAGGAGTAATCATGGGACAGAAGACTAATCCAATCAGCAACAGAATCGGTATCACCCGCGGCTGGGATTCCAACTGGGTAGGTGGTAACTATGCAGAGAAGATCGCAGAGGACTATGAGATCCGCAAGTATCTCTCAAGCCGTCTCGCTAAGGCTTCTATCTCAAAGATTGTCATCGAGAGGACTCTTAAGCTCATCACTGTGACTATCCACGCTGCAAGACCGGGTGTCATCATCGGCAAAGGCGGCCAGGCAGTGGATCTTCTCAAGGAAGAGCTCAAGAAGGTGACCAAGAAAGATGTTCAGATCAACATCTATGAGGTCAAGAAACCTGAGGTTGACGCCAATATCGTGGCTGATTCCATCGCACGTCAGATTGAAGGCCGTGTTTCTTACAGAAGGGCTATCAAGATGGCAGTGGCTACTACCATGAGAGTAGGAGCAGAGGGTATCAAGATTCAGATCAGCGGCCGTCTCGGCGGTGCTGAAATGGCAAGAAGCGAGATGTTCAAAGAGGGACGTACACCTCTTCACACATTCCGCGCTGACATTGACTATGCGCTTGCAGAGGCTCATACTAAAGTCGGTGTCCTTGGCATCAAGGTATGGATCTGCAACGGTGAGGTTTATGGTAAGAAAGATCTCTCACCTAACGCAGGTATCGCTGCTCAGGCTCAGCAGTCAGGCAACAACCGTGGAGGACGTGGCGGTGACCGCCGTCGCGGAGGACGCGGAGGCCGTGAGCGCAGAGAGAACAAATAGTTTTTTCCGATATTTGACGGAGGGGGCTGTCCAAGAGGACGGTCCCCTTTTTTATGCCGCTTTTCTCTTGACACTTGCAATTGCATATGACAATTCAAAGGAAAATCATGGAGTATAAAAGCTGTTTGTTTCTGTCAGATTCCCCGATTAAAGGGAACCCTATTCCAGTAGTTGCTGACATATGGCCATTTGTGCTCCACATCGCAACCTGATTTGCATCAGGCAGGAGGCATTCGGGAAAAATGATTATCTTTGTCAATTGTGCGGACCGGTTGTAAGACGGTGGCATTATATGAAATAAATGACTAAAAATTATAGTATGAAGACAAGAACAATTCTTTTTGCGGCCTTTGCGGCTGCTGCAGCGGTTTCCTGCGCAAAAGTTGCGGAGAACACCGAGATTTCAGGAGTGGTTGTTCCTGCGGGCATTTCGGAAGTGAATATCGCAGTAGGACAGATTGACACTCTTGTGCCTGTTACTGACGGAAAATTCACGCTGACTGTTCCTACTGATGTGACAGTTCTCGGAACCGTGACGGCAGCCAATTACGGAGCTAATTTCATTGCTGACGGTACTCCTCTCAATGTAGTTATCGATGATGAGACAAAGGTAACTTCGAAATATCCCAAAATTTCAGTTCAGGAGAGGCTGAATGAATTTACCGTGCATGGCAAGAGCGTCGGTGAAGAATTTATGGCGAAACGTCAGGAGATATATTCCGATACACTTATGACTGACGCTCAGAAGGAAGAGGCTTTTGACAAGTTCTATGAGGAGTTCATGCAGTCGTATATCGACTACAATGCGGGGCTTGTCTCAGACAATAAGGATAACTTCATCGCCCTGCTTGCAATCCAGAACATGAGAGGGGAGGCTGATGACGAGAGACTCAATTCTCTTATTGATGGCCTTTCACCAGAAATGGGCGGGCACAGGTATGTCCAGGGCATGAAGAAAGCCATTACTGCAAGGCTTGAGACTGCCGAGGGCAAGATGTTCAAGGACTTCACAGTCAATACAGTATATGGACAGTCAAGAAGCATTCCTCCTCAGCCGCTTTATAAGGAAGTGAATTTTTCTGACTATGTGGGCAAAGGCAAATATGTGCTTGTGGATTTCTGGTCACCTTGGTGCGGACCATGCAAAAGGGAAATCCCTAACATCAAGGCCGTTTATGAGAAATATAAAGGTGAGAAGTTTGACGTGCTCAGCATTGCAGTCTGGGAGCGTGAACCGGTAGAGGTGACCATTTCAACGGCGGCTGAGCTTGGCGTGAACTGGAATCAGATTAATAATGCGGGAAGCGTGCCTACCGAAATATATGGCATTGAGGGCATTCCTCATATCATGCTCATCGGTCCTGACGGCACAATCCTCAAGAGAGGCCTTTATGGGGCTAATGTAGAAGAGGCTGTTGCAGAATGTCTCGCTGAGTGACCTTAAAAGAGAAAATATCATTGTTTCCGCATTCCCCCGGCGTCTATAGATACTATGACGCTGAGGGGAATGTAATCTATGTGGGCAAGGCCAAGGACCTTCACAAGAGGGTTGCGCAATATTTCGTGCCGGCTGAAAGGCTTACCCGCAAGACGGCGGTCATGGTCTCCAAGATTGCAGATGCGCAATATACCGTTGTAGAGACCGAGGCTGACGCACTTTTGCTTGAGAACAATCTCATAAAGCAGTACAAGCCGCGCTACAATATCCTGCTTAAGGATTCCAAGACATATCCGTGGATATGCGTCAGTGCTGATGAATATCCGAAAGTCTTCCTTACGCGCAGGGTTGTAAGGGACGGCTCCAGATATTTCGGCCCTTACAGCAGCGTCATGCATGCCCGCAGTCTCATAGAGCTTTTCCATAGCACGTATCCTTTGCGGACTTGCAATCTCAAGATTGACTCTGCCGCAATTCTCCGCGGGAAATACCGCCCATGTCTCAATTTTCATATAGGCAAGTGCCGCGGATGCTGCATCGGGGCAATTTCAAAGAAAGAATATAACGACAATATAGAGGAAATCGTAAGGCTTCTGAAAGGAGGTGGCCGTGAGATGATTCAGCATTACAGGGAACTGATGCAGGATGCGGCC
>DBLW01000163.1 GCA_002298075.1 Bacteroidales bacterium UBA714 | reverse complement strand
GTATATATGTCCGTCAGGACAATAGCCGCTTTTGTTGTGCAAAATGTTAACGTATTTGTCCTGTAATTGTTGAAAATCGTTATCCATAATTTGCAAATTGATATTAAATCATTATCTTTGCAAAAGACATCAGAAATTTTTTCGTGTCTATTTGTTAAGTTCGTTTTATATACGGCAGGATTCCTTGGGGAGGGGATCCTGCTATTTTTTTGACCGTCCTCCATTCCCGTATGAAAAAAAAATCGTACCTTAGACGCGCTTTTGCCACGAAATTGAATAATTATTAACATAAAAACTCAAACAAATGAACAAAAACAAGACAAATTGGGTGGCGATTCTCACGATGATGTTCCTTTTCGGAATGATTTCTTTCGTGACCAACCTTGCCGCTCCTATCGGAACCATCTGGAAGCAGGCTCCAGGCATTGACGGCTCCAACACATTGGGAATGATGGGTAATATGATGAACTTCCTTGCATATCTTCTCATGGGTATTCCTGCAGGCAAGCTCATAACTAACTACGGTTACAAAAAGACCGCGCTCATCGGTGTCGGAGTCGGGTTTTTCGGAGTCCTCATCCAGTTCCTTTCCGGAAAAATCGGCGTAGGGGCGACTTTTGCCGGACTTCCAGCCAATTTCTTCGTATATCTTCTTGGCGCTTTCATTTGCGGATTCTCCGTATGTATCCTCAACACTGTAGTTAACCCTATGCTAAACCTCCTCGGAGGCGGCGGAAACAGGGGCAACCAGCTTGTTCAGATCGGTGGCACGTTCAACTCCCTCATGGGTACACTCACACCTATGCTCGTGGGTGCGCTTATCGGTGCCGTTACCAAGGAGACTGCAATCTCAGACGTGAATACGGTCCTTTACATTGCAATGGCAGTATTCGCTGCGACGTATATAATCCTTACATTCGTTCCGTTCGTCGAGCCTCAGCAGGAGAAGTCTGACGCGTCTGTCAAAGTGCTTCTCAGATACAAGCATCTTGTTTTCGGTGTCATTGCCATCTTCCTTTACGTAGGTGTAGAGGTCGGAATACCCGGAACACTCAATTTCTACCTTACAGAGAATCTTGGTGCGGCCAATGCGGCGACTATCGCAGGTTTCGTTGCTGGAACTTACTGGTTCCTCATGCTTATCGGACGTTTCGTGTCAAGCTTCATCAGCGGAAAGGTTTCAAGCCGTGTCCAGCTGACTGTGACTTCAGCAGTTGCCGCTGTCTTTGTTGTTGGCGCGATGTTCTCAGAGAATGTGCAGGTTTCAATGCCTGTGTTCACAGGTGCTGGCTTTGATATGGTTAATGTCCCTCTTACAGCTCTTCTGCTTGTGCTCTGCGGTCTCTGCACATCTGTAATGTGGGGTACAATCTTCAATCTTTCAGTGGAGGGACTCGGCTCTCATTCCGCTCTTGCCTCCGGTCTGTTCATGACTATGGTTGTCGGCGGCGGTGTGCTTCCGCTTCTGCAGAATGCCATTGCTGATGCTACAAATTTCATGGTCAGCTATTGGGTGGTCGTTGCAGCCTTGATTTATATCCTCTGGTTTGCCATTCTCGGCTCAAAGGTGAGGAAAGCATAAGTCTTACAATAAATAAAGATAGAAAATGAATTCACAGTTTGTAGTTGGAATTGATGTCGGCGGCCAGACTACCAAGCTCGGTGTAGTTGACGCGAGGGGTACAGTGCTTGCACAGACAGTCATCCGTACTGATACTTATACAGATGTAGAACCTTATATTGCCGAGCTGGCAGAGGCTCTGAACAAGATTATCAAGGAGTCCGGATGCGAAGGCGACATCCGCGGAATCGGTGTCGGAGCTCCTAACGGAAATTATTATACAGGTACAATCGAGAATGCCGTTAACCTTTCTTGGGGTGGCAGCAAGACAATCCTGTTTTCCAAGCTTCTCTCGGATGCGATGAACGGACTTCCTGTGGCTCTTACGAATGACGCGAATGCAGCTGCAGTAGGCGAGATGACATATGGCGCCGCAAGGGGAATGAAGAATTTCATAATGATTACCCTCGGTACAGGTGTCGGAAGCGGAATCATTATCAACGGTGAGGTCGTTTATGGACATGACGGATTTGCCGGAGAGCTTGGACATGTGACTGCAGTAAGGAGCAACGGACGTTCATGCAATTGCGGCAAGACCGGATGTCTTGAGACCTATGCCTCAGCTACGGGTGTGTCGCGTACAGCAAGAGAATGGCTTGAACTTACTGATGAGCCTTCTGTCCTGAGAAGCCTTGACAACATCACGTCTAAGGATGTGTACGAGGCTGCCAAAGAAGGAGACAAGCTTGCTCTCAAGATTTTTGAGTTTACAGGAAAGATTCTCGGACGTTCGTTTGCAGACTTCATCGCATTCAGTGCTCCTGAGGCCATTGTGCTTTTCGGAGGTCTTGCAAGGGCAAAGGAATATCTCCTTGCACCTATCGAGGAGGCCATGAATGCCAATGTCCTTCCTTTGTGGAGAAATAAGGTCAAGATAGTGTTCTCACAGCTTAAGGAATCGGATGCAGCCATTCTCGGAGCATCAGCACTCGCTTGGGAACTTTAATATTTGATTGTCTTTTGAAACCGGCGGCCGGCTTCCTTCAAAGGAGCCGGCCGTTGTTGTAGTAAAACGGTTTAAGAATCGGCCAAAATTTTTACCGAATACTCCCCAAAAGAAAAACGGTAAAAAAATCGCACGATATTTACACCGTTTTTCAATTGTTGTTTGCAGTATGTGGCATGGCGCTACTGTTTGCGTGCTTCTTTTGGCTCAAGTGAAAACCATGTCTGAGAATCAATTCAGACTCGCCCTCCTGTTCCCAAAATTATGTTTCAGAGCGCTCTCTGCAATCTTCAAATCTCGCGTAATGCTCTCATTATATCCAAGCTTTTCAATATACGGGACAGATTGTCTTGTCCTGAAACAGGTTTGCCGATGATTGGACAATAAACTGTCTTGTCTCAATTTGTAATTAGCAGATTAAGGCTTGGCGGATTTGCTTATATATGATTGGGTATATTGTTGAATGATAAAGTTTTAGTGTTGGCGGCCGCAGTCAGCGGCATGCCAATAAAAGTGGTGCCGTCCAATAAAAAAGTCTCCGTTCCAAATCACATGGGGCGGAGACCAGTTAAATATCATTATGATATCAATATTTATGAAAACTAATTAAGTGCGATTTCGGATTGTACCAATACCGTGCCAAAAGGAAAAATTATCCGACATTATTGCATAAAATTCATGTGGCTGAATAAAAACATGCTTACAATTGAATGCTAAGGCCGGGATTGTCCTCAAATTATACTATTCTGCCACTCGAAACCGCTTACAGCAGTGCATGCTTGGATGCAGGATGCATTCTGCAGCCTGTCGAGCGGGCAAAAATCAGCCACTGTGCAAGGAAATATGTAACAAGGACCAGATAATCACGGTAGGGAACCGGGTTGATGAATTTGTTCCATGCAAGCGTGAAATCGGAAAACACGAAAAGGACGGCTCCGAGCGCGAAGAGACAGCTGCGCTGCATAAGTGCGCTTACAAGCATAAGGCAGATTAGGGTTGCATATATCCCTGTGCCAGTCCCTATCATCGCTCCTTCCTTGATGTAAGCCTGGGGGATTATTCTGCAAAGCGCGAAAGTCAGAAGGGCTGCTGCGCAAATTACAATGGTTATGAGATACCCTTTGCGTCTGCCGGTCATTATCATGTCATTGCGGAGATATCTTCCTATGAAATAAATGATGTAGAGGATATGCCCGATTGCAAAGAAAGTCATCTGCCACAGGAAATTTCCGCACGAACCCATATAGTCTCCGGCTGCGGAGAAAATGAGGGCCGCGCTTATTTGCCAAGGGCACAGCCAGAGCGATGCCAATGCAAGTGTCGCTACTGGAAGAGTTATCTTGTGAGGAATTTCAGCAGGCATGAAAAATAAGATGCTGAAACATAAAAAGAGACCGGTCGCCGCTATGACGACAGGTCCTCTGAATTGTTCTTTTATACCGAATGTACTCATATGACAATATTTAAATCAAGACATTAGCACAAATATAGCCAAAGTCGA
>DBLW01000141.1 GCA_002298075.1 Bacteroidales bacterium UBA714 | reverse complement strand
TGTCCAAATCTTGCCTTAATAATCGGGAACTTCTTTAAAAAAGACAAAAAAGTGGTAAATTTGTCCGGGTAAAAATAAATTTTTAAATGATAAAAACTTTTTTTGAGTCTGTCGGAAAGTATTTCCTGTTTCTGAAAATGGTTTTCAGAAAACCGGAAAAGCTGCGGCTGTTCTGGAGGCAGTTTGTGAACGAATCAGACAAACTCATTCTTTCTTCCATACTTATAGTGGGAGTCATTTCGGTTTTCATCGGTGGTGTGCTCGTAATACAGACTGCATCAAACCTTGAGAATCCGGTAATTGACAAGATGTATGTCGGATATATGGTCAGGGAAAGCCTTATTCTGGAATTCTGTTCCACAATGATAGCCCTTATCCTGGCCGGAAAGATGGGCTCAAACATCGCATCGGAGATAGGCAGCATGCGCATAACGGAGCAGATTGATGCCATGGACATGATGGGGGTCAATTCCGCAGGCTTCCTCGTGCTTCCGAAAATCACCTCAGCCACGCTTCTTAGTCCTTTTCTTATGCTACTCAGCCTCATTCTCGGACTTGTCGGAGGCTGGTTGGTGGTGGAGACTACGCAGATAATATCGACGGCATCATATATAACGGGCATCAAGTTCTGCTACAATGGATTCTATATCTTTTACAGCTGCTTCAAAATGTCCGTGTTCAGCTTCATGATATCATCAATATCCGCATTCAACGGCTTTTATGCAAAGGGCGGCTCTCTCGGAGTCGGGCATTCAAGCACCAAATCAATAGTAATAACGAGCATTCTCATACTTCTGTTTGACCTTGTGCTCACACAGCTCATGCTTTATTAGGAGGCAAGACCATGATAAAAGTTGAACACCTGTACAAAAGTTTTGACGGGGCACCTGTATTGAAAGATATCAGTGTCGAATATGAAGCCGGGAAATGCAATATGATAATCGGGGCGAGCGGTTCCGGCAAGACTGTCCTGCTGAAAAACCTGATAGGGCTTCTTGAGCCTGACAGCGGGGAGATATGCTATGGCGACAGGAAACTGTCAAAGATGTCATATAAGGAAAAGAAAGAGCTGCGCCAGAATATCGGCATTCTCTTCCAGGGAAGCGCATTGTTTGACTTTGCCACTGTTCTGGAGAATGTAATGTTTCCTATGGAGTTTTTCACGGACTGGTCTGCTGCCTATAAAAAAGAACGTGCAAGATATTATCTCGAGAAGGTGCATGTGACCGGTTCTGACAACAAGTATCCGAATGAACTCAGCGGAGGTATGCAGAAAAGGGTCGGAATCGCCCGTGCCATAGCCCTTAATCCGTCTTACCTGTTCTGTGACGAACCAAATTCAGGCCTTGACCCATACACATCGATTCTCATTGACCGCCTGATAAGCGACCTGACCAAAGAATTCAACATGACAACAGTTGTGAATACGCATGACATGAACTCCATTCTTGAGATAGGAGACAAGATAGGCTTCATATCCAAAGGTTCGATGTTATGGCAGGGGGACAGGCATACCATTCTTGAGACCGATTGTACGGAACTCCGTGATTTCGTATGCGCAAATACTCTTGCAAGGAATATAATTGAAGGGCACCGCTGACTTCTAAAGGCGGGCTCTTATGCCCATTTCGAAACCGAGCATCAGAGGCTGGGCGGTCCTTATGCTTTTAGGCTGTCCGTTGTCGAAGTAATATCTGAGACTCGGGTCAACATACAGTCCGACATATTTCCCCAGCATGAATTCCACTCCGATTCCGACGTTTGCCGAAAGCTGGACACCCTTGGCTTTCTCCTTGTGGATTATCGGGGAACCGTTTACGTTCAGCACCTCATATCTGTCAGATATGCATTTTTCTGCGGTTCCTCCTGCATAGGCATAGAAGTTCACATGCCTGTTGTCCAGGATGTTGAAATAAGCGTTTACCGGAATTCCGATATAATGCTGGGCATTCCTTATGTCAGATGATTGTGAAATCTCGATTATGCCGTCTTCAGTGGCTTTGGTATATGTTCCATAGAATTTCCTTGTAAGCAGGGTGTAATTAAGTCCTGCTCCGACGGCCCATCTTTCAGTAATGTCGACCTTCACTCCTGCCCCGAATGAGACAGGGATGCCGTATGTCGTGTTTGTGCTGGTCTCCGTAATTCCGGTCCTTGGCTTTGTGGACGGTACGGTAGGGCGTTTCATCAGATTGTGCCTTGCTTTGCTGCGGGTGCTGTTTGTTCCTGTGATTCCGGATATCACGACAGATGCGCGTGAATTGTCTGCCTTGAAATCACCGTCTTCCGGAGTCTCTTTCCAATTGTCTTCCAGCTTCAGACTGCCTTGAGTACTTTGGCCTTTGGACGTTTCCTGATTCCGGCCTCTTCCTTCATCGGCTTTCTTCATTTCTGACGGACCTTGATTTTCAGGCTTATACTGCTCAGACCTGTCCTGCTCAGACTTGTCGTGCACAGGCTGGGCTTGACCTGCATCTGCGGCAACTTCATCAATGGCCGTCTTAAATTCTGCGGCGGAACGCGGAACAAAACAGCTCCTTACCTCCATCTGTTCCGCAGGCTGCTCTTCTGCATTGGCCAAAGTCACGTTGCCGTCACTCTCCAGGACCGGCGGAACGACCGCTATCATAGTGCTGTCATCCTGATGTGTCTGGGGGCCGTTGAAGCAGAGGAACATCCCGACAGCCACAACCGCAGCAGCCGCTGAACCTATGGCGGCCCTTCTCCACCACAGTGCGGCCTTCTTGCGTCGTGCAAGATGATCGAGCTCTTCCGAGATGCCGCCCCAAACGCGCTCAGGAACTTCTTCCTGTCCGCCTTCAAGAATGGACTTCATCAGAAGGTCAAAATCAGTATTATGACTGTCTTCAAACATTTTCTCTTTCTTTAATTTTATTCTGCAACCATGTCCTGGCCCGGCTTAGCTGCGTCCTTGACGTTGTTTCACTGATTCCAAGCATGTCGCCGATTTCCTTGTGGGAGAATCCTTCTATGGCGTACATGTTGAACACCGTCCTGAATCCAGGAGGAAGCTCCATCACGAGTTCCATCAGTTCCTTATAGTTGAGCGCCTGGGTCTGGGACATCGTTTCCGCTTTCATGCCGCGCGCCGAGTCTATTTCCTCGCTCATTTTCAAGGCATCCTTCTTTCTCAGGCTCATCAGCGCCGTAGTCACGAATATCCTGCGTGCCCATCCTTCGAAAGAACCTTCCCCCTTATAGCTGTCAAGCCTGGTAAACAAAGTTATGAATCCGTCCTGAAGCATGTCCTCCGCAACGGCTCTGTCGCCGGCATATCTCATGCACAATGGGAACATGCGTGGCGCCAGACGGTCATATAAGGCCTTCTGGGATCCCCTGTCTCCGTTTATGCAGGAGTGGATGAGTTGTAAATCAAATGCTTCCGCCAAAATTCATCAAATTGGGTCCAGAAAAGGCAATTGTTTTTCTTGCGCCGAAATAGATGCAATCCGGACCATAATAGTTGCATCATCGGCAGATTTTTTCCAAACTTATGCATTTTTCCCGAATTTGAGTGTTATTTTTGTAAGTTTAATGCCCGTAAAGCATTTTTATCATTAATGAGACTATGAAGATTTTTTTGAAAATACTGCTGTCGGTTTTATTGCTATCACGGATTGCCGGGCATGCCATCGCCCAGTCTGGAAGTGATGCCAGGCTTGGGAACATGCTCGTGGATGCGGTGGAAAAGTATGACGGCAACGACATAAAAGGAGCAGAGACTATCCTGAGGAGAATCATTGAAGAGGACAAGACGAATGATGCCGCATGGTATTATCTTGCGCAAATCTCATTTGCAAGGGGAGAGAAGGAACTTGCGGAGGAGTATCTTAGGGAGGCGGTCAGATTGGACGGAGATAATTTCTGGTACCGTCACAGGCTTGCCGGACTGTATGCCATTACCGCCCGCCAGGAACTTGCGATAGGGATATATGAAAAGCTCCTTGAGGACTTTCCGAAGAAGAGCGAGCTTTACTTTGACCTCACTGAACTTTATTCAGCCCAGAAAGAATACGACAAGGCGCTTGAGACACTGGAAGAGATAAAGACCGTGTTCGGCATGACAGAATCCATAGCCGTTTATAGGTTCAATCTCCTGCGTATAATGGGACGGCAGGAAGAAGCGTTCCAGTCTCTTGAAGACTATAACAAAGAGTACTCTTCACCATATGTCCTGTCAACTTTGGCTGATTATCAGATGTCCATGTACAACGACACGACAGCCATAGCTTATTATGATGAAGCCCTGGACATTGCTCCTGACTATATTCCGGCAATGCTCGGGAAGGCTGAGGCGCTGCGGATGACGCGCCGCTATGACGCATATTTCCCGATTCTTTACAAATTCGTCTCCGACCCCGGAAGCCCTGTCCCTGCCAAGACTGAATATATGATGGCAATCGTGCAGAGGACCGAGCCGAAATTCCTGAATACTTTCAGGCCGCAGCTTGACACCGTGTTTGTGAAGGCTCTTGAGGCCCATCCGGTGGACAGCACTATGCTCCAGACTGCCGGCTTCTATTATTATTCGACCGGAAGGCATGACATTGCTGAGGGAACTTTCCGCAAAAGCGCGGACCTGTACCCGGAAAGCCTTACTGCCAGAGCCAATTTCATAGAATTTCTCATGTATGCGCAGAAATGGGATGAACTATCATCAGAGGGCCGCAAAGCTTTCAGGCGCTTTCCGGATGAACCGGCATTTATTGAGATGGCAAGTGTCGGAGACTATAATCTGGAGCGGTTTGACAAGGTTGTCGAGGCATGCAGGGAAGTTATAGGGACTTTCCCGAAGGACAGCGCCAGGACATTGAGGGCATGGTCAACGATGGGTGATGCATATCATGAGATTGGTGATGCCCCAAAAGCATACAAGTCATATGACAAGGCTCTCAAGATTAATCCCGACTATGTATATGTGCTGAACAATTATGCCTATTACCTTAGTGTGGAGGGCAAGAAACTGAAGAAAGCCTATTCCATGAGCAAGAAGACCATAGAGGCTGAGCCGGACAATGCCACTTATCTTGACACGTTCGGCTGGATTCTTTATCTTCAGGGCAAGGCTCTTGAGGCCAAGCCGTTCTTCAAGCATGCGATGCTGTACGGCGGGAAGGACAGTGCGGTCATAATGGACCATTATGCGGAGGTGCTCTATGCTTTGAAGGAATATGACCTCGCGTTCGTGTATTGGAATATGGCCATCCAGAAGAACGGAGGAAAGATACCTGATTTGGAAGACAGGGTCAGAATACGGAAGGAAGCCATAAAAGAGTGACGGGATGAAGCAGCTATTGTTGAAAACCTTTGCAGTTGTCACCTTGACGATAGGAGGCTGTTTTGCAGCTTCGGCCCAGGATACAAGGCAG
Organism: Bacteroidales bacterium UBA714; assembly: GCA_002298075.1. GTDB lineage: Bacteria > Bacteroidota > Bacteroidia > Bacteroidales > UBA932 > Cryptobacteroides. The sequence continues at coordinate 6,662 of DBLW01000141.1, read as the reverse complement.
CATGAGGAGAAAAAGGCCCGCCTGGAACGCGAGATTGCGATTCTGGATGCCCAGATTGCGTCCAATGCCTCCAAGAGCAGCTCAATGCTTTCTGACCTGGAGCTGATACGGAAGAATATATCCAACAGGAAGGCTCTTGTGGCGGAAAGCGACAGGCAGATTCGTGAGTATTCGGACAAGATTTACCTGAAACAACGCGGCATAAACAGGATGCAGGCACGCGTGGATACTCTTACCGGGCATTATTCTCGTCTGGTAATGAGCGCATACCGTAACCGCGATTCACGCGTCTGGTATATGTATATGCTTGCAAGCAATGACCTTACGCAGGCATATCGCCGTTTCGGATATTTCAAGAACCTTTCTTCCGAAATGAAAAACGAGGCCAAGAAGATACGCGCGGCAAAGGTTGAGCTTGAAAACGAGAAAGAACAGCTTGCCCTTCTGAAAAAAGATGCTGAGAAAGTCCGTGCTGAGCGTGTGCGCGAACTCGATAAGCTTGGCAAGGATGAAGCGCGGTGTGATGAAGTCGTGCGCCAGCTGAAAAAGGACCGCAGAAAATATGAGAAGCAGCTTTCCTCCAAGAAGAAGGAAGTGGATGCCCTTAACCGTGAAATCCAGAGGATTATTGCCGAAGCTGTCAAGGCCAAGAAAAAACCGGACGGGACAAAGCCTGATGATGCTGCGGAGATAAGTCTTTCAAAAGATTTCTTCAAGAATAAGGGCAAGCTTCCGAGACCTGTTGACGGGCCGGTCGTGTCCAGGTTCGGCAAGCAGTATCATCAGGTCTTCAAGAATCTTGAATTGCCGGCGAACAATGGTATAGATATGGCCGTTTCAAGCGGAACGCGCGCAAAGGCAGTGTTTGGCGGAACTGTGAAGCAGGTCTTCGTCATGCCGGGATACAACAAATGTGTCCTTGTGCAGCACGGAAAGAATTATTTTACTTTTTATTGCAAGCTTGCCACCGTTGATGTAAAGGTCGGTGACAAGGTGGTGACCGGACAGGCTCTCGGCACTGTCGATACCATAATGGGGCAGACACAGCTGCATTTTGAACTTTGGAAAGATACCGTGCCGCAGAATCCGGAGCATTGGCTCAGATAGAATGCGGCCATAAATTTTGATGATATGAAAAAGAAGACAATATTTTTGACAGGAGGTACCGGCAATATGGGATGGGCCGGTTTCCAGGAACTCTACAAAAAGAACAAGTTTGACATAAGGCTTCTGGCCCGCCCGGGAAAGAAAAACCGGAAACTGCTGGAGAAATATGAGAATGACCCTTCCGTTACGATAATCTGGGGAGATTTGACTTCTTATGAAGATGTGCTCAGGGGTGTAACGGGAGCTGATTATGTGCTTCATGTGGGCGGAATGGTGTCCCCGGCCGCTGATTATTATCCGGAAAAGACTCTGAAAGTGAATGTCTCGGCTGCCGGGCATATTGCAAAGGCTGTCCTTGCACAGCCTGATGCCGACAATATAAAGGTGGTGTATATCGGTTCGATTGCCCAGTATGGAGACAGGAGCGTTCCAGAGCACTGGGGACGTGCCGGAGATCCTGTATGTGCGAGCCGTTATGACATGTATGCTGTCTCCAAATGTAAGGCGGAGAAGATTATTGTCGATTCCGGCATAAAGAAATGGGTGTCTCTCAGGCAGACGGGAATCCTGTATCCTGGTATCCTCAAAGTTGTCAATCCGACTGCATTCCATGTACCTATGGCAGGAGTGCTCGAATGGGCGACAATAGAAGATTCCGGACGTCTTCTCGCAAATGTCTGTGAAGACTGGGTCGCTGACGACTTCTGGAACAAGTTCTATAACATAAGCAGCGGCGAGGAGTACCGCATGACCAACTATGAGTTCCTTCACCGCATGCTCGGCGCGCTTGGGCTGCCGTCTCCTGAGAAAGTGTTCGAGCCTCAGTGGTTTGCGACACGCAATTTCCATGGAATGTGGTATCTGGATGCTGACGAGCTTGAAAAGCACCTTCACTTCAGGGCCAATGTCCCGGTTGACAAATATTTTGCGGACATGAAGAAGGGGCTTCCATGGTTTTATTCGCTTGCCTTCCTTGCGCCTGCCTTTGCCATAAAGCTTTTCATGAAGCGCTATGCTTTTGAAAAAGGCATGGGCACGCAGTCTTGGGTTGAGGACGACCATGAGAAGCTGGCCGCGTATTATGGCTCGATGGAAGCCTACCGTAACATCCGCTCATGGGAGCAGATGCGTCCGCCTTATCTCGAAAAGAATCTTGACAAGGCCCTGGAGACGGGAGAAGCCTTCAATCTGAAACATGGCTGGAATGTTGATACGCCTGTTGTCGAACTGACTCTTGATGAAGTCAGGGCGGCTGCGGAATTCCGCGGAGGCAAGTTCCTCGGGCCGGAAGAGAATCTCGGCCAGGCAGGGGCCATATTCGATTGGGAATGTGAAAACGGACACCGTTTCAAGGCTTCCTTGGAATATGTGCTGTGTGGAGGCGGATGGTGCCAGGATTGCGGGCTGGACTTTTGTGTCCGGAATGCAGGGCCGAATAACCGTTTCTTTTCTCAGCTGAAGCGGAAGTAATGGTCACTTGGCCTGTATTAGCGGTACCGTGCCTGGTATCGTGTCGTCAGGCTTCCCGTTCAGATATATTATCCTTTGATTGGAGCTGCCCCTGAAAAGCAGCTCCTTGTCTTTTTTCTCCTCTATGAACGGCCCGTCCACAATTACATCCAAATATGGAAGAATCATGCTGAGTCTTCCGTCTGCGATGATTTCCTCATAAGTGAAGCCGGTGTAGCACCAGATGGTCTTGTCCGTTTCTTCTTTGATGCGCCGCGCCAGCTCAGTGAAGGCCTCCACCTGATAGAGCGGGTCTCCTCCTGAGAATGTCACATTGCAGAATTCATCTTCTTTTATTATGTCCAGGATTTCCTCTATGCTGGCCATGCGTCCTCCCATGAAGTCCCATGATTGCGGGTTATGGCATCCCGGGCAATGATGCGCGCAACCTGCGCAATATATGGCCGTCCTCAGGCCGGGGCCGTCAGCCATAGTCTCTTCCAGTATATCAAGAATGCGTATTCCTGATATACCGGAAAGACTGTTGTCTTTTGTCTTGTAGTCCATCTGCCGCTATTTGTGGACCACGCGGTCTTTAAGCTCGGCCAGCTTGGCGCTGTTCCATCTGTCTGTAGTGCCCACGAGGTAGCCCGTGATGCGCTGGAGCTTGTCTATCTTGCCGCTTCCGCAGTGAGGGCATACGGACAGTCCCTCGTCAGCATTCTCGAATCCGCAGTCCATGCACCTGTTCCTGTTGTGGTTGACGGAACCGTAACCTATGTCATATTTGTCCATAAGGTCCACGATTGCCATGATTGCCTCAGGGTTATGAGTGGCATCTCCGTCGATCTCCACATAGAAGATATGGCCGCCGCCGGTAAGCGGATGGTATGGCGCCTCGATTTCCGCCTTGTGCTTCGGGGTGCATTTATAATATACCGGAACATGGTTGGAGTTTGTGTAATAGTCCTTGTCCGTAATGCCCGGAATCACGCCGAATTTCTTTTTGTCACCCTTTGTGAACCTTCCTGAGAGGCCTTCTGCCGGGGTTGCAAGCACGCTGAAGTTATGCCTGTACTTCTCGGAGAACTCGCCGACCTTGTCCTTCATGAATGACACGATCCTCAGGCCAAGCTCCTGTGCCTCCTGAGACTCTCCATGGTGCTTGCCGCATAGGGCGATTAGAGTCTCTGCAAGTCCGATGAAACCTATTCCTAGGGTTCCGTGGTTGATGACTGCCTCTATGGTATCATTGTCCGAGAGTTTGTCACTGTCAAGCCAGAGCGCTCCCATGAGCAGCGGGAACTGCTTCTTGAGTGCAGTCTTCTGGAAATTGAATCTTTCGTTAAGCTGCTTTGCCGCAATATCGAGAGCCCAGTCGAGTTTCGTGAAAAATTCGTGTATCCTGTCCTCCTGACTCTGGATTCCCATGCACTCGATGGCCAGCTTCACTATGTTTATTGTCGTGAATGAAAGGTTGCCGCGTCCGATTGAAGTCTTCGGGCCGAATCTGTTTTCGAATACCCTTGTGCGGCAGCCCATTGTGGCAACCTCATGCTGGTATCTCTTAGGGTCATCCGCCCTCCACAATTCATGCTTGTTGAATGGCGCATCGAGGTTGAGGAAATTAGGGAAGAACCTTCTCGCAGACACTTTGCAGGCGAACTTGTACAGGTCGTAGTTCCTGTCTTCAGGAAGGTAGCTTACGCCCCTCTTCTTCTTCCATATCTGTATCGGGAATATGGCTGTCGAGCCGTTTCCGACTCCCTCATAAGTGGTGTTCAGTATCTCACGTATTACGCAGCGTCCTTCAGCCGAAGTGTCTGTCCCGTAGTTTATTGAACTGAATACAACCTGGTTGCCTCCGCGTGAGTGTATCGAGTTCATGTTGTGCACGAACGCCTCCATTGACTGGTGTACACGGCTGACGGTCATGTTTATCGCGTGCTGGATTACCCTGTCGTCACCCTGTATCCCTATCAGGTCACGTTTGATGTAATCGTCTATCGGGGCATCGTAGAGCCTCTTGTAGTCCTCTCCGTTGATTTCCCCGATTTTATCAAGCTCTTCCTGGAATGACCTTCTGACAAAAGGTGCCATATAGAAATCGAAAGCGGGAATTGCCTGTCCGCCATGCATCTCATTCTGTACCGTCTCCATTGAGATGCATCCGAGTATGCTTGCTGTCTCGATGCGCTTTGCCGGTCTTGATTCACCGTGTCCTGCGAAGAACCCGTCTTCGAGAATCTTGTCGAGAGGATGCTGTATGCAGGTCAGGCTTTTGGTAGGATAATAGTCCTTGTCGTGTATATGGATATAATTCCCTTTTACCGCGTCCTTGACGTCTTCGGAGAGCATGCACTCGTCAACATATGATTTGGTGGACTCGGAAGCGAATTTCATCATCATGCCTGCAGGCGTGTCCGCATTCATGTTGGCGTTCTCTCTTGTTATTTCAGTCGCTTGCGCGTCTATGATTTCCTGGAATATCTCGCGTGACTTTGCCTTTCTCGCAAGGTTACGCTGGTTGCGGTATGCTATGTATTTCTTTGCGACTTCCTTTCTAGGGCTGTTCATAAGTTCGATCTCAACGTGGTCCTGGATGTTCTCCACGCTCATCCTGTCCTCATTGATTTTGGAAATTGCCGATGCGATTTCCGCTGCGAGGACGATGTCTTCGCCCTCTTCCGTGACGTCCATAGCCTTTAGTATGGCATCAACAATTTTACGCTTGTCGAATTCTACGACCCTGCCGTCGCGCTTGATAACATTTCTGACCATAAGATATCCTGTTTATATCAGTCCGCCGCCGCTATGTTGCGGACCGAAAATGTGTATGTTTTTTTTGATTGTATGTCTTGCCGGATTGGTCTGTCAAAACCGGAGGACAAAGATAATGGAATACTTCTTATAATCTTATGCAAGTCCTGGAAAAAGTTTTCAACAATAAATGGAAACCCCTGTTAACTGCTTGTTTAACAGGGGATTTCTGTTGTATTTAATTTAGAAAAAATCTAAATTGGTAAACAAATGTGTTATTGCATCTGACTGGTGTGCCGAGATGGGCTTTAGCCGACAAGCCATACCAGTACGTGCCTGTCGAAAGTCATGTATTCAAGTTCAAATTCCTCCTCGTGCCCGTCCTTATGTATAAAGGTGGCCTCAAGCTCGCCTTCGCCTTTCGGGCGGAATTTTTCCACCTCAATCTGCTCGGCCAGGTCAACCCTGTTCTGGGACATCCTTTTGAATATGGCTTCTTTCGCGCACCAGTAGATGGCGAGCTGCTCGTTTCTGGTGTCATCTTCGAGGTCTTCAATCTCATCCTCGGACAGGACTTTCTTTTCTACAGCGGAAAAGTCCCGGTCAAGTGACTCGATGTCTATTCCGAGATCGTCTTCGTCATGCGTTATGATTGCGACATATTTGTCCGTATGCGTGATGCTGATGTTGGTCACGCAGTTTTCCAGATACGGCTTGCCGTTGTCATGGTGGTTGAGGTACATCTTTTCCTCGAACACTTCATTCAGGAGTGCCCTGACGGCCAGTCTCTGCATTCTCTGGTTCTTGTTGCGTATGATGGAGATCTCCTCCATCTCGTCGTTGGGTACGGAACTGAGGCTCGTCAGCTGCTCTTCCGTCTCTGTAATCTGCCATACGGCGATCTCAGCCTTGTTGTCAAGTTTCTTTCTTAAATATAGTGCCATGTCACAATGTGTTCAGCCGACTATGAAACTGTCCCGTCAGATGTGCCTATATACGACAATCCTGTGCGCGCAGACCATGCACACACGGAATAAGCCTTCCCGCAATTTTCTGAGGGGGCTCCCATGATCATATAAATGTTTTGGGAGAGCGGGTCGTCAGACATCTGATCCGCCTGGGTATTCTGATTTGTCAATATCGGACTGGGAGGTTCCACTTGTCTTTAATTTTAAATATGGGGGCAAAGATACTAAATGTTTTGATATCTGAAAATCAGAAATCGCTTAAATTTTTCAATCATAAGAAGATGGTGCTGATTTGATGCAATCTTGATGTTTGCTTCCGACTTTTTGCTATATTTGCGCTTTGCGCACATATACGTTTGCGCTTCGGCAAAACTTTAC